>NYZC01000046.1 GCA_002686995.1 Phycisphaeraceae bacterium | reverse complement strand
GCGGGCTTACGCCGCGCGGTTCGCAGGACGGGTGGCGTACCGTGGGCGTCAGCCGGCGTCAGCCCACGGGTCGGATGCGCGGCCACCTCATGACGGATGCGCTGGACCTGCGCGCCGCGAAACTCGATACCCAACACCCGGCGCCCGGCTTCGACATCCGGCATGCGCACTTCAGACCGGTTACTTTCAACCTGTTCCCCGCCACGTCCGAAGACAGGTAACAGGTATGTGCGGCATTCTCGGATATCACGGAAGGCCCGATCCTCAGACCTTCGAGCGGGCACTCGAACGGCTCACGCCGCGCGGGCCCGACGGGTCGGGCACCTGGCGGGACGAGCGGATCACCCTCGGCCATCGCCGGCTCGCGATCCTCGACACCAGCGAGCGCGGCGATCAGCCGCTCGAAATCCTCGATCGTTACGTCATCGCCTACAACGGCGAGATCTACAACTTCGAGGAGATCCGCGCGGAGCTGGAGCCCGAGGGGATCGTCTTTCGCAGCGACAGCGACACCGAGGTCCTGCTGCACGCCTTCGCGAAATGGGGGCCCGCCTGCCTCGATCGGCTCAACGGCATGTGGGCCCTGGGCATCTGGGATCGGCGCGAGCACAAGCTGTTCCTCTCGCGCGACCGGTTCGGCAAGAAGCCGCTGTTCTACGCACGAGCGGGCGACGCGTTCGTGTTCGCGTCGGAGATGAAGGCCCTGTTTCCCTTTCTCCCCGACGTCCGTCCGTCGGACGAGTTCGACTGGTGCAAGACGCACCTCAACGACTACGAGAGCACCGACCGCTGCCTCATCGCCGGCATCCGCCGTTTTCCCGCCGGCCACTACGGCTGGCTTCGCGAAGGCGAGCTGACGCTTACGCGCTACTGGGACACCATGGACAGCCTGGTCGACGTGCCGTCGCGATACGAAGACCAGGTCGAGCGGTTCCGGGAGCTGTTCCTGGACGCATGCAAGCTTCGAATGCGCTCGGACGTGCCCATCGGCACGGCGCTCTCGGGCGGCCTGGACTCCAGCGCCGTGGCCTGCAGCATGGCCCGGATCGGCAACCACGAGCGCGATCGCCGCATGAGCAGCGACTGGCAGCACGCGTTCGTCGCGACGTTCCCCGGCACGCATTTCGACGAGCGCCGTCACGCCGAGAAGGTGGTGGAGCACACCGGCATCCGGGCCGAGTACCTGCCGATCGATCCGGTCGCGGGGATCGAGAGCCTTCCGGACTACCTTTGGGGTTTCGAGGAGCTTCACCTGACGAGCCCCATTCCGATGGTGGAGACCTACAAGGCGGTGCGGCGCCACGGCGTCGTCGTCACGCTCGACGGGCACGGCGCGGACGAGTGCCTGGCCGGCTACGGGCAGGAGGTGTTCAAGGCGTTTCGGGACGCCGGGCTCAGCCTCGGCCGGGTCCGCGACATCCTGGCGGTCTACCGGGGCATGATCGACATCGACTCGCCGCAGATGCCCAAGACCCGGTACGACCTGGGCTACTACGTGCGGTACATGGGCGGAAAGAAGGCGTGGGCGAAGTTCGCGCTGGATTGCCTGCTCGGCCGGCAGGAGCGGGAGTCGATCCCCGATCGGCGGTTCGGGCAGTTCAGCGGCCACCTGTACACGCTCTTCCACCAGACGGTCCTCCCGACGCTGCTGCGCAACTACGATCGCTACGCCATGATGAACGGCGTCGAGATTCGCATGCCCTTCATGGACCATCGCCTCGTGAGCTTCGTCTTCTCGCTGCCCTGGACGAGCAAGCTGCGCGAGGGCTACACCAAGCGGATCGTGCGCGACGCGCTGGATCCCATCATGCCGCCGGAGGTGACGTGGCGTACGTCGAAGATCGGCTTCAACACGCCGATCGTGGACTGGATGAAGGGGCCCTGGAAGTCGTTCGTGCTCGACGTCGTGCACTCGACCGCCTTCGCGCAGTCCGGGCTCGTCGATGCGACCGAAGTGCGGCAGATGGTGACCGACGTGATCGAGAAACCGGACGCAAGCTACATGGAGGGCGAGCGGGCGTGGGCCGCGCTGATGCCGCACCTTTGGGAGACGTCCGTGCTGCGCCGCGAATTCGAGTCCCGTGCCCGGACGGCGGCGGCAGGGTGAGCCCGATCAATCGCTGCGAAGGTACCCGTAGTACTGGGCGGCCGCGCCGAGGGCATCGTAGAACGGGCGCGTCGGCCAGGGCCGCCACCGGACGGCCGCGCCGGCGGCGCGCTTGAGAAAGGTCTTCCACGCCCACCACGGCACGCCGAACCTGCCCGGGGTCGGCCTGCCGCGCTGAAGCACCCACATGCGACCGAGGCCGGCCTGCCATCGGCAGTAATGGCGCGTGGTGAGCCTGTCGCGCGGCACCCAGTGGCGCACGGTCGCGTCGGCAAGCAACCAGGCTTCGTGCCCCGTGTCGACGACGTGCTGGCAGATCGCCACGTCCTCGCCCGCCACGCGCCGCCCGCCGAGCATTCCGCGATCGGTCGCGAATCCTTCCGCGGGCAGCAGGTCGCGCCGGACCACGAGGTTGGCGCCCCAGGCGCTGATCGCCGGTGGCGACATGGGCGTGTCGCGCTCGATCTCGAGGATGCCGTATTGCGTCCCGAACTCGCGCAGCAGGAAAGCGAGGCGGCCGGTGACCGGGGCATCGAGCCAGGGCGCGATCGGGCCGCCGAACGCGCCGGCGCCGGGATGGCGCTGCATGCCCGCGAGGTACGCCTCGAGCCAGCCCGCCGTGACCTGCACGTCGTCGTCGAGAAACAGCAGCCAGTCGCCCTCGGATTCGGCGACCATGCGGTTGAGGGCGAAGCTCTTGCCCTGGCGGGACTCGAAGAGGTATCGCGCCGGCAGCCTGCCGTGCAGCTTCTCGATCGCGTCGGACACGACGTTTCGCGTGTCGTCGGTGCTGTTGTTGTCGGCGATCAGCGCCTCGCATTCGACGCCGTCCGGCAGGCGCAGATCTTCGAGCGATGCGAGCATCCGTCGCAGGACGTCGCAGCGATTCCAGGTGGCGATGGCGATGGTCAGCTTGATGGGGACACTACGCTTCCGGTCGAGGAACAGGCCAACGGGCGATCAGCCGCCCGGGACCGTCCGGCCTGTCTTCAAGTCGGCATTCTGTCCGACACGCCTCGCATCACGCTGCGACGTCGGCGATACTCCTTCCCGCCCGAGGGCGGAACTGGTATGTAACTGACTGAAAGATAGAATTTTATGGGATTTGTCGGGGCCAATGCGCCCGGCAGGACTCGAACCTGCGACCTGCGGTTTAGGAAACCGCCGCTCTATCCGGCTGAGCTACGAGCGCAAACCCTTGAATAGA
Organism: Phycisphaeraceae bacterium; assembly: GCA_002686995.1. Classification (GTDB taxonomy): domain Bacteria; phylum Planctomycetota; class Phycisphaerae; order Phycisphaerales; family Phycisphaeraceae; genus NYZC01. The sequence continues at coordinate 21,901 of NYZC01000046.1, read as the reverse complement.
AGTATGTTTGACGGATATCAGATCATAGGTGTAATCCGACGGACCAGTTTTGACACCTGTAATCTCTGAGTCCCATCATGAGAACGAAGTCTACCAGCAAGGCACCCGCAAAGGCAAAGAAACCGTACCCCGACTTCCCGCACGGCACGCGGTGCAGCACGTTGAAGCGACCAGGCACCTCGATATTCAGCCATCGACCTGATCATGGGGCACGAGGCCAGCGGGAGCATGGCGGCGCGGTATCGCGAGCGGATCAGTGACGAGCGGTTGCGAGCGGTGACGGATCGGCGTCAGGAAGTTAGCCCGACGAATGCGAAGCATGAGCCGACAGTCATCCAATCGTGGTTCTGCTCCGTTGCTTTGGTGTCTCTTCGCAGTTCTTCTGTTTTCTGCTGCGTCATTGCGCGTATGGCAGAATCATCAACGCAGAGTCGACCATCAACTCTGGCAAGGCCGATGTCAACAGATTGATGTCTGGGGCAAGGAGGCGAAGGATCGGGTCTGGGCGCTCTACAGGGCCGCTGAGTGGCCGAACGCCATGCCTCGAAGCGAAGTCGAAAGGGAATTGAATGATGGCAAGCCCTTGAGCTTGATGCGCAATGGCGACAGAGACATCGCAATCTGGACGGATGCTCGTAGTGGACGGCGTTTCGAGCTGAAATTCCGGAACGACCGATGGTCTGGTGTCGGAACCAGGAGCGGGGCAGGTCATCCACCTGCGCCGACGCCGTCAACGTTTGACGCCGTCACGGAAGGAATCCGCGCGCGGATTGCCGGTTGGAACAGAGGATGGGGGCCGTTGCTTTGGCTTGTACTTCTGGTGCTCTGCCTTTCTTCTGGACGTCACCGAAGGCTGCTGGGTCAGCTGCTTCTTGGTACTGCACTTGTCTGCTTTACCGCCTGGCTCGTGGCACCGAAATATTCTCTTACTCCCTCGGGTATCTTCAGCAACGATATGCTTTTCTGGGGAACCCTGATGTTGGCGTCAAGTGTGACGATGATCGCGTGGGCGGTAATTGAGGAACATCGACGCAGGCGCAGCGGCTTGCTGTGTCCAAACTGTGAGTACAGTCTCAGGGCTAACGTAACGGGGAAGTGTCCGGAATGCGGATGCCATATTCCGCAGGACCTCAGACTGCGAGTACAAGTTGATGGTGGCCCAGCAACGTCATGAAGCCGCCTTGTTGAGACGCTGAGGTCAATCTCACCGCTACGTCCGGATCGCACCGTCGGCATCAGTTCGGCTGGATGCACGGGCGAGGTGGACGACTCGCTCGACGAGGTCGCGTGATCCGAAGGGCCGATCGGTCGGTTGGGTTGTCTACTGGCCCCCGCGCTCGAGCGCGGCCCGAGCCACGCGATCGATTGCGATCTGGTAGGCGGCCTGGCGCAGGGAAACCGCGTTCTCGGTCGCGACGCGGGCGACCTGCTCATAGGCGCTCTTCATCTTGGTCGTCATTCGATCCGCCACGTCCTCCTGCGACCAGTAGTATTCCTGCCGGTTCTGAACCCATTCGAAATAGCTGACGAGCACGCCGCCGGCGTTCGCAAGGACGTCCGGGATCACCGTGACGCCCTGGTCGAAGAGCATGCGCGACGCCCTGGGCGTCGTCGGTCCGTTCGCCACCTCCGAAATGAAGCGCGCCTGGACGTGCGGCGCCACCGTCTCGTCGATGCTGTCTTCGAGGGCGGCTGGAATCAGGAAATCGCACTTCGACGTCAGGACCGTGCCGTGGTCCACGGGCTCCGAGCCTGGAAAATGCGCCACACTGCCGGTCTGTTGCTTGTGATCGATCAGTGCGGGGACGTGCAGTCCGTCGCGACTGCGGATCGCGGCCTGGCTGTCGGAGACCGTGATGATCCTGACCCCGTGCTTCGCCAGTTCGAGCGCCGCGTACTGACCGGCATTGCCCCAGCCCTGGACCGCCGCCGTCGCTCCCGATGGATCGATGCCCGCTTCCCTGGCGGCCTCCAGAAGAACGATGACGCCGCCCTTGCCCGTGGCTTCCCGGCGCCCAAGGCTCCCGCCGAGGTCGAGGGGCTTTCCGGTGACGGCGCCGCGCTGGTAGACGCCGGTCGTGTTTCGCCATGCATCGAGCATCCATGCCATCTCCTGCTCGCCGGTGTTGACGTCGGGCGCGGGGATGTCGACCTCCTGTCCCACCTCGCGGCACAGCACCACGGCGAACTTCTTGGTCAGCCGCTCTCGTTCGGCGCGCGACAGCGACTTGTAGTCGACGGTGATCCCCCCTTTGGCCCCACCGAACGGGACATCGACGACGGCCGTCTTGATGTACATCCAGAACGCCAGGGCGGTGACTTCGTCGAGCGTGACGTCCGGGTGGAAGCGCACGCCGCCCTTGTAGGGACCGCGCTCGTCGTTGAACTGAACGCGATAGGCCTGGAAGAACCGGATCGAACCGTCGTCCATCTGCAGCGAGAGTCTGAAGATGATGCTCTTGTCGGGGATGACGAGGCGCTCGGGTAAACCCTGGCCGGGATGCCGCGTTTCGAGTTCGAGCGGCTCGGCGTACCGCAGAAACAGCTTCCTGGCGCGGTCGAACACTGATACGCCTTCGTCGTGCGACGTCTCGAGCCGGCTGTGATCACTGGTGGCGCTCATGGCTGACGATCCTTTCCCGGGAACGTACCGGGCTGCCGGCACGGCAGGTCATCCTCGCGCATCCTGTTCTCTATGAAGGGATTCGTTATTCGATCGGCGTGAGAACGAAAATGGTCTGTTGGCCTTGCGGATTCGTTCCCGTGCACACGATCTGACCTTTATCGTTCATGTCCCAGACTCGAGCGAGCGACCAATCATGGCCGCCCTCCGGCACCAGGGTCAGCAGATCTTCGATCAGTGTGTCGCTGTTGAGATCGTAAATAAAAGTGCCGGTGCGGACCTGATGCTTGTAAACCAGACCGACGACCACGCCGGAGGCGTCAATGTGCTTGGCGATCCCGTTGCCGGTGGACAACGTGAGAGGTATCACCTCGTAGCTGCCGGATCCATTCGGCACCCAAACCACTGGTCTGGCATTGGAGTCGTCCCAAGGATCCGCCGGGGACGCGCCAACGATGATCTTCCTGTCGTTCATGTCGTACAGCGCTGCTGTGTTCCCGCTTCTCCCAGCCGGTGCATCGCCATGGCGATCCAGACCCGTGCAGGATGTTCGGAGTTCGTGGCAACCGCCCTAAGCACCGCGCGGGCGACAGGGGTCCCGAATTCCGCCAGGGCAAGAGCGGCCGTTCTGGCGACTTCCGGTTTTTCGTCGTCGAGCGCCTTGACGAGCGCGGCTGCGGCGGGGTCATCGACGACACCGAGGGCCGCCGCGGCGGCCTGGCGCACCTTCGGTTCCTTCGCCGCCAGTGAATCGGTGATCGCGGGTACCGCCTCCTTGTCTTTCGCTCGGCCGAGCGCCCTCAATGCAGCGACCCGAACCCACGGCTCCGGATGCCCGGTTGCGCCCCGCAGGAGGGGCATCAGCGTCTCTACGGGTTCGCCCAATGCCGCGAGACCCGCCGCGGCTCTTTGCCGATTCCGAACGTCCGCATCCTGCAGAAGTTCATCGAACGTTCGCTTCGCATCAGCGGCGCCCTGCGCGACTTGAATCGCCGGCTGAACCGTACGTTCGAGATGCCTGCTCTGTAACTGCTCGTGTCTCGCAGGACTACTCGCAATCGAACTCGGCGTGAAACCGAGCGCCAACAGGGCGATGGACCACGTGAACCTGTGGTGATATTCAGCGTTAGACATGGTGATGTACCGCCTTTTTCGTCGGAATTGCGAGCGCAGGTACCGGTGCACATTACCATTATCGGACCGACAAGGCTCGATCTTCAGGTGTCCTCCGCTTCCGGGGGACTTTTTAGATTCGTCCACCGTCACTTCTTGTTGTCGCGGTGACGAGAAGTTGAAGAACGTTGCGGCTCGCCCGCGTTAGGGGGGACGCCCGGAAGCGCCGGATCATGTTCAAGTGGTCACGGTCGACCCATCTGCACGCCGACCCCAGCCGCGCCGTGTTCGCCGCCCTGAGCGTCGCGTCGCTGTACACCAGTCAGTCCAGCCCCCGGAGGAAACGGCGTGTCGGCGTTGCGCCAAGTGTCTATACGAACCAGAAGCGGCCTTCGAAGGCAGGCGCACCATCAGTACCGGCCATATTCATCGATCAACTGGGACAGCATCGCGATTCGGTGAAAAGGCGCATCGGTTGGAACCTGATCACCAGCGGCGAGGATCAGTCGAGGACTGTGATGCCTGATGTCAAGCCATCTCTTGACCGTTTCGACGAATTCTTCGTCCGTGCCATGGTTTCCGAAGACGGTAGCCGGAATGCCACCTGAAAGAATCAGATCGGGCCCCGCCTCCTCGCGGGCCTGCTGAGCGGTCAACGAGAACATCGGAGCCGGGGTGCAGGCATCGATGCAGTCCACCCCGCATCCGGAAAGCCGCGAAAGGAATCCCCGCATCTCACCATCGACGTGGGCAGCGACATACTTGCCCCTGTCGTGCATTGCCCTGACCAAGTCGCTGTAATATTCGCGCGTGTACCGATTGAACAATTCCTCCGTCTGGACGTTGCTGTCGTGGTTGTCGCCCACCAACAGAACATCGAAGGGCTCGTCTCTGATCTCGTCGAGCACTCGTAGATTCGATTCGTTGACCGTGTCGACAAACTGCCGAACTTCGTCGGGATGGTCGTAGACGGCCATAATGGTGTTCTCTACACCCATATACCGCGATATGAGAAATCCGAATCCGGAGTATCCCAATGCGGAATAGATAAATCCAAGCTCCCCTGCGGCCTGCTGCCACGCCCTGTATCGCTCATAGCGCGGCCGACACCTTCTGCTCGTCATGGCATACGCAATCACCGCCATATCCCGGATGTTCTCGATCATGCGCTTTCGGATGTTGTAAGAGTAGCTCTTCGTGCTGAATACGCGCTCTTCACGCACCGTTCCCAGAGGTGTGGTCAATTCCTGGTGGAAGACCCCGTGGTCGTCTGTCCACGCTTTGCTGGTGACGGATTCATCCTCATAGTAGATGTCAAAGTGGCTGCCCGTTTCAATGTAAACGACTGCGCCGACCTTCCTGTGCAGGTCCACGAGGTCCTGTTCAACCTCCTTGAATCCCGTTAAATCGAAAAAGACGTCGTGGTTCTTCTTGTACCAGTGTGACAGATCCAGCATCAGCGGTACGCGGTCGGGGGTCCTGCCTTCGTAGACTGCCTGGACACGTTGCCTCGGAGTCATGATGGGTTCCCTTCAACTGGGCTCGATCTGCAGATGGCTGACGATGGCGGTGCATCGAATCACAACAACGGCCGCCCACTGCCCCTCGCACCTGCACGCGAGGCTTGCGTGGCGGTCGAACCAGTCTTGCAGATCGTCCGGCGAAGTGTCGTCCGTGACTGCGCCAGATGGGGACACGAGCCCTGCTGTACGAGATGCTGTGCAGACTGGGCTCAGGTCGGCCAGCCTGAGCCGTCTGACCCGCGGGCACCTGCTCCCCGACGCCGACTCTCCGTCAGGAGTCCGTTGAGGGTGATGGAATGGCGAGGTCATGGACCCGACGGACTGGCGATCCGCCGCCTTGCTCGCTGGTGTCAGTGACGCCTGACACCGTCGTCGACCTGGGCACTGCATGGTGATCTGTCCCATGCGGCAGGATTTGCGACAACACCCTGCAAACCAAGGATTTATACTCCAACTTCGGCAGGGCACGGATATGACTCGCCTCGCCTTGGAAAACCGCCCTCTATCCGGCTGAGCTACCCGGCTGAGCTACGGGCGGGTGGGTCCTCCGGACTGCTCGGGTTGTACCAATAAGGTCGATTCTGACGCCTCGAAGAGCCAGAATGTCACCTTTTTTGAGAAATTTTGAAAAAATTGGTAATTTGGGCTGTACTTGGGTGGCCTGCGATGCTAACGTATTAGTGTTCTCTTTCTCCTTTGCTCCGCCCGCGGCGTCCTGCCGTGGCGGAGTTTTTTTTTTGTCGACAACCTGGTGCGGATCGGGAAGCGCAGACCGATATCGGTCGGCTCCTCGGGACGGGTTCCGATCGGGGACGCTCAGATGACTACTTGAAGGACGCGGGGTCTTCCTCGGTCGCCTCGTCCGTGGCCACGTCGGGCTCCGGCGCCGGTTCGGCGACCTCGATCTCGGGCTCCGGCGCGGGGGCGCTGGACACCTGCGGGCTTTGAAGGGGGACCAGGAAGATCTCGACGCGCCGGTTGGCGCGGTTGCCGCCGCCGCGATTGGGCTGGATCGGACGATGCTCGCCGTGTCCGCCCACGCCGATCCTGACGTTGGCGACGCCGGCCTTGCTCAAAATGTCCTTGACTGAGATCGCCCGATGCGCGGAAAGGTGCCAGTTCGTCGGATGCTTCGCCTTCGTGGCAGGGTTCGCGATCCGTACGTTGTCGGTGTGCCCGACGACGCGGACCTCGTAATCCCGGGCGATCGGCCCGTTGAGGATGTCGGCAAGGCTCTGCAGTGAATCCGCGGCCTTTGGACCGACCCGGTCGCTGCCAAGGTCGAACGTCAGGTCGCTCGCAAGCTTGATCATGCCCAGCCGATCGTCATAGGACATCAGGCCGGGATGCGTGGCGGCGAGGGCGGCGAGCTGGCTGTCCAGCTGTGCAGGCAGGGGGCCTTCGCCCGCGGCGAGCTCGCGAATCTGCTGCTTGGCGCTGTCGAGGGCGCTCTGGAGGGAGTCGATCTGGGAGCGCGCCTGCGCCAGGTCGGCGCTGAGCTGGGCATCCGAACCGTGGTCGCCGGACGTCGAGAGGGCCTGGATGCGCGCTCGGGCCTCTGCGATCTCGGACCGCAGCACCTCGTTCTGCTCCTCGCAGGTGTGATACTGGCGCATCAGGTCGTCGTGCTGTCCCTGGGCGATGCACCCGACGCTTCCCATTGCGACCAGGCACGCGAGGATCCCTTGAATCATCACCTTTTTCACGGCGCCATCCTTTCCTGGATCGAGGCTCGAACCCTGGTTTCGGCGTTGGATTTTCGAGTCGTCCTGACTTACAGAGGGTTTCTGCACGGCGTGTGCGGGGCACGTTTCGAGAATCTAACCCGGCGGGTCGGTCGCTGCAAGCGGGGGAGCGGGGATCGGGTGTCGGGTTCCGGCGCGCGCGATCGCGACGCAGCCGTCATGAGCCGGCCGCGCATCCGACCCGTGGGCTGACGCCAGGCTGACGCCAACGGTACGCCAGTCGTCCTGCGAACCGCGCGGCGTGAGCCCGCGGGTGGCACGTGCACACAACTCCCAGCCGGCGCGCCGCGCCATTCGCGCATCCGGATCCCGCGCCCCGGAACCCGATCCCCGAACCCTGGCTCGTAGAATGCCCTCATGTCCGACGCCCCGACACGCGTGCTCGACGCATCCGCGGTGCGCGACGCGACCGGCGTCGCTCACCGTCCGGGGTCGGTGGTGGTGCAGGCGCGTCGAATCGTCGACGTCGGGCCACCGGACGCGATGCGCGCCCGTTACGCGTCGGCGGACACTCTCGCGCTGGGCGGTACGCTCATCGTGCCGGCGATGGTCAACGCGCACGCGCATCTCGACCTGACGGCGCTCGGTCGCCGGCCGATGACCGGCGACTTCATCGACTGGGTTGACATGGTGATGCGCGAGCGGCCGCAGTCATCGGAGGCGATTCGGGCCGCCGTCCGCGACGGTCTCACGCAGTCGGCGCAGGCCGGCGTCGGCTGGATCGGCGACATCGCGGGTTCCGACGCAGCCGTCGAGGCGCGTTGGATCGGCGGCGACGGCGCCTGGCCCGGCGGCGTCAGCTTCCTCGAGTGCTTCGGGATCGGTCGCGCGGCCGACGATGCGGCACGCCGGGCCTGGCAACGGTACGAAGCGCTGGCCTCGCAGTGTGAAAGAGCAGTGGTCGGACTTCAACCGCATGCTCCGTACTCCGCGGGTGATGCGCTTTACGAGATGCTCTCGGCGCATCGGGAGATCGGCGCGTCGACGCATCTTGCGGAAACGGCCGAAGAGAACGAGTTCGTTCAGGATGCAACCGGACCGTTCGCGTCGCTGCTTCAGCGCCTCGGGAAGTGGGACGACACGATTCGCGGTCACGGCGTCAGCGCGGTGGGCCGGCTGCGTCGATGGCTCGAGGACCGGCCATGGGTCGTGGCGCACGGCAACTACGTGGATGACGCGGATCTCGATTTGCTCAGCCGGTGCCCGGTGTCGATCGCATACTGTCCAGTCGCCAGCGAGTACTTCGGGCATCGCGATCATCGATACCGCGACATGCTGGAAGCGGGGATCAATGTGTGTCTCGGGACCGACTCGATCGTGTGCCAGCGCCCGGACGCGGCGCAGCCATTGGGGATCGTTGATCAGATGCGCAGGCTGCATGAGCTGGACGGGACCGATCCGTGGCGGCTTCTCGCCATGGCGACGACGAACGGGGCAAAGGCGCTGGGACTGGAAGAGGGTTGCGGGACGCTGAGGCGAGGCGCGCCGGCGCGCCTCGTCGCGCTACAGTTCGATGCGCGCGATGCGACCGACCCGCTGACGCAGGTGCTCAGAAACAATCATCCGGCAAGGGCGCTGCAGGATTGACCGAGCCGGGTCGTCCTCGACCCGGTGACCTTCGTCGTCACGGACTCCGGGCCCAGACGGGTGGGCTCGGCTGTCCTGCTTGACACCTGCCGAACTCCGCCTGACACTCCCGATTCCCTGAACGCAAACCCGGAGCACGCAGATGAGCAATGTTCGCAGCGTCGGATACATCGGCATGGGCATCATGGGCGTCGCCATGGCCCGCAATCTTGTCAAGGCCGGCTTCGATGTCACCGTCTGGAACCGCACTCGCTCGAAATGCGACGCCCTTGCGTCCGACGGCGCGAAGGTCGCCGATTCACCCTCGGCGCTCGCGGCGGCCGGGCCCGACGTGATCTGCACCAACGTCACGGACACGCCCGACGTCGAGGAAGTGCTCTTCGGCGACGACGGCGTCGAGAAGTCGGCGCAGAGCGGCCTCATCGTGGTCGACAACTCGACGATCAGCCCCGTTCGAACCCAGCAGTTCGCGTCGCGTCTCGCCGACAAGGGCGTGCTCTACCTCGACGCGCCCGTCTCGGGCGGCGACATCGGCGCGCAGAACGGCACCCTCAGCATCATGGTCGGCGGCGACGCGGGCGCGTTCGAGCGCTGTCTCCCGCTGTTCGAGGCGATGGGCAAGTCGATCATGCATCTCGGGCCCGCGGGCATGGGGCAGGTCTGCAAGGCCTGCAACCAGATCGCGGTCTCGTGCAACCTCATCGGCGTCTGCGAGGCGCTCGCGCTGGCGCGCAAGAGCGGCCTCGATATGGGCAAGATGATCGAGGTGGTCTCGGGGGGCGCCGGCGGATCGTGGCAGCTGGCCAACCTGGGCGCCAAGGTCGCGTCGGGCGATCATGCCCCCGGGTTCATGATCGACCTTGTGCTCAAGGATCTCTCGCTCGTCGCGGACGCCGCGCGGGCGCGCCAGCTGCCGCTGTCCGCGACGTCCCTCGCCGAGTCCTACTTCCGCGCCGCGGCCGCCGACGGCGGCGGGCGTCTCGGGACGCAGGCGATGGCGAAGACGCTCGAAGGGTTGGGTGGGTTTAGCTATCCGGACAGGTAGCTGAGGTGCTGGCACCTTCCTCTCACGCGAAGGCCGAGCGGATCGCCGCGATCGACTTGCGTCGATCCGGTGAGTCGTCCGTCGCTTCCTGCGACTGCAGGTACATCTCGACGGCATCAGTGACGAGTCCGCGCGCGTCCTTGCCGTAGCTCGCAAGCTGTTCGTCGATCCACGCGACGAGCGTCGCGCCTTCGGCGCTGCGGGCCTTGTCCTCGATCGCGGGGATGAACCGCTCGGCGAACTCGATCCGCTTGTCGAGCGGCACGAGATCCGAGATGCGCAGGGCGTAATCCGGAAGGTGGATGTCGACGACCGTGAGCATCTGGCGGGTGAAGTCGTCCGCGAGATCGCGTGCCGTCTCGTTCGCCTGCCGCTTCTGAGATGCCAGTGCGGCATCGTCGGCGCCGGCGCCGAGCGGATCCGTGACGACCTCGATGTAGGTCTTGTTCTTCGGCTCGGTGCCGCTGGGGCGCAGGGTCAGGCGCGACCCCTTGTCGAGGTGGAACACGAGGACGTCGCGCGAAGAGCGATCGGTTTCGGAAAGGAACGGCCCGAACTCTTGTTCGTTCCAGTGGTCCGTGACGCGCGTCACGGCGCAGCCGGCGATCCGCGTCGGCGGCGTCGCGCGGAGCGTCTGCTGGATCTTCCGGATGTTCGACACGCCCTCGGGGCCGGTCATGACCATCGAGGCCAGGCGGTTGGCGAAGTAACCGAACTCGCGGTAGATGCCGTCGAGATAGTCGACGAGCGTCGCGCCGCGCGCTCGCTGCAGCGCGGCCAGCTCGGCCAGCAGGATGCCGGCGCCCGCCGCGTCCTTGTCGCGCACGTCCGGCGTGACGAGGATGCCGTGGCTCTCCTCGACGCCGATGATGAAGTCCGAGGACTTGCCCTCGACGTCGCGGAACCTGCCGTCGGTGTCGAGGCGGAAGAGGATGTCGCCGATGTACTTGAACCCGACGAGCAGGTCGCCGATCACGGCGGCCCCGTGGCGCTCGGCGATGCGCGTGACGAGGTTCGTCGTCACGTCGGTCTTGACCACGAGCGGCCTTTCGGGTGCGCGGCCCGTCTCGGCGAGCCGCTCCAGCTTGAAGTGCGCCAGGATCGCCGCGATCTCGTTGCCGGTCAGCGACTGGAACTGCCCGTCGGCGCCACGGGCGCACACGCCGATGCGATCCGCGTCCGGGTCGCAGGCCAGCACGACGTCGCCGGCGCGCTGCGCCGCCATGCGCATGCCGGCGCCCATCGACTCGGGCACCTCGGGATTGGGCGTGCGGAACGGCACGTTCGGGAACGCGCCGTCGGGCGTGGCCTGGTCAGCGACGGTCTCGACTTCGAACCCGGCGGCGCGGAGCACCTCGCCGACGGTCATGCCGCCGGTGCCGTGCAGTGGCGTGAAGATGATCTTCGCGCCGCGCGCCTCGGCAGCGAGCGACTGCGCGACGTTGGTGCTCACGTACGCTTCGTGCACATCGTCCGGCAGCCACGAGATCAGTCCGGCGGCAATCGCGTCCGCGTATTCGAGCGTTTCAATCCGGTCGATTCCCTCGACGCAGTCCGCCATCTCCTGGTCGTAGGGGGGCACCTCCTGGCCGCCGTCGCCGTTGTAGAACTTGCCGCCGTTGTCGTCGGGATGGTTGTGCGACGCCGAGATGTTCAGCCCGGCGCTGGCGCCCAGGTGTCGGATCGCGAACGAAAGCTCCGGTGTGGCGACGTAGTGCGACGAGTCGGCGGGCAGCATGTGCACGCGCACCCCGTTGGCGGCATAGGTTCCGGCGGCGACCTCGGCGAAGTCTCGGGACCGCATGCCGATGAGGGGGTTGGGCAGGTCAGGGTTGTAGGTGCCGCGAAGATCGTTGAACTGGCGGACGTCATAGGCCACGACCACCGACAGATCGCCCTTCGCATGACGGCGCAGGTAAAGGACGTGGCCCTGGATGGAGGAGGCGAGCGTCCATGGATTGAAACGGTTGGGCCCGATGCCGACCGCGCCGCGGCGTCCGCCGGTGCCGAAGGGCAGCACCCGGTAGAAGCTGTCCAGCAGCAGGTCCCACCGGCCCTGCTCGATCAGCCAGAGCAGCTGCGGGTGGTAGGCGCCGAACTGGTCGTCGGTGAGCCACGAGCGCAGGTGGGCTTCTGCGCTTTGCTGGACGGCCGGCTCGGCCGGGATGCGGTGCAGTTCGAGGTCGAGCTTTTCGAGCAGGGCGCCGTCGTTCATGGGGCTATCCGTGTTCAGCCGTGTTCAGCCGTGTTCAGCCGTATTCAGCCGCGTTCAAGAGTGGTTCCTGATCTCACCGACAGGGTCTCGTTGCCATTGGACCGTGCGGCGGCGGGTGCATGGCGGGAAGCTTTCCGGACCGTCCGTGCACTCCCTTTACGCTTTCCGCGTCCATCGGATCGAACGGGAAGCGGCGCGGATTATAACCGCGCCGGACATCGAGGCGAGCGGCACCGGCGACCAGCCCGCGTCGAGGATCAGGTTGCGTCAACGATCCCACCCGAGGGTTCTCTCCACCGCTCGCTGCCACGTCCGATACCGCGCGTCGCGCTCCTCCCCGGCCATCTCCGGCGTGAACTCGCGGTCCAGGGCCCAGTTCCGCCTGATGTCCGAGCGATCCTTCCAAAAGCCCGTCGCGAGGCCGGCAAGGTATGCCGCGCCGAGCGCCGTCGTCTCCGAGACGACCGGGCGGCGCACCCGCACGCCGAGCAGGTCGGACTGGAACTGCATGAGCGCGTCGTTGACCGAGGCGCCGCCGTCGACCTTCATCTCACCGATATCGATGCCGGCGTCGCGACGCATGGCCTCGAGCAGGTCGCGCGTCTGGAAGGCCATCGATTCGACGGCTGCGCGGGCCAGGTGACCGGCCGTCGTGCCCTGGGTGATGCCGAACACGGCGCCGCGCGCGTACGGATCCCAGTGCGGGGCGCCCATTCCGACGAACGCCGGCACGAGGTAGACGCCGCCGCTGTCCTCGACCGACGCCGCCAGCGCTTCGACCTCCGCGGAGCTCTTGATCAGGCCGAGGCCGTCGCGGAGCCACTGCACGACGGCGCCGCCGATGAACACCGAGCCTTCCAGGCAATATTCGACGCGTCCGTCGATGCCCCACGCGATCGTCGTGAGCAGGTCGTTCGCCGACTGCACCGGCCGGTCGGCGGTGTTCAGGAGCAGGAAGCAGCCCGTGCCGTAGGTGTTCTTGGCGTGGCCGGGGTCGAAGCATGCCTGGCCGAACGTCGCCGCCTGCTGATCGCCGGCGCATCCGCCGATCGGAATCGGCACGCCGAAGTGGCCGGCGTCGGTCTCCCCGATCACGTGGCTGGAGGGCACGACCGCGGGCAGCATCGCCCGGGGGATGTCGAGGATCCCGAGCAGCTCGTCGTCCCAGTCAAGGGCGTGGATATCATAGATCAGCGTCCGGCTCGCGTTGCTGTAGTCGGTGACGTGGCAGCGACCGCCGGTCAGGCGCCAGATCAGGAACGAGTCGACGGTTCCGAATTTCACCTCGCCGCGCTCGGCCCGCGCGCGGAGCCCGTCATGTCGGTCGAGCAGGTACCTGATCTTCGTGCCGGAGAAATACGGATCCAGACGAAGGCCGGTCTTGCGTCGGAAAAGCTCGCCGACGCCGTCTGCCTCCAGTCGTGCGCAGAGTTCGGCCGTGATCCGGCTCTGCCATACGATCGCGTCGTCGATCGGACGTCCGGTGCGCGCGTCCCAGAGAATCGTCGTCTCGCGCTGGTTCGTGATGCCGATCGCGCCGACATCGCGGGGTTGGACCGACGCGGACGCCAGTGCCTGCTGCGCGACGCGAAGCTGCGTGGACCAGATCGCCTCGGGATCGTGGGTGACGTGCCCCGGCTCGGGCAGTCGCTGCTCGAACTCCTCCTGCGCCCACGCGACGACGCGGCCATCGTGCCCGAACACGATCGCACGGCTCGACGTGGTGCCCTGGTCCAGGGCGAGAATGCAGTGGGTCATGTATGCGCCATTGTCGTGGAAGGAGGCCGGATTGTAGCCGGGGGTGGCCGGGGGTGGCCGGGGGTGGCCGGGGGTGGCACCAGACGCTCGCGCCGTCCGGGGTGGGGGAATTGATTATTGGTTATCGATTATGTGTTGTCTGTTATTTCGGAGGCGCGCTACTCTACTCGGCGCCTCCGAAATAACAGACAACACATAATCGATAACCAATAATCAATTTTGATTTTTTCCCCCTCCGTGCCTCCGTGAGAGACGTCCCGGCATCGCCCTCAGCTCAGCCGTCGCGCCCTCGAGGACGGGCCCGTGGTCTGCGGGCCGAACGCCCAGAAGCGGTCGCTCCAGATGAGAAGCAGTCCGAGCGGCACCGCCAGGACGGCGCTGTAGAGCAGCTCGAAGAAACGCCGGACCAGCTCGTCGGCGGCGCTCCATCCGTTGATCGCGTCGATGAAGGCCGGATAGGGCAGGCCGCGGAGCGTCAGCAGGGCGACCGCCACGAGATGCACGAAGGTGCCGGCGATCAGGACGAGAGCGCCGAATGCCACCGGCGAGTCGCGGAAGATGAGTCCGCGCAGCTCGACGGTCACCGCGGCGCCGGCGAGGTAGCCGAGCGCCATCGGCCCGATCAGCGCGAAGTCGGTCGCCTGGCCGGCCGAGCGCGGCAGGCTGAGATCGACCAGCAGGCCGCACGTGAGCGCCGCCCAGAACGCCGTCCGGCGCGGGGCCGAGATCATCACGAACACGGCCAGCACCAGCATGAAGCTGGGCGCGACGCCGTCGCTGCCGGGAATCCGCAGCAGGACGCGCAGACCCTGGTCGAGCGAGAGCATGATGAACGCGGCGATGGCGAAGACGAACCAGCGCATGGGCCTCAGGTCAGGTCGATCGCGATTGGCACGCGATGGCTCATTGGTCCGTGCCCACGTCAGGGGCCAGGACCAGGGTGACCCGGTTGAGCCGTCCGGGATCGGTTCGCGGCGTCACGACCACGCGGCGCCGCAGCAGGGGGTTCTCCGGGAGCTTCTCGACCTTCGTGACGGTGCCGACGACGAACCCTCTCGACGGCCAGCGGGGATCCGACAGCCGCGCCTGGAATCCGGTGCGGATGCGCTCCTGCTTCGACAGGTCGATCGTCGATTCGAACGCGCGGCGATCCACGCTCCACGAGAGCTGGATTTTCACGCCGGATTCCTTCTTTCCGTCCTCTTCGGGGGCGTCGGGCGGCACGATGCGCACCTCCAGGTGGGTGCGCGGCGCGCTGATCAGCGACACGGTGGCGGCGCGGGGCCCGACGTTGGAGATCCGCCCGATCAGGTCGACGCCGTCGCGACCGCCGATCACGACGTGCCCTTCCGCCACGCCGTCCCGCCGGCCCAGGTCGATGTCGATCGTCGGATGCGATCGATCGGGCGTCACCGAGCGGACGACGGCCGTGAGCAGCGGCGACGCCTTGAGCTCGAGCCGGTCGCGGATGCCGCTGAGGGTGCGCACCTGCTCGTGCATCCGCTGCAGCACCTCCTGGAGCTGGATGTTCTGCTGCTCGAGGCGCTGCCGGTCCTTCAGGATGGCGTCGAGGTCGGAGGCCACCTCCTCGTTGCGGCCGCGGATCCTCGTCGATAAGCCGTGAAGCGGGGCGGCGGCGCGCGAGACGATCGAGCGCACGAGGCTCCGCGGCACGTTCGAGACCCAGCCCGCGACGGTCGAAGGCATCACGCTGTTGATCAGCAGCAGCACGACGACGATGACCAGGGCGCGGCGATTGTTCGCGAAGAGCTGCTTCATCGTTTCAGGTCAGACCGTTCGGCGTGATGAAGCGGGAAAGATTCTTCCGCCGCAATTTCCTGTCGTCCCGACGTGCGTTCGGCAACGAGAAGCTGGAGGACGGCGACGTCGCGGCGGCTCAGCCCCCGTCCAGGTCGCTGTCCATGGTCTGCTTCCACTCGTCCAGGTGCTCGAGGTAGATGCTCGTGCCGCGGGCCACGCAGGTCAGCGGCTCCTCCGCGATGCGGGACTCGAGCCCGGTGGCCTGCGAGATGACCTTGTCGATGCCGCGGAGCATCGCGCCGCCGCCGGCGAGCACGATCCCGTTGTCCACCAGGTCCGCCGCCAGCTCCGGCTCGGTGCGCTCGAGCGTGCGGGTGACCGTCTCGATGATCGCGGTCAGCGGCTCCTGCAGCGCCTCGCGGATTTCGTCCGAGGTGATCAGCGTCTTGCGCGGCAGGCCGGAGATCATGTCGCGGCCGCGCACCTCCATCTCGCGCTGCTCGCGGTCATCGGCGGCCGAACCGATCTCGATCTTGATCCGCTCGGACATCTGCTCGCCGATCATCAGGTTGTAGGCCTTCTTCATGTGGTTGATGATGGCCTCGTCCATGTCGTCGCCCGCGACCCTGATCGACTCGCACTGGGCGATGTCGGCCAGCGACATGATCGCCACCTCGGTGGTGCCGCCGCCGATATCGACGATCATGCTCGCGGTCGCCTCCACGATCGGCAGGTTGGCGCCGATGCCCGCGGCCATCGGCTCCTCGACGAGGTAGACGCGCCGGGCCCCGGCACGTTCGGCCGAGTCCAGCACGGCGCGCTTCTCGACGGCGGTGATGCCGCTGGGCACGGCGATGACCACGCGCGGCTTGACCATGGGGCGCTTGCCGGTGACCTTCCGGATGAAGTAGCTCAGCATCGCCTCGGTGATCTGGAAATCGCTGATCACGCCGTCCTTGAGCGGGCGGATGGCGGTGATCGAGCCCGGCGTCTTGCCGAGCATCTCCTTGGCGACCCAGCCCACCGCGTTGCCGTTCTGCAGGACCTGGTTGGTGCCCTTGCGCACGGCGACCACGCTGGGCTCGTTCAGCACGATGCCCTCCCCGCGCACGCACACGAGCGTATTGCAGGTCCCCAGGTCGATACCCATATCGACGCTGAACCAGCTTAGGACGCGGTCGAGTAACAAACGGTCGTTGCCCCTACGTATCGCTGCGTCAAGCCCGCGCCGGACCGGTTTCGACGATCGCCGAGCTCAACGGATTCGGTTCGACCTCGAAGGGATTGGAGGTGCCGAAGAACGAGTTGCTCTTGATCCAGATGTATCCGATGCCGATCAGCAGTGCGAGAAATGCGATCGCGATCAGCACCGTGTAGACGTTGTTGCTGCCCTTGGCGCCCGAAGCGCCGGACGAGCCGGTGGCCAACTGAGTCATGGGGGCACTCCATTCTGCTGCGGTTTCCGTCGATCCGGCTCGTCCGTGGCCGATCGACGCGCCCTCTTACTGGCTGGAGCCGGACAATACGCGATCACCCGCCGCGACGAGGCGCTGCTCGGTCAGCGTCATCCTCCCCGAAGCGGTGTTGTGGTCGACGAGATCGATCACCATCGTGCCGAGGAACTGCCAGTCCTGGTGGACCAGGAACTTCATGTTCTGCTCCACGCCGTCGTTGCGACCGACGTCGAGCTGCACGTAGACCGCGCCGTCGGCCTGCTTCTCGACCATCGTGATGCTTCCGTCGATCGGAATCGTCGAGGGGCGCGGCGCCGAGGTCGCGAGCTTCCCGGGGGTCAGGCCCGCCCGCTGCACCGCGTCGATCAGCTCGGTGTTCTCGTCGATCAGCTCGGTGAGGCGCTCCTGGTTGAACCGCAGCTCCTGCTCGAGGATCTCGATCTTGGTCGAATGACGTTCGGCGAGGTCGACGGTGGCGATGAGGTTGGTCTTCGTCTTGTCGAGCTCCTGGCGCGTGTCGATGAGCTGATCGCGCTGGCGCTCGGTCGTCCGAGCGAGGATCTCCCCGCTCGATGCGAGCTTCGCGTTGCTGGCCTTGAGGTTGATGATCTCAAGCCGCAGACGGCTGACCTCGGCCTGGGACTGGGCAATGTCGGACAGCTTCTGCCGCAGCTCGTCCTTGAGGGTGTTTTCGGTCTCCAGCGCGCCGGCGAGCTGGGCGGCGACGTTGGCGAGGGCCGCGTCGCGCTCCTGCGACGCAACGACCGCCGATTGCTCGGCGACGTTCATCTGGCTCCTCATATCGTCGAACTGCGCCTTCCAGTTCTCCTGGTTGGCGACGAAGGTCACCATCACCGAAACCAGGATGACGGAAAGGACCGAGACGAGAACCACGAAGATTTTGCTCAGTACGCTCAAGAGTACCTCCTCTCAGCACAACACGTGTGAGGCAGGTGGGTTCACGCCGGTCGGGGCTGACCGGCCGGTTCGGGGAAGGGCCCAATATAGTTGTCGTCGCAGAGCCGTGTCAACCGACTTCGAGCCATGCCGTCGGGGCCCGATTACGCTCCCCGCCAGGGTTTGCCGGCCGGCACCGTCCGGGTCGCTACCGGCGGCGCCGGTCCCGCTTCACGATCGCCGCCGCCGCGGCGAGCCGCACCTGCTCGTGAGCGTCCTCGAGGAGCAGGCGCCGGCGGGCCCGATCGGCCTCGGGATCCCCGAACTGGGCCAGCGCGATGGCGGCCTGGGCCCGCACCGGGGTCTGCTCCTCGCCCAGGACGGCGAGGATGTGGTCGAGGCCCCGCGCGTCGCCCAGCCGGGCCAGCGACTCGGCCGCGGCCAGCCGCTGCTCGACCGGGTTGCGATCCAGCATCGGGACCAGGGCGTCGCGGTACTGGCGGTCGCCCAGCCGCCCCAGCATGCGGACGGCGATGACCCGCACCTCGTCATACTCCGAGTAGAGGGCCGCGCGGATCGTCTCGATCTGGTCGAGCTCGCCCAGGTCGACGATCGCCTCGGCGACCTGGATCTTCACGATCATCATTTCGACGTCACGGATTCGGGGGGCGGACGGGCGCTTGGCGATCGACTTGAGCATCGCGATCGCGCTCTCGTCGCCGAGCTGTCCGAGCAGCAGCGCCACGTTGCCCCGGAGCGTGGGGTCAGGCCGATCGAGCATGGCGGCAAGGGGCGTAAGGTTGACCCGATCCCCGCAGCGCCTCAGGGCGAAGAGTCGTGCCGCCCGCACCGACGGCGATCGTTCGTCGTTCATGGCGCGGAGCCGGGCGACCGTCGGGTGCAGCCGCAGCTTTCCGGCGGTGAACACTGCCGCGAACCGGACGGCCTCGTGATCGTCGTCGAGGCCGAGCTGGACGAGCGGGAGAATCCGGTCAGGAAGGGGATGGGCGGCCTCGATGGCGTTGGCGCGAAGGAACGGATCGGCGCTACGGGACGACGTGACGATCTGCGCGACGGCGCGTTCGAGCACCTGCTTCTTCGACAGCTCGTCGACGGGCGTCTCTCCCGGTTCCTCCCCTGGCGGCGCGGCCGGTGGCGCGACCGCGCCGTCGGCCGTGGCGGCACCGGGCTCGGGCGTGATCGTCGTGGTGGTCGCGGCGTCCTTGCCGAACGGGCTTGCCGAGCAGCCATGTCCGGCCGGAAGGATCGCGGCGCCGATCAGGATCACGAGGATCCGCCCGAACCGGACGGCGTGTACGACGGATGGGCCTGGGATCGATTTCATTGCAGTATTACGGCGATGATTCCGCCGCGGATCGGCTCTGCCTTGATCTTCGGCGAAATGCGGCGGCGGCGGTCAATACCGCGGTCGCGACGGCCATGACGGCCATGGGCCGGTGGCCGAGCCGCCCGAAGAGCGTTCGTCGCGCGTCGGCGCGGATCTCATAGACGTTGAAGCCGTCGCCGTCGACGGGCAGCGCCGCCGCGACGCGGCCGGTCGAGCTGATGAAGCCGCTGACGCCGGTGTTGACGCTGCGGGCGGTCGGGACCCGGTTCTCGACGCTGCGGAAGACGGCGATCTGCAGGTGCTGGAGGCGCTGGTCGGGTCGGAACCAACCGTCGTTGGTGAGGTTGACCAGGGCGTCGGCCCGCTTGCGACCCTCGTCGTCGTAGACCATCCGGCGGAGGACCCGGGGCACCGCGTCCTCGAAGCAGATGGGGGTGACGATGCGGGTGGGGGGGGCCGGCTTCCGGGTGTCGGATTCCGGGTCCCGGTCGGGATTCCGGGGAATCTCGAAGATCGTCGGGTGGGTGCCGGGGACGACGGTGTAGTCGAAGTCGTAGGGGGTCAACCACTTGATGAACAGGTCCTTCGCCCATGGCCAGGACCCGACCCACGGTACGAACTCGCCGTAGGGGACGAGGTGCATCTTGTCGTACCGCTTCATCTGCTGCTGCCCGTCGGGGTCGTACAGGAACACCGAGTTCCACTGTCGCTGCGGTTCGTGAAACGCCACGGCCTGGGCGCCGGTGAGCAGGTGCGTGCGCAGGCTCTTCGCGTGGTCGGCGATCTCGTCGTGGAAGCGGCCGAACCACTGGAAGTCCGGCTCCGGCGACAGCTTCAGCGCGTTGACGGCGTCGAAGTTGAGCGGGCCGGGCACGACGGTCTCCGGCCAGACGACCAGGTCGACGGGCGTTTCGTCCGCGCCCACCGCGTCGCGCGTGAGCTGGAGCAGGTGGTTCCAGTCGTGCTCCAGCTGCTCCAGCGAGTCGCTGTCCTTGTTGCTCTGCGCCTGGTTCGTCTGGATCACCGCGATCGTCAGCGCCGGCGTGGTCGGATCCTGGCGGATGCGCCACGCGCCGTAGGCGTGCGCGGAGACCAGGGCGGCGGCCCACAGCAGGACGATGCCCGCCAGGCGCGGATGGATTCGGCCGAGCGTGCTCTCGGCGGGATCCCGCCGGCGGCGCATCCACGGCGTCGTCAGAAGGTCGGCGACGAGGCCGTTGGTCATCGCGACGAGGCAGCTCACCGCGTGCTCGCCGAACAGGTCGGCGACCTGGATCAGGCGGCTCGCGTGCGACCCGGACTCGAACGGCGCCTGGCTGTGCCCGAGGCCGAACCACGCGAAACCGCCGGCGGGGCCGTAGCCACGGACGAGCTCGACGCTTGCGACGATCATCGGCAGGGCGATCGTGGCGGGAATGCGCCATTCGCGGCGCAGCCACTGGAGTGCCACGAGCGCGACCGGCGTGTAGAGCGCCATGAACATGGAGAGCGCGGCCCAGCCGCCGGCCGTGACCGGGAGCAGCCAGCGGAGCATCACCAGCCACCAGGCCGTGGCCACGACGTACGTCACCCACGCGAGCCTGCGGTTGCAGTCGGCACGCAGGGCGAGGACGACCTGCGGCACGAGCGCGACGTGCGCGAGCCATCCCCAGCCGACGGGCGGATACGACAGGCCGAGCAGCACCGCGGTGATCAGGCTCGGCACGAAGTAGCCGCGAAGGCGGACGATATTGAAGCGGGCGGTGGTGCTCAGCGGCCGGCAGTCCTTGATCGTGTCAGGGTGCTTCTACGATACATCGCGGACACCCGTCCCCCGAATCGTGGTCGTCGCCGTCCCTATCACCACGGCACGAATCATGCGTTGCCGACTCCGGGTCGGGGACGACCCGGCTCGGCAATGCAAGTCGAGCATCCAATGCCGCGGAGCGGTACGGACGCGGCATCACGTCGCGGGAGGCAACCGAGTCTCAAGGCCAGCGCGCGGCTGATCGAGAACGAGTACGGCTACGATTCGCCGGAAACGGGGATTGACCGGTCTGACCCCAACAACACGCCCATCCCGTGGATCTGGACGGTTCCCCCGCATTGACGCGGCTACGATTCGGGGGATGACGGCAAGCGATACAACCTGGGCCTGCCTCGATTGCGGTGCCGCGGTCGACCCTCATTTCGAGTTGTGCTGGCAGTGCGGCACGCTGCGCGACGGGAGCCGGGCGATTCCCGACGAGGATCCGGTTCCTGCCGGCGATGACGAGGCCGTCGGCCCCCTGGTGACCGTCGCGACCTACGGCGATCCCGAGGCGGCGAATCTCGCTCGCATCCGGCTGGAGTCGGAGGGCGTCCCGGCCATGCTCGCGGACGAGTTCGCGGTCGGGACGGCCGGCCTGATCGGGGCCCTGACCGGCGGCGTCAAGGTTCAGGTCGGCCGGCTGGACGTCGAGCTGGCGACGGTGATTCTCCTGGATCGACCGGACGTCGGGACGCCTGCCGACGGAACGGGGTCCGACCGGTCCGACCCCGTTTTCGACGCGACCGACGAGCTGGTGGGTCGGGCGCTGCGCTCGGCGTTCTTCGGCCTCCTGCTCTTCCCGTTCCACCTCTATTCGATCTGGCTGATCGGCCGCATCGCCCTCGCCGGCCGGCCCCTGAACACGGCCCAGAGGACGCGGGTCGCCATGGCCTGCGTCTGCAACGTGCCGATGCTGGTCGTCTACGCGCTCGTGATCGCAAGCACCCTTTAGACTCTTCGGGTGTAATTTCTCGTCACGGTGGCGAGAAGTCGAAGGTCGAAGGTCGAAGATCCAAGGTCGAAAGAGGAACTGTCAATGCCCG
>NYZC01000045.1 GCA_002686995.1 Phycisphaeraceae bacterium | reverse complement strand
GTGCCCTCGAACGAGATACGCGACAAGTGGCTCAGCGCGTTCATGACATCCGCTGGGGGCTCGCTGCGCTCGACCCCAGCCACCCACTCTGCGAACGATTCCGAAGGGACCCGCGCAGCTGTCATGCACCCGCCGTCAGCCAGCGGATCTGCGACCCGTTCTGCAGACGTACCTCGGCGTCCTATCATGTCGCCCGAGGGACGCCATGCTCTTTCATGACTCGTTGCCGCTCCTGCGCGATCGCGACTTCGCGTCGCTACGTCGTCGCGGTGAGGACGACGGCTATCTTTTCTTCCGCGGACTGCTGCCGGAACAGGACGTCCTGCGCGTCCGGGCGGATCTTCTCCGCGTCGTGGAGAATCACGGCTGGCGCACGCCCGGACAGGAGGCCCTCGACGACAGGATCGACCTCGAAGCGCTCGACCGGATCGACGAAAGCCGGATGCGCACCGATATCGGCGTGAGCGCCGAAGCCTACGAAAACGTGCAGAAGCTTCAAAGCTTCCACGCCCTGCCGCATCATCCGCGCCTGATCGACCTGTACCACGGTCTCTTCGACGACGAGGTGCTCGTGCTCGCGATGAAGATCGCGCGGATGGTCACGGCGCACCACGCGGTGGCGACGACCCCGCCTCACCAGGACTTTCCGCACATCCAGGGCAGCCGCGACACCTGGACCTGCTGGTTCCCGCTGGGCGACTGCCCCCGTTCGATGGGGCCGCTGTCCGTCCTTCGCGGATCGCATCGCCACGGCTACATTCCCGTCGAGCCGGCGCCCGGCGCCGGCGGGCTTGCGGTGCGGCTGTGCCCCGGTGAGGAGCAGTGGGTCGAAGGCGATTTCCATACCGGCGACGTGCTGACCTTTCCGTGCTTCACCGTCCACAAGGCGCTGCCGTCCCGGTTCCGCGACCGGATCCGCCTTTCGCTGGACGTGCGCTTCCAGCCGGCCTCCGACCCGATCGACGAAAAGTCGCTCCGACCCCACGCCAACCTCGACTGGGAGGAGGTCTACGCCGACTGGACGACCGACGACCTCAAGTACTACTGGCGCCACCAGTCACCGACCCTCGCGACCTGGGACGACAAGTACAAGCAGCCGGGACCGAGGATCTGCTAGCCGGACTCCCTTTCGTCTAGAATCGCGCCAAGACGGGACTCGCCCGCTTTCCGTCTTCGTCTCGAGGACCCGCACATGGCAGACATCGCAATGGTCGGTCTGGGCGCCATGGGCGCGCCGATGGCACGGAATCTTCTCGCAGCCGGACACGCACTCAAGGTTTACGACGTCGTCGACACCGCCATGGACGGCTTGCTTGCGGCCGGGGCCAGGGCCGCGACACCGCACGACGTTGCACGGGACGTCGACGCCGTCATCACGATGCTGCGGACGGGCGCGGTCGTGGAGGAGGTGCTGACCGGCGACACGAGCCTGTTCGCTTCGGCGCGCCGGGGCACGCTCTTCATCGATTCCTCCACCATCGACGTGGCATCGGCGCGGCGCCTTTCCGCACGGGCGCACGCCGCCGGCATGAGCATGGTCGATGCGCCGGTATCCGGTGGCGTGCCCGGCGCTGAGGCAGGCACGCTGACTTTCATGGTCGGCGGCGACCCGCCCGCGGTGGACAGCGCGCGACCGATACTCGAGGCGATGGGGCGGTCGATCGTCCACGTCGGGCCGCCCGGCAACGGGCAGGCCGCCAAGATCTGCAACAACATGATCCTCGGCATCAGCATGATCGCCGTCGCCGAAGCGTTCAGGCTGGCCGGCAGGCTCGGCGTCGACGCGCAGACGCTCCAGCAGATCGTGACACGATCCTCCGGCGATTGCTGGGTCGTGCACCACAATCATCCGCTGCCCGACCTCGCGCCCGGATCCGCTTCGGACGACGGCTACCGCCCCGGATTCAGCAGCGCGCTGATGCTCAAGGATCTGCAGCTTGGACAGCAGGCCGCCCGCGAATGCGGCGCCTGCACGCCGCTCGGCGCCCGGGCCGCCGCGCTGTACGAGCGGTTCGTGAACGAAGGCAGCGCCGATCTGGATTTCGGCGCGATCATCCGACAGATCGACTCGGGCGAGTCATAGCAGAAGGAGCCGCCGGTGGAAATCAGACGACAGCTGACGATCGAGGATGAGATCATCATCGAGGGCGGTCGATCGCTTGCCCGCCCGATCCGGAAGGTAGCCGCGATCGTCGTCATCACCAATCCGTTCGCGGGCCGTTTCGTCGACGACCTGACCGATCTCGTCGACGCCGGCGAAGCGCTCGGGAAGGTGCTCGCCGAGCGCGTCCTCAAGGTGATCCGCCCCGAAGAGGTGGACAGCTACGGCAAGGCATGCATCGTCGGCGAGCAAGGCGAGCTCGAGCATTCCGCCGCGTTGATGCACCCGACGTTCGGCGCGCCGATCCGAAAGGCGATCGGCGCCGGCAAGGCGATCATCCCGTCGACCAAGAAGATCGGCGGGCCCGGCACCCGCATCGACATCCCGTTCTTCTACAAGGACGAGATCTACGTCATGTCCCACCTCGACGCGATGGAGGTCGGCCTGTGCGACGCGCCCAAGGCCGACGAGATCCTCCTCGCCCTCGCGATGACCACGGGCGGTCGGCCGCACCCGCGCATTCCGGGCGGAAAGAAGAAGGAAGAGGTCACGGCGTAGTGCGCTCGAAAGCACCACGCGGACGGGCCCGGCGCATCGGTCGGCGGCGCGTCATTCGGCCAGCCCGCCTCGCTCCCTGTCGATGACCAGCAGCTCGCGCGCGACGTCGACGTGCGTGACGAGATCGCTCCACACTCTCAGCTTCCTGCTCCTCATGAGCGGCCAAAGCGCCGCGGAGCGCGGCATCGCCTCGTCGCGGGTCCCGAACCGCCGCGCCATCAGGATGACGTGACGGCCCTTGCGCTGGGCCATCGCGGTCAGCTCGTCGAGTTCGAACATCGTGACCGCTCTCAGGTCATCGGGGCTTTCCTTGAGCGGCCCCGCATCGGTGTACGGTCGATACTGGATGTTGCCGATGCAGCCCCGATCCATCAGCTGCTTCCGCTTACCCGGCGCGTGCTTCTCGAGATACTGACCGTACTGATCGCGTGGATCAGTGATGTCC
This sequence comes from Phycisphaeraceae bacterium, assembly GCA_002686995.1. Taxonomy (GTDB): domain Bacteria; phylum Planctomycetota; class Phycisphaerae; order Phycisphaerales; family Phycisphaeraceae; genus NYZC01. The sequence continues at coordinate 16,168 of NYZC01000045.1, read as the reverse complement.
CCCATGGACGTAACGACGATCTCGACGTTCTCCTTCTGTTCGAAGGCGTGCGCCACGCCCGGCTGCCCGATGACCACGGGAAAATCCACGCACCGCACCACCGTCTCGGCGAAGAGGGCGACGCATCCATCGACGACGTGAGGCGGGAACACGTTGAAGAACGCGAGCGGTGAGTACTCCGGAGACGCGTCGTTGAAGACGCCCGCGGTGATCGCATAGAGACGCAGTTTCGGCGCGTGGGGATCCTGCAGCAGCTTGCTCAGCTCCCTCGAGAACATCAGCGTCCCGTGCCCGGGGCCGAGGCCCAGGTGCACGGGCTCGCCCGGCTTCTTCTTCCGCTGAAGCTCCAGGATGCGATCCATCGCCACGCGCGCCGTGACCGTCGCCACGTGATCCGCATGCCGGCCGAACGCGGTCGCGGTGTTCACCACCGTGATCCCGCTGTCGCTGTCGACTTCGAATTGATCGGCGACCTCGGAAGCCAGCGTCTGCTCGATCGGCGGCACCATGCGCAACAGCCCCTCGTCCAGCGCTTTTCTAAGCAGCGGATAAACCCGCTCCCTTGAGACCGTCCGTTTCATTTCGCCCGACAGCGCCTTCGCGATCTGCGCCACGTTCTTGCCTTCGAAGAACAACTCGCAGATCCGGAAGAGCACGATGGGGCTGCTGAGGGGGGTGTTCATGTCCACGTTCAGGCCTCCCGGGACAGTTTCGAGCGATCTCCGACCATTGTAATCAAGAATTGTAACACGTCAATAATGATCCGTTTGTAAAACCCGAATATCTATTATAACTACATTATTTACATATAATTAAAATCACTATTACCAATATCTAATACTACTGTAAAAATAAAATTATTCAGAATCTTGTGATACGAGTTCACTGATTCCTAGGATCACACCATGCAGGCACAGACCCACCCCGCCACGTCCCCGACGCAGCAGATCGAGCGCGTCGTGACCGCGTCACTCGGTCGGAATCCCGCCCGCAGCGGCCTCGGGCTCCTGTGGGAGCCCGCGGACGAGACCGGCATCCTGTCCGTGCGCCTCGAGCCGCCGCGCGACGGCATCCACGTGCTCGACGTGCTGCTGGCGCGGGCCCCGGACGAGTTCCGGTTCACGCTGGCCCGGGCCTGGGAGCTCGCGGCCAACCTCGTCACCCGCACCGACCTCACCGCCATCCCCGCCGTCCCGCGCCAGGAGGCGGCCGACGGTCTGCGGTCCATCATGACGCGCCTCACGCTGCGCGACGCCCCTTTCGACCTGCCGAGGCTCAACCGCCTCACCGAGGCACTCGAGCTGCTTCAGCAGTGTGCCCGCGACATCCAGGCCGAGCTGCCCCCGGTCCCCGGCGTCGTTCCGGACATGCCGCCCGAGCTTGCCGGCGCCGCGGACCTGCTTGCCGCCCGCGATCTGTGTGACTCGAACGAAGGCGATGTCTCGGCCGACGCGCTGCGGCTGCTTGGATCGGGCCTCGTCGTCGCGCTCGTCGGCTCCGAGCTTCGCGTGCGACTCGAGCTCGACCGGATCGCCCGCAACGCGCCGAACGTCGCGCTGCTCAACCAGGCGACGCCGATTCACCAGGTGCCGCAAGTGGCGCGGATCGCGAAGTGCTCCGGGATCATCCTCGGCGCTCCGTGCGGCCGCCTGCGGCCGCGCACGTCGCCGTACGAGCAGGGCCGCGAGATCGAGAGCATGCTGAAGGAGATGACCGCGTCGGGGCTGCCGCTACTGACCTATGGCGATCGAGAGGAGCTCGAGGCCGTGTTCGGGCTCGGCCAGGGGCGACGCCACTCGCCGCTTCGGCCCGTCATCCACGACCTTCCCGCGGCGCGTCGGGAGGACCTCGCGCACGCCGCCCTCGACGGCTCCGCCGCCGGGACGAGCGCCTCGGCGAACGACCGCCTCGTCGCGCCGATTCTCGAAGCGATCGATCGCGGGGCGCCGGGCCGCGACGAGCTTCTGCAGCCGCTGGCCGCGCTCGCCGCCGATCGTGGCCCGGACCAACCGGGACTCACCGATGAGCTCGCATCGCTCGCCGCCGATCTCGCCGAACGACGCGACACTTTCGGCACCTGCGAGCAGGCGCCCGCGGCGCCCAGGTCGCAGGATTTCTCGCGCCGACTGCGCCAGCGGCTCGGCGGCCCGGCCCTGCTCGACCTGCTGCAGGCGCGCATTCGCGGCCAGGAGCCGGCGCTCTGCGAACTCGCCCGTCGCCTCCGCATCGAGGTGATGACGCGCCACGACACCGAGGTGATCCGCATGATGCTCTGCGGACCGGTCGGCACCGGCAAGTCGGTCGCCGTGAAGTATCTCGCCGAGCTGCTGGACCTGCCGCACCATTACATCGACGCCTGTTCGTTCGATAGCGAGCACGCGGTCAAGAGCTCTCTCGCCGGCGCGGCGCCCGGCATCGTCAACTCCTACCACGACGGGGTCCTCGCCCGCATCGCCCGTCGCGCCTCCGTGGTCGAGGTCGCCGATCTCGATCACGCACAACCCGGGGTGCGCAGCGCGCTGTGCGATTTCTTCCTGCGGGTCTTGCAGGAAGGGACGCTGCAGACCGGCTCGGGCGCCGTCATCCGGACCGTGTCGTCCGTGCTGTTCCTGTTCACGTCCAACACCGCCTACGGCACGCAGGCGGCGGCGACGCCGTTCGGCTTCACGACGTTCAGCCGCGACCAGGTCCGGCAGCGCGTCATGAACCGCGCCGCGGAACAGCTGGGGCAGGCGTTCGTGTCGCGGGTCGGGGCACCGGTTCTCTTCGACAACTTCACGCGGGAGACCGCGATCGAGGTCGCCGAGACGGAGATCATCGCGCTGGTCAACCGCGTGACGGGCGCCGCGCGGGTCGACACCGATCCCGCGATCGCCGCACGCATCATCGACGCCGCCCCCACGCTCGATACCGGGGCGCGCGGGGTCATCGACGCCGCGCGCGACCTCGTGTCCGGGGCGCTGACCGACCACTGGAACCTGGACGCGAAGCACGTCCGGATCCGTCTGAACGAAGGCCGCGTCATCGTCGAGGCGGTCAACCCCTCCCCCCCACCAGGAGAAGCATCATGAGCAGGATCTTCGACATCGACGATTTCGCAATGGCCTCGAGCGGCTCGGTCGTCCGCATGGCGCAATGGGAGCACGAGGCGCATCCGTTCTACGCCGACTTCGGGCAGCTGGCGCTGGCCGTGGACGCAATCACGACGCGGGCGCCGCTGCATCTGAGCGGTAAGTCCGGCGGCGGCAAGTCGCACTTCCTGAACGCGCTGCTGTTCGGTCCGCCGGAGAACTTCGAAAAGGTCCGTGACAGCCTCGACCTGCCGAAGTGGGACCGGATCGCGTGCCATCGGATCTTCATCTCGTCGTTCGAGGCGCCGTCCGAGATCTGGTACCGCACGGTCGTCAAGGAGTTCTCCACGCACGATCAGCCGCAGCGCATGCTCGAGGTCCTCGAAGAGGCCGCCGCCGACCGCGAGACCCTTCACGTCGTGTGGATCGTCGAGTCCGGTCGCGGCATCACGGCGACGGTCCAGGGCGGACTGCTCGAGATCGTCGGCCAGGACACGATTCGCGACCCGCAGGGCAAGCAGTTCGACGCGCGCAACGTCGCGTTCGTCACGGATTCGAATCACCAGGCCAACGAGTCGGGCGACTTCGCGATCCACGAGCTGGACCAGGCGTACGGGCGCCGCTGGACCCGCCGTCTCACCTTCGCGGGCCTGGACCCCGAGCAGGAGGCGAGGGTGCTGCGCGAGCTGGCGGCGGACTCGACCGAAGAGCAGGTCGGGCAGGTGGTGGCGCTGGCGATCGCGATCCGGCGCAAGCACGGCGAGAACGCGCTGGAGTCCGTGCTCCCGCCGACCATCGATGCCGAGCTGGACCTGCTGGGCTGCCTGCGGCGACTGCCGGTCGACAGCCGCCAGACCGTGTTCAACACCCTGCTCGGTCACTGCCAGGACCAGGAGCGGGACGAGGCGGAGTCGATCTTTGCCGAGGCCTTCGGCGTGAAGGTCGACACGGACAGCGCGGCGGCGAAGGCCGTCGGCGTGCTCTAGGGCGCGGTCGACCCGGCCGCAGAACGAAAGGAGGCAAGCATGGGTGCATTCGGTGACAAGCGATACGGGAGGATCTGGCGGCCGGTCACGATCGCGGACAGCTATCGCTACAGCGTGACCTGGTCGCGCCGCAACGAGGCCCTCGACCAGCTCGACGACGAGAGCTACGACCACCAGTCCGCGGCCGCAGCGTCGGCGCTCGGCCGCAAGGTGCGCGACGGCGAGTTGCAGACGCGGCCGCAGCGGGGGCCCCTGCATATCGCGGGGTACCCCGACTTCCCGGCGGCCCGAGCGTGCCTCGGCCTGAGCGCGATTGCCGAGTTCAAGGCGCACGCCGGCACGATCAGCGCCACGCTCGCGCAGGCGGCCGTGCCTGCGCCGCAGGATCGCGAAGGGGTCGACGCGACCTCCGTGGAGCAGACCCTTCAATTCGTGTGCGAAGCGATCGCCAACCGGCTGTGCATCGACCAGCTCGTCCGTTTCGTCGGCCTGGGCGCCGTCGAGTCGTACCGGCTCTTCGCCGCATCGATCATCGATCTGCGCTTTACGCGACTGAGGGACGTGATCCTCGCGGCCGCCACGCTGGGCGACCTGGTCAGCGGGCTCGTGCGCCGTCCGGCGATCGCGTCCCGCATGCACCCGCTGACGGTTCGGATCCTCGAAGCGCTGGAGCAGCCTTGCCGCGCCTACGCGCTTGCGGTGGACGACTGCGATCGCGAAGCGCTGCCGGACAAGGGCGCTGAACTGGCGCGATCGATGATGGCCGCGCTGATGCCTTTCCTGCCGCTCCAGGCTGACGCCTCGGATACCCAGACGCCCGCGCCCATTGAAATGCCCGACGATCTGAGGAACCTCGTTCCGCAGATCGATCGCATACCGCGGCGTCGACGCGCCGCGCCCGAAGCGGACGCGGACGCGCTGTCGCGCCGCGTGGAAGGCACGGACCAGCCTGCGCCGCCCGCCATCGACGAGCCGGGCCCGTGGCGCGTCGGCGACGCCGCATCCGGCCCCGGCTCACCCGAAGGCGGGTCGAAGCAGAGCCAAGGCTCCGATCCGCAGCCATCTCTTCATGATTTCCTGAAATCCCTGGAGGAAGGCAACGGGAAGGGCGCATCGCCTGCGGGACCGCAGCGCCGGGAGTCGAATCGGTCGACGGCCGGGGGCGCGGCGAGCACGGACGAGCGCATCACGCCGCGTCAGCCCGGCACGCCGGACGACGAGCAGATCCAGCGGACCCTGCGCCACGTCTCCCTGACGATCGCACAGGCCACCGGCCAGTCCCGCTGGGACGATCCCCGCGCCGACCAGGTCGCCCTCTCGCTGAGTCGATCCCTGTTCGAGCCCGGTACGGTCGAAGCCGACCTGGTCGCGCGGCGGCGGAAGGTCGCCGCGTACGGCAGCGAGATGGAAGGCCACGTGAAGGAGCAGGTCCTGTCGCGCTGCCGCGACCGGCAGGCGCTCAGCCAGGTGCGCGACGGGGCGGAGCCGATCGAGAGAAAGCTGCGAAGCTCGCGCTGGTACGGCCAGCGCCGCGCCGCCCGGCCGGAGCGGCTCCAGAGCGGCGGGCTGCTGGATCCGCGCCGCCTGTACCGGCTCGCCACGTCGCCGCTGCTGTACCGACGCTGGCGCCAGCGCCAGGTCATGGATTTCCGGGGTCGTCCGGTCGTCGTGCTCGCCAAGGACGGATCCTCGTCGAACACGATCGCCACGACGTTCGCAGGCAAGATCCTCGCCGCCGCCTTCCTGAAGATCGAGCGCTACGCGCGCATCCGCGCGTTCGCCGCGGACTACGCCTCGGACGGGGACGGGCCGCTCGTGCGGTGGCTGTACCACCCCCAAATGACGCCTGGTCGCGACGCCCGCGCGGCCGCCGACGCGGTCGCGTCGCTGCCCCCGAAGGGCCAGGGGGCGAACGAGGACGTCCTCAGCATCTCCCACATCATGACCCGGGTGCTCGAATCTCCCCTGGCCCAGGGGCAGACGATCATTCTCCTCAACATCACCGACGGGAAGTTCAACAGCCCCATCAAGGCGTACCAGTCGATGGTCAGTTCGCTGAAGGCGGATTACCGGGTCGTCTTCAGCCTTGTCGTGCTGGGCGACCATCCGGTCGAGGTCCCCGAGGCGGACTACATCGTCCGCGTCCCGAAGCGCGAGCTCGACCAGCCCGGACAAGTCGCCGATCGCATCGCCGATCACGTCAACGCACTCGTGCGCAGGCTGCGCGGAGACGCAAGGATGAGTGATGTCTAAGAAAGCAACACGTCGATCGAACCGGCCGTCGCGCGACTGGAGTTACGGATGGTGGAGTCACGACCGTCCGGATCGCGAGACGCTCATGAAGCAGCTCGACCCCCTGCTGCGCCAGTTGCGGCGGGTGGACGATCTCTCGTGCCGCGTGGCGAAGGGAGACGGGCGCGTCGGCGACCTGGCCGAACTCGCGACCGTGCTGAGCGAGCCGTTCGAGCTGCGCAGCAGCTTCTCCACCCAGGCCACGCTCTGCGAGCCCGAGGATCTGCGCCGGAACCTGCGCCAGGTGAGCCGCGAGCTTCACCTGGAGATCCACGCCGCCGACGGCCGCTATCCGTGCTACATGCTCAGCCGAATCGCCACCGACTGGAACGCGCCGGACGTGATCCTCGAGGATCTTCACGTCTCGAGCGTCCGTCACGACTTCTTCTCCGACGAGCGCTTCGCGGTGCTGATGAAGGACGGACGCTCCAGGACGTTCCTGCGCATGGCGCCGTTCCGGGACCGCGTGCGACGGGCCGCGAATCGCCGATGGGGGGCGCAGCAGGTCGACCAGACGACCTGCGACGAGATCCTGCAGACCGCCGCCACGCTCGTGCTGGCGGCGGTGTGGTACGAGGACCAGATGCTGCCGCTCCGGGTCGCCGACGTGCTCGGGCTGGAGAAGTTCCGCACCGCGCTCGAGATGGTCGCGTTCATCCTGGGGTCGGATCTCTACGCGGTCGCGCCGGCGCTCCAGGACGAGCGCGACGACATCTGCCTGTTCTTCAACCGGATCTACGGCAGCCGGCCGATGGCGCGACTGCTCGATCGCCTGGCGCGCCGGGGCGCCGCGGGCGCGACCGCGCTCGAGGCCGCGGCGCGCGACGCGTTCGTGAGCCTGAACGGGTTGTTCGCGAAGCTGCTCGACACGACCGACGCCCTGCAGGACCTGGAGCACCTCGAGCTCTACAAGGTCGTCCTGGGCGGCTTCGGCCATCTTTCCGGCATCGCCGCCCGCGAGCACTGGACCGACGCGATGGTCGAAGCGGTCCAGCGGATCGAAGACCGGTCGGCCCGGAGCATCCAGAGGCTTCTCGACGCGTAACGCGTGCTACATGTCCCCCATGGGCCGACGCGCGGCCACAAGGCTCCTACAATTGCTGATCACCGAAGGAGCCCTGATGAGCGAGGAGCGGATCGGATTCATCGGCATGGGCCTCATGGGCGTGCCGATGAGCACGCGCCTGGTGGCCGCCGGCTATGACGTGCGCGTCTGGAACCGCACGCCGCACAACGCGGCGCCCGCGGTCGACGCCGGCGCGACGCTCGCGCCGTCCGTCGCCGGCCTCGTGGCGGACAGCGACATCGTCATGATCTGCGTCTCGGACACCGCGGCCGTTGAGCAGGTGGTCTTCACCGATCACGGGATCGCCGCGTCCGGCGCCGAGGGCATGGTGCTCGTCGACTTCTCGAGCATCGATCCCGCGGACACGCGGCGCTTCGCGAAGCAGCTTCACGCGCGATGCGGCACGACCTGGGTCGACGCGCCCGTCTCCGGAGGCGTGCAGGGCGCCCGCGACGGTACGCTCGCGATCATGGCCGGCGGCAGCGCCCGGGACGTCGATCGCCTGCGCCCCATCCTCGAGCACCTGTCGCGCCAGGTCACGCACATGGGCAACGTGGGCTGCGGTCAGACGACGAAGATCTGCAACCAGATGATCGTCACCAGCAACGTGCTCACGATCGCGGAGACGGTCGCCCTGGCGGAGCGCGCCGGGGTCGACGCCCGGAAGATTCCCGAGGCGCTGGAAGGCGGTTTCGCCGACTCGCGGCCGCTCCAGCTTGCGGGACGGCGCATGGCCGCGCGCGATTTCGACGAGGTCCACTGGCACGTCCGGACGCTGCTCAAGGACCTGCTCATGGCTCTCAAGCTCGGCGGTGACGTCGACGGCGACATCCCGATGACGAAGCTCGCCGCGAAGCTGATGGACGCGCACGGAAGCCGCGGCAACCTCGAGAACGACCCCTGCACCCTGATCGAGATGTACGCGACGGGCGACGGCGATGGGATCTGATTCACGGCATTGCGACGCGTGTTCCGGGTGTTGAGGAACCGCGGGTTGAGGAACCACGGATCCGCCGCAGACGGACGGATTTTGGTTCTTAGTCGTCGCAGCAGGACTAAATCACCGTCTGACCAGTTATATCCTGCTGACCCCGCGCCCCGGTTTCCGAGTTTGCATCCTTGTTCATTCGTGTCCATCCGTCCGTCTGCGGCGGATCCGTAGTCCCTCGTCCTAACCGGACTATGATGCATGTCGGATGATGGGTTGAGACTGCAAATGCAAGAACGCCAGCCAGGCCGACCAGGGGCCATGCTCATTGTGAGCCTCGCGTTCATCGCGCTCGCCATCGCGACGCCGGCCGGCGCGGCGACCGCAAAGGTGGGCGCGTACTACTTCGAGGGCTGGTACCACGACGCACCAGGCTTGATCGCCGCGTTCGCAAACGCCGAGCTGCGCAACGACTTTCCCGAGCGGGAGCCGATCTGGGGCGGCGGCCTGTGGCGCGGCGACACCGTCGAGATCATGGAGCAGCAGATCGACCTCGCGGCCGACCACGGCATCGCCTTCTTCAGCTTCGACTGGTACTGGAACGGCAGCGAGGCGGCGACCGTCAACGACGGCATCAATTCGGGGCTCGCGAACTTCATGCTCGCGTCCAATCGCGATCGCATGGAGTTCAACATCAACATCGTGGACGTCGATCCCACGCCGATCAGCAGCGACACGGAATGGCAGCAGGTCGCCGACCTGCTCATGCCTTACCTGGCCGATTCGCAGTACCTGCGCGTCGGCGGCGACCCGATGGTCACCAACTTCAACGCCGCGGGCATGACACAGACGAACTACAACTATTTCCAGCAGGCCGCCGCCGCGGCCGGCATCGGCCCGGTGAAGTTCGCGGCGAACGTGGCCGGCGCGTCGTCGCTCTACAGCCACGTGACGCGCTACAACGCGGTGCCGGGCTGGGGCGCCGGCGAAACCGAGTTCCCCTACCAGTCGCTGACCGAGTACGTGGAAGGCAACGACACCTGGGCGCCCGGTATCTGGAACACGGAGAGCGGCACCGGCCAGGCCTACATCCCGACCATCATGGCGGGCTGGGACGCGCGACCGTGGAACACCCCGCCGTCGTGGTATTTCAATCCCACGCGCACGCCGGCCTCCGTCGCGGCCCATCTGCAGAAGGCCATCGACTGGATCGACGCGAACCCGACGCTCGCGACGCCGGAGCGACTCGTCATGCTCTACGCCTGGAACGAGTTCGGCGAGGGCGGCTACATCGCGCCGACGGTCGGCGACCCGGACGGCCTGTTCCTCGACGCCATACGCGGCGTGATCAACCCGACGACGGGCCGTCCCTGCACGGGCCCCGGCTGCGCGCTGATCGATCAGTTCGGCAGCGGCAGCTTCTCGCTGACCGCGGACTCGCCGTGGGTACGCGCCGTGGACGCGGTCAACGAAACGCTGCTGCCCTCCGGCCCCGGCATCGAGAGCCGCGTCACGGAGGTAAGACTCGAATCGGGCAACGAGGTCCGCGCTACGACGAGCCCCGGGGCGCCGCTGACGGTCACGATCGAACAGGGCTCGCTCGGCAGCGCGACGGTGACCTACACCGGCAGCGCGGTCTCCGACCTCACGGGGGCCGGCCGCTCGCACTTCGAGATCACGATCGACGAGGCACCCACCGCAGGCCTGCTGTTCGCGTTCGCCGAGAACGCGCAGGCATGGGACTACACCCAGCTTTCGATCACCGGCCCCGGCATCTACCAGATCTCATTCAGCGCGCTCGACGCGCTGGGCGGCGGCATCGACTTCTCGAGCCTCGCCGCCGTCGGCTTCGGCATTCGCGCCCAGGCGTTCGGCACCGCGCGGACGTTTCGGATGTCCGACATCCGCACCGTCATCGGCGGCTCGAGCGCGACCGCCGCGCCCGAGCCGGCGTCGTGGATGATGCTCCTGCTCGGCGCCCTCGCGTCGTGGGTCATGCGCCGTCGTCCGGGGCGCCGCAGTGCGCTCACGGCATCGTCCCGACGCCGCTGATGCCGCGAAACCGATCGCGGATCCGACGCGCGATGTCAGGGGCGTCACCCTCTTCAGCCAGTCGCACCGCCTCCCGAGCCGTCTCCAGTGCACGCTCCACATCTCCGGTGCCGGCGAGCGCCACGGCGACCACCTCGAGCGCAAGGGGATTCGCCTGGTCGGTCAGCTCTGCCGCGCGGCGAGCCCAGCGCAGCGCTTCAACGTGATCGCGCTGCGCCGCGTCCGGATGGCCGGTGAGCAGCCACGCGAGCGACACCATCGGAGCGGGCCAGCCCTGGCGTGCCTGGATTGCCTCACGGCATTGCGCGACGGCGGCGTCGTGACGACCCGCCACCCGGTGAAGCTCCGCAAGCTCGTAATGCGCCTCGGGGATTCCGGACTGTCTGGCCACGACGATTTCGTACTGCTCGACCGCGTCTTCGATCCGACCATCCCGTGCCAGGAGTCGTCCGAGACGGTACGCGCTGCCGCGATCGGCGGGATTCAGTCGCAACGATTCGCGCCAGGACCGCTCGGCCCCCGCCATGTCGCCCGAAGTTTCCAGCGCGGTGCCGCGGGCGAATTCCGCCTCCGCCAGCAGCGGATCGCAGCGCAGCGCGCGGGTGTACGACTCGATCGCGCCCTGCAGGTCTCCCGTCGATTGCTGCAACCGTCCCAGTTCGTAGTGTGCTTCGGGCGATTCAGCATCCAGCGCCAGCGCAGCCCGGAAGCTGCGCTCGGCCTCCTGAAGATGTCCCGATGCGTGCAGCACGTTGCCCATGAGGATGCGCCCGCGCAGGTGTCCGGCATCCCGCTCGACGAGCCGTTCAAGAAGACCGCGCGCCGCCTGGGTCTCTCCGCTGCGCCACAGCAGGTTGGAGAGGTTCCAGAGGGGGCCCGCGGCGCCGGGATCGATCGAGAGCGCTTCCCGGTACTTGGCCATGGCTTCGGGCACGCGTCCCTGGTTCTCCAGCACGCAGCCGGTGTTGAACAGCCACGCCGGGCTGACCGGCAGCGTTCGTGAGCGTTGCGCCGGCACGATTCGGTCGAACCGCTCGCGTGTGAGTGCACCAGGATCGTTCGACAGAACCTGCTCGATCGCTCGCCAGATGTGAAACGCGATAAGCCGATGCCCCGCGATGCTGGGGTGGACGTAGTCCTCGATCAGAGGGAATCCCACGATGCCGTGCTCGGATTCCTCCGAGAACACCCGATCCATGTCGACCAGCAGGATCTCGTGCTCCGCGGCCACCATTCGGATCGCGTCGTTCATGGCCGACAGGCGCCGGACCGGCGAGGCGTCGGCGTCGCAGGCCGCCGCGAACGCGGCCCGTGCGTGGTCCCAGTCGCCGATCGCCTCGTACGCCTGGCCCAGCAGGTAGCGGGCTTCCGCGTGTTGCGGCGCCAGCGCCGCCGCCGTTTCCAACTCCGAGACCGCCTCTCGCGGACGCCCTGCCTCGAGGTGGGCGCGACCCGACTGCAGCGCGTTCCCCCATCGGACCTGCTGCATCGCATCGAGCGCGGCGTCGCTGACGGACTTCTGCGGCCGCCAGTGTCTCAGGTTGCACGGCACGGTCGCCACCACCACGCGAACGTTCCGCGCAACGGCCACGCGGACAATGCGCCGCAGCCCCTCGGTAAACCGTTCGACGATCTTCGCCTTCTCCTCCGGTGGATAGACGCGATCCTCTCGTCGAACGAAAAGCTCCGGTCCGTTGCCCCGGGGCGCGTCGACCTCGTTCCACCACGCGCGGTGCCACAGCGAGTAGAGACGGCTGTGGGACAGCACGTGCTCGATGCGCTCGAGACCCGGCGAACGGCCTTCGAGATCGCGAAAGAAGCTGCGCTCGACGAATTCGTTGTGGCCGCTGTAGATCAGCAGAACGTCGGGATCATGCTCCATGACCTCGGCCGCCACGATCTGCAGCCGATGCATCGCATAGGAGATACCGGCGACGTTGACGGCTTCCACGGTGCGCTGCGGGTGCGACGCCGCGAGCGCGTCACCAACCAGGGCGGTGAAGGCCACGTCGGCGCCCCAGGGGAAACCGTATGCGCTCGATCCGCCGAGACAGAAAAGACGAAGTCCGTTTCGCGGCTTGTCGGCCACGAATCGCTGATCGTTGAAGGTTTCATAGAGCACGGTCTGCCGCGTTCTGAAGCGGCTCCCGTCGCGTTCGAAGACCGACATGAGCCCGGAAAATCCCCTCGACGGATCGGCGATCGTCGAGAGCGGCACGATCCCGATCGCCAGGAGGATCAGTTCGACGACCATGACGAACAGGACCAGGATCGTCGCGGAATACAGGATTCGCCTCGCAAGAGGAATCCGTCGCTGAGCCCTTTTCTGCCGTCGCGCCACGCCGGGATCCTAGCCGACAACATCTCGAGCACCCCGAACGACACCGTATGATGTACTTCATGTCACGTCCGGCCACACTCACCCGGGAGCATCGGGAATGCTTCGAGGCGCAGGGCTTCGTTATCCTGCGCAACGTTCTCGGCGAGGAGACGCTCGAGGGCGTTCGGCGCGAGATGAACTGGATCGTCAACATGCATGCGGGCGAGTTCATCGAGGCCGGGCGGATTCCGAATCCCTGCTACGACGAGCCCTTCGACCGCCGATTCCTGCGCCTTTACGAAAGCTGTCTCGATCAGGCGCCCAACAGCTTTCGCACGGAGCTTCACCTGCCGGGTCTGTTCCCGCTGTTCTTTCATCCCGCCGTCCTCGACCTCGCCGAATCGATCCTCGGACCGGAGGTGCGGCTCTATCCGAACTACACCGCGCGGCCCAAGCTGCCGCGGCATGAACCCACGCTCGTGCTGTGGCACCAGGACGCGGGATACACGGATGCGGGCATGGACCCGGCGGGCGAAGAGCGACTGACGGCCGCTGATCTGAGAATGGTCAACGTCTGGTCACCGCTCGTGCCCGCGCGACCTGAGAATGGCTGCATGCAGTTCATTCCCGGCACCCACCGGCTCGGCGTGGTTGACCACGTCAACCGCGAGTTCTATCTCGAGATCGTCGATCGCGAGATCGAGCCCCGGCTCGACGAGGCCGTCGACGTCGTGTGCGATCCCGGCGACGTCGTGCTGTTCAGCAACATGCTGTTCCACTGCGGCCGGCCGAACGTCTCGGACACCGTGCGCTGGAGCCTTGACTGGCGCTACCAGGACGCGACGCAGCCGACGCTTCGTCCCGTCAACGGGCATTTGGCGCGCAGCCGAGCGCACCCGGAGCGCGTCGTGCGCGATCCGGAGCAGTGGTCACAGTTGATGATGTCGTAAGGCAGGTCACGAGCGAGGTGAATCCGCTGGATTCCGGAAAAGAGCCACAAAGAGCCACGAAACGATGAACCAGGTGCACTTGTTCCATGAGCCGTCGCCGAACTGCTTCGCGAGCCTCTTCGTGGCGATCCGGAATCATCTCGAGGTCCGCGTAGCACGGTCGGTGACGAGCAACGGTGGCGTTCATGATTGATTTAAGCGGTCACAAGGCGCTGATCACCGGGTCGACGAAGGGAGTAGGCAGGTCGATCGCCGAGGCGTTCGCGCGCGCCGGCGCCGGCGTCGTGATTCACGGCCGGAAGATGAGCGACGATGCGCAGGCGGCGATCGACACGTGCCGTGCATCGGGCGGAGCCGCGTCGTTCATCACGTCCGATCTGTCAGGCCCGACGGGCGAGTCCGTGCGCGCTACCTTCGACGCGGCCGTCGAGACCGAGCCCGGAATCGACATCCTGGTCAACAACGCGGGTCAGTACTTCGACCAGCCGTACCTCGACATGACGCTCGAGCGGCTGGAGCGCACGATGCGTCTGAACGTGATGGCGCCGTACATGCTGACGCAGGCGTTCGCGCGGCGCTGGCGCGAGCGCGGCATCGGGGGCCGAGTGCTCATGATCGGATCGATCAACGGCCGCCTCGCCGAGCCGGAATCGACCGCCTACGACACCTCGAAGGGGGCCGTCGAGATGATGGTGCGCACGCTGTGCGTCGCCCTCGCGCCGCACGGCATCCGCGTGAACGGTCTCGCACCGGGACTCGTGCGCACGCCCCAGACGGCCTGGATCGACGAGCGCACCTCGGCCGCGGAGTGGATCGCCCACCACACACCGAACGGCCGAATCCCCCACTCGGACGTCTGCGGCGACGGCGCCGTCTATCTCTGCAGCGACGCCGCGGAGCACGTCCACGGCCAGATGCTTCTGATCGACGGGGGAATGAGCGCGTGGCAACAGCCTGAGGAAGGCGGCCGTTAAATTGAATTAAGCTATTAGTCATTAAGCCAATCGTTATTAGTCAATGCAATGGCTATTAACGATTGGCTTAATGACTAATAGCTTAATTCAATCGATCCGCGCTGAAACGCAGTAAAGCCTCTCAAACGTACGCAGGATGATCTCTCCCTCCGACACGGCCGGGGTGGCGTTCGTTTTTTCGCCGAGGGCGTTGGTGGCTACCAGGGTGAACTGCTCCGGGTTCGGCTCGAATATCACCGTCGTGCCACGCTGGTTGAGCGCATAGAGTCGTCCCGCGGCGTAGATGATCGAGCCCCACATCTTGCCCTTGTCCGGGTGGGCGCTCCACACGCGGTGGCCCGTCGCGACTTCGATGCAGGCGAGATGGCCGTTCTCGTCCGGCATGTAAAGGTGCGCATCGACCACCACGCCGGAACCGACGTTGCTGGGCTGCTCCGGGTGACGCCAGAGGCGGTGCGTCTTCGTGACGTCGCCGCTGCCGCCGAGACGAATGGCGATCTCGGGTCCTTCGTAGCCGCCGCGCACGATGCAGACGTCGTTCGCGACGATCGGTGACGAGTACGCGAGGTTGCCGCGCTCGCAGGCGAGACCCGCGCACCACCACATTTCGCGACCATCCTCGAGGTCGTAGGCCACGACGCGCAGAGGATGCGCGCAGATGACCTGCCCGCGCCCGTCGGCAGCGCTCGTAATCAGCGGCGTGCACCAAGAGCCGTGCAGCCGCTTCTTCGCATGCTCCGGCGCGGGCGGCTCGTCGGCCTTCCAGATCGTCGTGCCGTCACGCAGGTCCAGCGCTGCGACGAACGACCGCTCGCCCGGACCCGTGTGCAGGATGACCCTGTCGCCGTGGAGGACGGGCGAAGTGCCGTACCCCCACATGTGACGGAACTCGCCGAAGTCACGTCGCCATTGCTCGTTGCCGTCGAAGTCGTAGCAGACCAGGCCCGCCGATCCGTGCCATACCACGACGCGGCGACCGTCCGCGGCGGGCGTCGAGCCGCCGTACGGATTCGCGCCATGCGTCGGCATGGCCCGGTCGATCGTGACCGAGCGCACCCAGAGCTGACGGCCGTTGCGCCGATCGAAGCAGTGAAGCGACCGCCCCCTGCCCTCCCGGTCCTCGGGCATCGTCAGGAAGACGCGGCCGTTCGACACGATCGGACTGCCGTTCGCCGGCAGCGCCAGGGGCACCTTCCATTTCACGTTCGTCTCGCGGTCCCAGGTGACCGGCACCCGATTCTCTTTCGAGTGTCCGTCACCGCGCGGCCCCCTGAACGCAGGCCAGTCTTCGGCGAGACAGGTGGCGGCAATCGAAAAGAACAAAGCAATCAACAGGTGAATTCGAAAGAACACGTTCATCAGCAGGCTTCGCTCCGCTTCCCCCCCTTCATAAGGGGGGGCCAGGGGGGGTGCTCCAAACAATGCCTATGCTCAATCACCGGGCTCCAGCCGGCTCCAACTGGCTCCAGCCGGCTCCAACTGGCTCCAGCCGGCTCCAACTGGCTCCAGCCGGCTCCAACTGGCTCCAG
>NYZC01000044.1 GCA_002686995.1 Phycisphaeraceae bacterium | reverse complement strand
GGACTCGGCGCTCTTCGCGTCGAGGTCGACGATCGCGACGTCGGCGCCGGCTTCCGCGAGCGATTCGGCGAGGGCGAAGCCGATGCCGCGACCGCCCCCGGTCACGAGCGCCGTGCGGTTGCGCAGTGAGAAGCAATCGAGAATACCCATCGGTCGAATTGTACCAGCGGTTGGAACTCGGACCTGCACTCGACCGCGAAGGGGGCAAGGGGCGAGGGGCAACGGAATTCGACGCCACCGCCGTCGTCATGCGCGGGCAGGCCGCAGGCGGCCAGACGCGCCGAAAGGGCCGGGTTGCCCCGCTTTCCCTTTCCCTCGTCACTTGACACGACCGCGCTGCGCTGAAGACTATCAAGCAAGGAACACTCAGCTCTTCTTCCCGAGGCTCCGACCGTGAAAGACCGAATCGATGACACCGACTGGGACGCACTCGGTTTCGGCCAGCGTCTGGAGCGTCTCGAAGTCGACGGATACGCCGTCGTGCCCGGTCTTCTCGGCGACGCGCTCGTGGAGGAACTCAGGGACGCAGTCGCCGAAATCGATGTCCGCGCCACGGACTACACCGACCGGAAGGTCTACTGCAACGACATTCAGTGGCAGGGCGGGGGGATCACCGAGTTGATCGCGCACCCGCCGACGATCGCGCTGCTTCGGCGGATCTTCGGCGGTGAGCCGGTGATGATGACCTACGATTACGCCAGGTCCGACCCTGGATGCCCGCCGATCAACCTGCATTGCGACGGCCAGCCCTGGGGTTCACGAATCTTCGGGCCGGAGCAGAGCTGTCCGCGGCTGGTGCGCGTGCTCTACTACCTCCAGGATCTGACGTCCGAGTCGGCGCCGTTCCGTGTCGTGCCGCGGTCGCACCTCAGCTTTCACAACGACGCCAATCCCTATCTGCGCTACCGCGAGCATCCCGAGCAGGTCATGGTCACCTGTCGCGCAGGCTCGGCGGTCCTGATCAACCAGAACGTCTTTCACGGCAACTATCCGAATCAGGGTGACCTGCCGCGCCACATGCTGGGGATCGCCTATCGACCCGAGTGGTCAGGCCCCTGCGGCGACGTGGCGTCGTGGGATTCGAAACATCTCGCGGAGGTGCCGCAGGCCGTGCGGGAGGTGATGACCGATCGCAACCAGCGCATCTGGAACTACGACGGGGAAAACGCGCCGCCGGACATGTCGGACGAGGCGCCGGGCATCAGCCCGAGTCGCTGGCGCGAACGGTAGTGATTCTGAAGCGCATGGCGCACATGCATGGTTAACCCCCCGGCTGACGCCGGGGGTACGCCGCTCTACCTGCCGGCGTACCGCGCGGCGTAAGCCCGCGGGTCGCATGCCATGAGGGCGCAATGCACACACGCGCCTCCGACAACAAGACAAACGGAATGAACGGAACGGTCAGCGTCCGGGGCGCTGGTCAGCTGTCGGGAGGACGATGTCGCGGGCGAGCCCCAGCAGGCCCAGCAGGCGGATGGTCCAGTAGGTCATGTCCAGTTCGAACCATCGCAGCCCGTGGGCGGCGGAGCGCTGGTGGGCGTGGTGATTGTTGTGCCAGCCTTCACCGAACGACAACAGGGCGACCCACCAGAGGTTGGTCGAGCGATCCTTGGTTTCGTAGTTGCGGTATCCCCAGGTGTGCGTCGCGGAGTTCACGAACCACGTTCCGTGGTACACGATCACCGTCCTGACGCAGACGCCCCAGATCAGCCACGAGAACCCGCTCGCGGAGAGCCCCAGCCACTCGACGAACATTCCGCCGGCGAACAGCAGCGGCATCGCCACGAACTGCGGAATCCAGAAGAAGCGGCTGATCAGCCGCATGCCGGCGTCGCGCTGGAGGTCCTTGGCGGCGTCGGCAGCGCGCTGGCCGTCCGTGTTCTTGCTCATGCACCAGAACATGTGTGACCAGGCGAAACCGTCCTTGGGTGAATGGGGATCTTCGCTTTCGTCCGAATGGCGGTGATGAATCCGGTGAACGCCGACCCAGGTCACCGGCGGCCCCTGCCATGCCATGCACCCGCACAGCGTCAGCAGGTACTCGAACCATTTCGGGCTGCGGAAGCTTCGATGCGTCAGCAGGCGGTGGAAGCACAGCGTGATGCCGATGCCGCCCGTGAGCCAGACCAGGAGCACCGTCACGATCAGCGCCGTCCAGGTGAAGAAGAACGGTGCGAGCAGACACCCGAGGTGCATCGCCAGGATGCCCGTGACGACCGGCCAGTCGATCCCGTTGATGCGGCTGCGAAGCGATCGCGCGCCCGAGGGCGGCTGGAGCCGGGAAATCGTGGTCATGCTTTGATCCTGCCAGGGGTTGGGGTCGGGGATCATACCATGCCCCGGCCCGGGCGCAAGCCGCTCCGGATCATTTATCGGAAGATGGCGAGGCCGTCCTCGAATAACCGATCGGGGGCGCAGGTCGGGCCCGGGCATCCACGGGTCTCGGCGGGGCAGGACATTTCGGATCGTTCTGGTCGTGTTCGATCCGCGGGCCACCGCGATCGCGCCCCGAGGCCTGATCAGGGGCTCAGGGGCAACGTGAACACGAAGGTCGATCCGGCGGGTTCGTTCGGTTCCCACCAGAGCCGTCCGCCATGGGACGTGACGATCTTCCTGCAGATGGTGAGTCCGAGGCCCATTCCCTCGGACTTGGAGGTGTAGAAGGGATCGAACAGCTGCGAGGCGGTCTTGGTGTCGACGCCTTCGCCGTTGTCACGCACGCGAATCTGGGCGCTGTCGGACTCCGCCGGCATCGTCTCGATTCGAAGCTGGCGATCGTCGTCCCGTCGAGATCCGTTGCCGTTCGAACCCATGGCCTCGATCCCGTTGCAGATCAGATTGATCAGGACCTGTTCGATCTGCAGCGGGTCGACCTGTGCCGACAGGGCCTGGTCGCAGAGCGCGAGCTCGAGACGCGTGCGCCCCTTGTCCAGGTCGTCGCTGCAGGTGCGCGCCGCATTGCGCACCACGTCGTTCAGGTCGACGCTGGCCCGATGCGCCGGCCGATCCTGCAGGAACTCTCGAATCCGGTCGATCAGCATGTTGGCCCGCCCGGTCTGCGACACGATGCTGCGAATCGCGTGCGTGAACTCGCTCTGGTCGAAGTTCCCGCGATCGAGGCGGCGGAGGCAACCCTCGCCGTAATTGGCGATGGCCGTCAGCGGCTGATGCAGCTCGTGCGCCAGGCTCGCCGACATTTCACCCAGCCGCGCGATCTGGTTGTGACCGGTGAGCGCGCGCTCGGCGATCCGTTGCGCGGCCTCGTTCTGCTCCGGCGTGCGGTCCGGATCGTTCGGCATCCGCGCCGTCTGACGTCCCACCCAGAGGTGGGCGATCGAGGTGGCGAACAGGCTCAGGATGCGAACGTCCCAGTCGTCGAAGCGCGCCGGTCCGAGGAGCGTGTCGCACGACAGCGCGCCGATCCGCTGCGTGCCGTGCCTCATGGCCGTGATCGCGTGGTCGCCCCGGCCGATCTTCCGTGCCTCGTCGTCGAACAGGTCAGCGTCGGAAGCCAGCCAGTTCTCGCGGCCTTCGATCAGGACGTGCCCCATCCCTGACCCGACCGGGATGTGCAGCTTGCAGTCGCGCTCGTCGCGAAGCTCACCCCTCTCGTCGACGCCGTAGGACCCGATGATGTGCTCGTCGCCGTCGTAGAACCAGATGCCCATCCGCCCGTAGCCGAGTCGGCGTCGCCCCCAGAGGACGGCCTCGCGACAGAGATCGTCTTCGCTCGGCGTCTCTTCGAGATGGCGTGCGGTGTCGGCAAGCGCCGCGAGCCGATCGCAGACGTCGCGGTGATGCGACTGGATCTCGTGGAGCCTGCGGTTTTCCCGCTCAACCTCGGCCTGCGCCCGCTTCGAAGCCGCCAGCTCGGCCTCGAGGCGGCGAATGCGATCGGGCGATGCTTCGTCGGGATGATTCCTCATCGCGATTCCCTTGCCGGCGCGCCCGTCATGTGAGGCTGCGGCGCGCCGTCGTGCCTTCCTGGGTCGTCATCACCTCGTACCCGTCGTCGATCAGTCCCTGGCGGAGCTGATCGGCCGTATCGAAATCACGGTCGCGCCTTGCGTCGTCGATGGCCCGGCAGCGCCCCGACACGTCGTCGTCGTCGCCGACGGCGACGCGCATGACGTCGAGCACCGAATCGATGCGCCGCCACACCGCCAGCGCCTCGTCGGCATCGGGCGGATCCTCGCCGATCCAGGTGAACACCGTGGCGAGGGCCTCGGCGATGTTCAGGTCGTCCGCCAGGGCGCCGGCGAACCGCGCGAGCACCGGGTGCGAAAGGTCGACCTCGGCCTCGCCCGTGCTTCGCTGCTCCAGCCCCTCCGCGAAGCGTCGCAGACGCTGGACGGCCTTGCCCGAATCGGAAAGGTCGCTGAGCGTCAGGTTGGCGTTGGAGCGGTAGGGGGCCTTGATCAGCTCGTACCGGATGACCACCGGATCGATGCCGCGATCGACGAGATCGCGCACCGTGTAGAAGTTGCCGCGGCTCTTGGACATCTTCTCGCCATCGACGAGCAGGAACCGCGCATGCATCCACATCCGGGCGAAGGGCGCCCCGCTCGCGCCGGTCGACTGCGCGATCTCGCACTCGTGGTGGGGGAAGATGTTGTCCTCGCCGCCGGTGTGCAGATCGATCGTCTCGCGTCCGAGCAGGTGCATCGCCATCGCGGAGCACTCGATGTGCCAGCCGGGATAGCCTTCGCCCCACGGCGCGTCCCATTTCATCAGGTGCCCGGAATCCGGTTTCCAGAGCAGGAAGTCCGCGGGATGACGCTTCTGCGCCTGGTGCTCGTCGGAGATCCGCCCGCCCGCGCCGCCGCGAAGCTGGTCGAGCGTGTTACCGCTGAGGCGGCCGTAGTCCGGGAACGTCTCGACGCTGTAGTAAACCGCGCCGTCGTCGGAGACGTAGGCGTGCCCTTTCTCGATCAGGCGCCGAATCAGGTCCTGCATCGGCGCGATGTGGTCGGTCGCGCGCGGCACGCGGCCGGGGTACTCGTCGGCGATCCGCATCCGCAGCCGCCGCGCGTCCTCGATGAACGCGCCGGTGAAGAACGCGGCCACCTGGAACGGGTCGTCGGGATCGCTCACGTCCGCGACCCCCGACTTCTTCGCCTCCTTCAGTCGCCGGCGGCCCACCTGCATCTTGTCTTCGCCGCCGCCGTCGGCAAGATCGTCCTCGGTCATGTGCCCGACGTCGGTGACGTTCATCACCTGGCGGACGTCGTACCCCGCGAGCTCCAGGAACCGGCGCAGCAGATCGGCGAAGAGGAACGATCGAAAGTTGCCGATGTGGCCGTAGTCGTAGACGGTCGGACCGCAGTTGTACATCGTCACGGTGGGCGGTTCGAGCGGTTCGAACGTTTCAACCTGGTGCGTGAGCGTGTTGTAGAACCGGATCTGCATGGGCGGAGCGCGATGCCTCGTGGTGTGGTCGTTACCGAAGTCGTCGATCACGGGAAATGACAAGCTGGGCGTGACCGTGCCGGCGGTTCAAGTATCCGCCGCGCCGGCGGTCGGCGTCAATTCGTCGTCTCGATGCGCACCCGCGCGACTCGGGTCTTCTCCGCGGCCGCGACCGTGATCGTCATGTTCTCGTACGCGAAATTCTCCCCCGTGGCGGGGATATGACCGAGCCGCGAGATGACGAATCCCCCTACGGTGTCGTAGTCGTCGTCCTCGGGCAGCTCGAGATCCAGCTCGTCGTTGACGTCGTTGACCCGAAGCCGCGCGTCGACCTCGATCGTCGAGTCGTTGATCTTCTCGATGGACGCCAGCTCGTCGGTCGGCTCGTACTCGTCGGCGATCTCGCCCACGATCTCTTCGATGATGTCCTCGATCGTCAACAGACCCGCCGTGCCGCCGTACTCGTCGAGGACGATCGCGATGTGCACCTTGCGGGCCTTCAGCTCGGTCAGCAGATCGCCCACCGGCTTGCTCTCGGGCACCATGTACGCTTCGCGCGAGAGGGACTCGAGATCGAACGTCCGCCCATTGCCGAGGTACTGGATGAGATCCTTGGCGTAGAGAATGCCCACGATGTCGTCGAGGTTCTCCCGGTACACGGGGATGCGGCTGTAGCCGAGGTCGAGCACGGCGTCCTTGACCTGCTCCAGCGTCGCCGGGGCCTCGATGCCCTTGATGTCCGTCCGCGGGGTCATGATCTGCTCGGCGGTCGTCGATCGCAGCTCGATGACGCCTTCGAGCATCTCCTTCTGCTCCTCGTCGACGACGTCCTCGGTGTCATGGTCCTCCACGACCGAGAGGATCTCTTCGGTCAGCCGCTCGTCGGCGCTCCCCGTCGTCACCTCGGCGCCGACCACGCGTCGCACGATCGGGTCGAACACGTGCAGCACGTTCGCGACGGGCCGGAAGATCTGGAGGCAGACCTCGAGGATCGGCATCGAACGGGCGAGAAGCCGTTCGGCGTGATGCCGGGCGAGGCTGTAGGGGATGGCTACGCCAAAGACGCTGATGAGGCCCGCAGCGAGTGCCAGCGCGACGGCGTACTTGAGAAGCAGTTGGTAGACGGGGTCTTCGACCCATCGCGCGTGCTCGAACAGCGAAAGCACCGACAGCAGCACGATCAGGTTCAGCCCGGCGCGGAACGTGCCGGCCATGAGCATGAGCTTGGCGCTGTTGCCGAGAAACGGCTCGAGCCGGTCGGTGCGGCCCCGCTCTTCGAGGATGTCCACCAGCCGCGCGCGGCTGAACGTTCTCATCGCGCTGGAGCATGCGGCGAAGAAGCAGCTCAGCATCACCGCGATGATCAGCACCCATATCGCGGCATGGATCATGACGGGCGTTCCCCTCGGTGGTAGACGGGGCCGACGCCGACCGCCGCGAGCAGCTCGTCCTCCCGGGCGTGCATGGCGTCGGCTTCGTCACGGTCGTGGTCGTCGTATCCGAGCAGATGCAGGAGGCCGTGGACCGCGTAGAGCAGGCATTCATCGCGGACCGAATGTCCGCGGCGCCCGGCCTGGCGGGCGGCTTCATCCAGGCACACGACGATGTCCCCTTCGAGACGGCCGTCGGTTTCGCCTTCGTGGAGATCGAACGTCAGGACGTCGGTCGGTCCCGGGGTCTGCCGGTACTGCTCGTGAAGCTCGGCCATCCGGTCGTCATCGACGACCGCGACCGTGACCTGGCCGCCCGTCGCGCCTGCGAGCGGGGCGATCCGGCGCAGATGACGATCGACGTACCCCCTCAGTGGCGGAAGGCAATCCTCCGCCAGGAGACTCAGATCGATTCGGCACGCCTGATCGGGGTCGTACGGGTCGGAAGACGCCGTACTGGCCGGTTCGTCCGGTTCCGGTTCCGCCGGACCGACCGTGCTTTCCCGGCTGCCTTGTGATTCGCTGTCGCCTGTGCTGGCCAACTCTGCCTTTTCCAAGTCCAAATCCGCTCTCGGCACCCGGTCGCGGGCTCCTGCCGCGACCCGGCGCTTCCGGTCCCCATAGTCTACTCCGCCCGGGGGCCGATTTCACGTCCGAGCCGTCGATCCCCGGAAAGCAGCGGAAACCGGGTTCCGACCCAATCCTGTTCGGCACGGCGTCGCGGTGCGTTCATCGGGATCGCCTCACCGAGCCGGGCCGTCCCGGCCCGGAGCGCGTTGCCGACTCCGGGCCGGAGACGGCCCGGCTCGGCAACGCAAGTCGAAGCGGATTCCGTGCCGAACAGGATCGGGTTCCGACCGGGTGGGCCGGCCGACTCAGCTCGCCGATCGCCGGGGCCGCTCGCATTTGCGCTCCTTGACGAGGGTGACGCAGTTGCCTTCCTTGTTGAACCTGACCTCGCTCATGTAGGCCTGCATGAGCATGATGCCGCGGCCGTGCGGGCGCTGCAGGTTCTCGTCCAGCGTCGGATCGGGCACGGTGCCGGGATCGAAGCCCGGGCCGTCGTCGCGCACCGACACCCGAACGGCCTCCTCGTCGACTTCGTACTCCACGACGATGTGCTTGTCCGGGTCGGAGTCGTTGCCGTGCCAGATGGCGTTGGCGATCGCCTCGTCGACGGCGAGCCGGATGGCGAACTGGGCGTCCTCGCTGTACCCGTTCGAACGGATGAGGGGCGTGAGCTGATCGTGGACCTTCTGGACCTCGGAAGTCCGACTCCGTATTGTCAGCTTTTTCATCGGCGACCGACCCGCATCCGGACTTGTGTCACACCGCCGGCCCGATTCAGGTGAAGCTCGTCGACGCCTCTTCAGCGTTATCGTAGATCTTGAAGAGCTTGTTCAGCTTCGTGATGACGAACACCTCGTAGATCTGGGCGTCGATATTCGCCAGTCGGAGCTGTCCGCCCTTTTCCTTCACCTTGTTGTTGACGGTGATCAGGGTGCCCAGGGCCGCGGACGAAAGATGCTCGACGTTGGCGAAGTCGATCAGGATCTTCGGGTTGCCGGAGCGGTCGATCATCTGGCTGATCTCGCGCCCGATCTCCTGGATGCTGCCTTCGTCGAGGATGTTTCGATCCTGGAACTGGACCCGCGCGATCTCTCCCTCTTCTCGAACGATCAGACGGGACTGCGTTTCAGCCATCACGCGCTGCTCCTGGCATCGGCTGTTGATGCCCGTGGAAATCTAGGATCCGGCCTGTGGCCTGTCAAGAAGGGAGGGGAGGCAGCTTTTTCAGTTTTCGGCGCCTGATTCGCGAATTCCGATTGTGCCGGTTCGCGCGGCCGCCGTAGAATGAGGCGAGGCACCTGTTCGAGGACCTGCCGGATGACTCGTTCCTACAAGATCGCGTTCGTGGTCACGGTGTTTCTCTGCGTCTGCCTGATCGCATGGTCGCTGGTGAGCGGGCCGACGGACCTGCCGGTCGCGGATTCGACCGCGACGATGCCGGCCCCGGTCGGGGACATCGAGCCGATCGTCGACGAGGCGGCCGAGGCTCCGCGACAGGCGACGGCGCCCCGGACGACCGAGGCGCCGCGCGCGAAGACCGTGAAGGCGCCGGAGAGCCTGGTGCTCGGCGCGCCGCCACCCAGCAGCGGCGTGGCCGCGACGTCGACGCTCTTCGAGGATGACGACTGGGAGATCGACGACGCGGCTCCGGTCGAAGCCCCGGCGGCGCGCGAGGGGCAGGCGACGGACGCGAAGGACACGCCCGTTCGCGCCGAACCCGATCGCGGCAGCGTGTACACGGTGCGCAAGGGCGACACGCTCGTCACGATCGCCGAAGCACATTACGGGGCAGGCCGGTACTGGCAGTCGATTGCGCACGCCAACCCGCGCGTCGAGCCGACGCGCCTCAAGTCCGGGCAGACGCTTCGCCTGCCGCCGCGCACGGAGCTCTCGAAGCCCGACAAGGACGTGCCGCGTCCCGGCCAGACGAGGTTTCATGTCGTGCGTCGCGGCGAGTCGCTCTGGACCATCGCGCGGCAGCACTATCACCGGTCTGATCACTGGCGCATCGTCTATAACGCCAATCGCAGGCTGATCGGCCGCGACCCGAACCGCCTGAAGCTCGGCCAGCGCCTGCGCATCCCGCCGGCGATCGTGGTGCCGGGAAGGAAGGGCTGAGCTCTTCGACCCTCTCGTATCCGCTGGTCCGCGCGGGCGAACGCCTCGTCCCGTTGTCCAACGTCCCGCACCCATGACCCGATTCGACATTGACGTGCTCATTTTCGGCGGCGGAGCGGCCGGGCTCTGGCTGCTCGACGAGCTTACGCGCCGCGGCGCCGACTCGGTGCTGCTGGAGGCAGGGCGTCTCGGCTCGGGCCAGACGGTCGCGTCGCAGGGCATCATTCACGGCGGGCTCAAGTACAGCTTCTCCGGCATCGTCAGCGCTTCGGCGCGGGCGATCGCGGACATGCCCGATCGCTGGCGGCGGTGCCTCGAGGGTGCCGCGGAGCCAGATCTGAGCGCGACGCGGCTGCGCTCGCCGCACTGTTACCTCTGGGCCACGCGGTCGGTGAAGAGCCGCCTGAGCCTCCGCGCCGCGTCGGCGGGTCTGCGCGTGCGGCCGATGCGACTCGACGATGACGAGCGGCCCGAGGTGCTGCGTGACTGCCCCGGTCTCGTGATGCGCCTGGACGAGCAGGTCATCGCGCCTGAGTCGTTCGTTAAGGCGCTGGCCGACCGAAACCCGCATCGGCTCGTGCGCATCGACCCCGATCGCCTGAAGGTCGAGCGGCGGCACGCCGGGCCGGACGTGACTTCGATCGTCGCTGCCGGTCCCGGCGACGCGTGCACCTTCGAGTTTCATCCGCGGTCGGTCGTGCTCGCGGCCGGCGAGGGCAATGCGGCGCTGCGCCGCGCGATGGGCCTTCCGGACCAGGCCATGCAGCGACGGCCGCTGCACATGGTCGTCGTGCGCGGAGCGCTGCCGCGTTTCTGTGGCCACTGCACGGACGGGGCCCGCACGCGGGTCACGATCACCAGCGACGAGGACGCGCAGGGGCGAACCGTATGGCAGGTCGGTGGCCAGGTGTCCGAGGATGGCGTGGAGATGGATCAGCAGGCGCTGGTTCGCCATGCGCGAGCCGAACTCGAAGCTACCCTTCCGGGCGTCGTCGGCTCGGACGCGGCGTGGTCGACGTATCGCGTGGACCGCGCGGAGGCCAGAACGGCGGACGGCCGTCGTCCCGAGCATGCGCACGTCGCGCAGGACGGGAATGTCATGACCGCCTGGCCCACGAAGCTGGCGCTGGTGCCCGACCTGGTGGACCGAATCTGCGGTATGCTTCCGGCACTGGACGGCGGCGGCGATCCGGAGCGTCAGGCGATCGAGATCGCGTCGGACGTGGTTCGACCCGAGGTCGCGCCGCCACCCTGGGAGTGTGACCTCACATGGACGCACGTCGACTAGGCCGGGCCGGGCCGGCCGTCTCCCCGATCGGGTTCGGTGCCTTCAAGATCGGCCGCAACGTCGGGATCAAGTACCCGCAGGGTTACGAACTTCCCGACGAGCAGCAGGTTTCGGCGCTGCTTCACGGCGTGCTCGATCTCGGCATCAACTACATCGACACCGCGCCGGCGTACGGCTCCAGCGAGCAGTGGATCGGGCGCGTGCTTGCGTCGCGCCGCGACGAATTCGTTCTGTCGAGCAAGGTCGGCGAGACGTTCGAGGACGGGCAGTCGACATACGACTTCTCGGCCGACGCGGTCGACGCGAGCCTGCAGCGCAGCCTCGAGCGCCTGGGGACCGACCGTCTCGATGCGGTGTTCATCCATTCGAACGGCGAGCGCGAGGAGGACTTCGCACGATCCGGTGCCGTGGCGTCGCTGCGCCGCGCCCGGGAGCGCGGCGTCGTGAATGCGATCGGGCTCTCCGCGAAGACGATCCAGGGGGCACGATCGGCGCTCGACTGGGCCGACGTGCTCATGGTCGAGTATCACCTGAACGACCGGTCCTTCGAGCCGATCCTCGTGTCGGCCGTGGACCGGGGCGTCGGCATCGTCTGCAAGAAGGGTCTGGCGAGCGGTCATCTTTCGCCGATCGAAGCGATCCGCTTCGTCCTCCGCCAGCCCGCGATCGCAAGTCTCGTCGTCGGCAGCCTGAACCTCGCCCACCTCGAGCAGAACCTCCGCGGGGCCGGCTGCGCCGGCATGGGGGAGGGGTGAGTGGGGGGTTGGGTGGATGGGTCGATGGGTGGATGGCAATGCGATTGCGCGCGGGCTCGGCTCCGCGGGTGGTACGAGGAATTGATTATTGATTATTGGTTTTCGGTTATCTGTTGTTTCGGAGCGCGCTGGGGTTG
>NYZC01000043.1 GCA_002686995.1 Phycisphaeraceae bacterium | reverse complement strand
TGGCAAGGAGGCCGAAGCAGGCGATGTCGCGGTGCATCGTCGATGGAGGCCGACGCCGCCAACGGGCGATGCAGCCGGTCGACGCCAGGCAGAGTTTTGCGACAGAGCCTGATTCAACGGCACCCGACGAGCGTCCGAAACCGCTCCCTCGTCGCCGCATCGACGCCGTCCCGGATCATCACCCGATCCATGACGCCGAGCATGCGGCCGACCCGGGCCGGATCGGCGCCGCGCCGTGCCGCGCCGACGTCGATCAGGCGCGCGGTCGGCCCGTCGATGACGATGTTGCTCGGCTTGAGATCCTTGAAATTGAACCCGCGATCAATGACGCGGCGTGCGAGCCGCGCGGCCGCCTCGATCGCCGCCTGCCGATCCGCTTCGACATCGCACTCGCGGAGCAGACGCTGTAGCGACCGTCCGGCATGTCGCGTGGCCAGCCAGACGCGGCAACCGATGCCGGCCGGCTCCGTGCCGCCGTCCTCGATCGGCACGACCGGCACGCCCGCGTCGTGCAGCATGACGTTGCTGCGCCATTCAATCGATGCCGGATGGCGGCCCGTCAGCAACCCGAGGCGCTGCCGCCACGGCGCGAAGTCGAATCTCTTGACGACGAACGACACCCCCTCGACCTCGACGCGCCAGACGCGGCTGCGCTGATCCGACTTATAGACCTCGGTCGCGCCGTCGTAACCGGCCTCCACGAGGCTCCTTGAACGGAATGGGTGAATCCGGCGGCGCATGCGCGATCAGCACACATGGTACCGTCCGGCGCGTGGCGATCGGCATCTGATACCTTGACGCCGGCATGGGCAAGGCGTACCGGGCCATCGGCGGGCTTTCGATTCACGAGGATTACGTCGACCTCCTGGCGGCGGAAGGTCTCGACGCCTTCGACGCCCTGATGTCCGCGCGCGGCGAAGCGGACCTCGACAAGCCCGGCCTGGATCGATGGCGTCAGCGCCTGCAGCTGGCCGTCGGCGGGCGTCGCCTGTACCTGAAGCGATTCGACCGCCCGCCCGCCTCGACGAGGATGTCCCTGCGCTTTCACGGCTTCAAGTCCCCCGCCGCCTGCGAGTGGCACTGGCTGGAACGCGTGCGCGACCTTGGCGTCGCCGCACCGACTCCGGTCGCCTGCGGCGGTGACAAGGCCGAAGATCGGAGCCTCCTGCTGATCGACGAGGTTCCCGGCACATCGCTGGAGAAGTGGCTGCCCGCCCGTGGTCCCGCAGCCGACCGCGCGACGCGTCGACGCATCAGCAACGCCGTCGCCGACCTGGCCGCCCGTCTGCACGAGGCCGGTCTGTTTCATCGGGACTTCTACACCGCGCACCTGTTCGTCGACGAGTCCGATGAGCGCGGCATCGGACTGTCGCTCATCGATCTGCAGCGCATGATCGAGCCGAGGATCCGTTCACGCCGATGGCGGATCAAGGACCTTTCCGCCCTCAACTACTCGGTGTGCCCCGACCAGGCGACTTCGACCGATCGTGTGCGCTGGTTTCGACGGTACCGGTCGATCGACCGGCTGACGGCCTCGGACAAGCGGACGATCCGCGACGTGGTCGCGAAGACGCGGCGCGTGGAGCGTCATGACGTGAAGAAGCGGGGAGGGGAGGAATCACGGGAGGAACCACGGGAGGAGCCACGGATGGACACTGATGGACACGGATGAGTATTCAGCCGATCGTTGGCACGGGTCGGAGGCCCGTGCCGCTGCATTCTCACCTCTGAACGCTGAACACTGCGCCGCGATCAATCGTCGCATTCGATCGGCGATCCGCACTCAGGGCAGGTGTCCCCTCCCGCCTGCAGCGTTCCTCGAAGGTCGTATTCGCACCGTGAGCAGGATGAGCGCCGCGCTTCCTGCTCGAGGTGCTCGTAGTAGTCACCGGTGCGATTACAGATCATCACGTACGAAACGAATCCGGATCCAAGCACATACAGCGTCACGAAAAGGAACATGCCGTCGCCAAGCCTGATCGTACTCGAGACCAGCAGAATGACTGAAACGCCAAGGATGAGGATCGAGCCGATGGCGACCATGATGTGCGATGGTTCGTGATCGTCGTATGCGCGGAACGACCGGTACATCGCCCCTGCCGTCAGCAACAACATCACCGGCGCGGAAAGCCACTCCACAATCAGCGCCGCGCGAACGAACAACCCCGCGATCAGGGCAACGAACACGCCAAGCGCGACGTTGATCAGCCGCTTCGTGCTGGCCCATTGGTCCATGGTCCCATTGTCCCCGGAAACGCGGCGCCGCCTTGCAAGGCCCCGCGGTTCCGCTACAACATGCCGCCATGCCTCGCTCCGTCACCATGCCGAAGGGCTTTCGCGCCGCGGGCGTCAGGTGCGGCCTCAAACCGTCGGGCGCGCTCGATCTCGCCCTCGTCGTCTCCGATCGGCCGTGCACGACGGCGGCCGTGACCACGACGAACCGGTCCGTCGGGGCTCCCGTCGTCGTGGTTCGCGAGCACCTCCGCCACCGCGGCACGCGGGCCATCGTCTGCAACAGCGGGAACGCCAACGTCGCGACCGGACGGAAAGGCCACACGGATGCGATCTCGATGACCCGGCAGGTCGCGGAGCGGATCGGCTGTGCTCCGCACCATGTGCTGCCGGCCTCGACGGGCGTCATCGGCCACATGCTCGACATGAAGAAGATCGGACGCGGCATCGACGATGCGAGCGATGCACTGGATCGAGGCGGCGCCGCCGATGCGAACGCCGCGACGGCGATCCTCACTACCGATCTGGTCGCGAAGCCGGCCCACCGCCGTATCCGGCTCGGCCGTCACCAGGTGACGATCGGCGGGATCGCCAAGGGTAGTGGCATGATCGCGCCCAACATGGCGACGATGCTCGCGTTCGTCACGACCGACGCCGACGTGGCCCGCCCCGTCCTTGCCCGCGCCCTGCGCAGGGCCACGGCCGACAGCTTCAACCGCATCAGCGTCGATCAGCACACCAGCCCCAGCGACATGGTGATCGTCCTGGCGAACGGCGCCGCCGGAAATCCTCGCGTCGCGACCGAGGGCGCTCACGCGAAGAAGCTGGCGGACGCGATCGCCGATCTCTGCAGCGATCTCGCCTACCAGATCGTGCGCGACGGCGAGGGCGCCAATCGCGTGATTCGCGTGACCGTCAGGCGGGCAAGCAGCCGGGCGGACGCCGACCGCGTCGCGCAGGCCGTCGTCAACAGCCCCTTGGTCAAGACCGCCGTGCACGGCGGCGACCCCAACTGGGGCCGCATCGTCACCGCGGCGGGCTACAGCGGAGCGGCGCTCGACACGAACCGCCTGTCCCTGCACATCGGCCCGAAGCGCGACGCCTGCGTGTTCCGGCGCGGCGGCCCCGTGAAGCTTGATGCAAAGCAGACGCGCCGCCTCGAACGGCTCATGCGCGGCGACGAAGTGCGCTTCACCCTCGACCTCGGCCTCGGCACTGCTGAAACCGAATGGCTGGGCTGCGATCTTTCGCGCGACTACGTGCGGATCAACGCCGACTACACGACGTGATGGCGCGGTGACCTGACCGACAGGGATGTCGCGACTCCGCGCGCACCGCGCCGACGTAGCGCGGCTCAGGCCATCGCATAGAATGACCCGTCGCCCGACCACGGCCCTGTGGCGGAACTGGCAGACGCAGCGGACTTAAAATCCGCTTCTCCGTTTGGAGAGTGCGGGTTCGAATCCCGCCGGGGCCATTGGTTTGTGTCGTCGCAAGCCCCTGCCACTGGGGTGCTCCCCATGCGCTGGGCGCCGGGGAGGGGAAGTTAAGGTGGATTCATCTGCGTGATTCGGCTGCCTTGGGGGAGCCCGGAGGGCGACCGGAAGGGCAGCCGAGCCGTTCGCCGCACCCCCCGGGGGTCCCGACCCCGGGATGCCGTACACCTCCGCCGGTGTCAAGCAGGTAGAGGGCCACTAGGCCGGGTGCATCGCCACTGATCGAATCGGGCTTCAGCGCTGAACGGATCTCGGCTTGACTTCGCGCGTGGTTCCAGAAGCGGGGATCTCACGCCAGAAGAAGGTGGGCAGTATTTCGAACTGGACGAGACTGTACCGCCCTCGACCTTCGTCACTGTTCTGCCCTGATCCGAACTTCACCACGGGACGGGGATCCCTGAACGGTCTGCCGTCGAAACTGGCCTGCTCGATCCCATCCACCAAGAGCACCGCGACAGACCGGCGCGGGTCGTAAACGAGTTCGTAAAGGTGGTACCCACCACCAGTCCCCTCGAGAATGTGTGTTGGTCCGTTGAAAGATCCGTCGTCGAACAGTCTGACAAACGGATCTCCGTCTGCGTCGGCCCCAAACGCCATCTGCCAGCGAACGGAGCCGGTAAAGAACTCGACCAGCACGGAAGCATTGATTCCGGATCGTGTATCAGGCACATTCGCCACTTTCAGCCGCGCACTCAGCTTGAACCCCTGGGTCATCGCAGCCGTCAATTCAACCGCAGTAAGATTCCGCGCATAGGCGCCATTCGAACCTGTCGCCGTGGACGCGTCATCGATTTCCCACGCGTCGAATCCCATGTCGTCCAGAATGGGGCCCACGATCACATCGCCAAGGCCGTCCCTCGACGACACGCCGACAGCATGGACCTTGCTCCAACCCTCCGATGTCGGCTCATTGCCGCCCCGGTGCACGACGACCACCTTGCCTTGTGAGGCGTGATCAAGAACCGGGGTTCGCAGCGCGACCGGGTGTACCGGCTTCAGTCGCGCGACGATGGGACGAGGGATCGCAACCGCACCGAATGCGGTCGTCAACCGAAGGACTTCATCGTTGAACCGTCCCGTCATGCGGTCGCCGTTGAGAAGGGAAAGTTCAGCCCGCTCCGCGTCCACGAAATCGAGTTCCCGCATCGCGCTCAGCGGTGCCTGCACCGTCCCGTAGTCGGTCCGCAATGAGTACGAAGTATTTCGCGGCAATCGCCCCAGCAGGTGCGATCCGTCGCGCAGGTCGATGGTCACGTCGAAGTCCGAGCGTTGCTCCGGTGCGGGCGCTGCATCGGCGCTCGCGCCCGCCTGCGAGAAGTTCAACGCCGCGAGGGACATGGTCAGAAGAACCAGCGGAATCGTGACGGTACGAATCACGTTGCGTGTCATGGCCGGTGACCTCGTTGGGATGGGATGATGTCGTCGGGACGCACTTACCATTATCGGACTGATTGGCCTCGATGGTGAATCAGGATCGAGGCAATGGCACCTGCGTGGATCGGAGGGGGCAGGTGAATGAGGTGGCACGAATACGAAGAGGCGGGCATGGGTATCGCTCAACTTACTGAAGCGCCACGGGTTGTGATCGTCGAAGAGGAAACGACCCGTGCTCCACGACCTCCGCGCCCCGGACATCAACTTCGTCATCTGCGGTACCGCCGCCGGTCACATCTCGGCTGCGCGCAGCGCGTACTACGCCGGCAGTGGCAACAAGTTCTGGAAGACGCTGTTCGAGACCGGTCTGACGCCGCGCCAGCTCGCGCCGCCGAGTACCGCGAGCTGCTCACCTACGGCATCGGCCTTGGGATGTCGAGCTCCGGCATGAGCTGGCGCGGCGGGCAGTGATCCTGATCGTCCTGCGACGTTGACATGTCCGGCACGATTCAAAACGGAAGTCGCGTTCCAAGGCCGCGTTCCTTCGCCTTCTCATAGATCAGGATGGCGACCGCCATGTCGTCGAGAGCAATTCCCAGGTTGATGCAGATCGTCCGTTCGCCGGCATGCTCTCTTCCCGGTTTCATTCCCGTGACGATCGCGCCGAGGTCGGCATAGGGAACCGGCGTGTTCTTGAAGTAACCTGCTTCGCGGTAATAGTCGAGCTGGTTGATGTCATCGGTGGCCAGCTTGTCGGCCTCGACCAGTGCGACGCCCTGCCAGTCGGCCCAAGGCCGAGCGAAAGGCCCGTGAGCAAGGAGGCCGAAGCAGGCGATGTCGCGGTGTCCCAATGGAGTCGGGACAGGCCGACGCCGCGCACTGGGCTTGCAGCCGGCCGACCCAGGATGACCTGCGGGACACGACCTAGTCCATGATGCCGAGGTTACCGCTGCGGAACGCCTCCGCCATGGCCTTGGGCACCTCCGCCTCGGCGAGCACGACCAGCGCCCGGTTCTTCTGCACATCGGCCTGGAACTCCTGCTCCTGCGCGACGGCCATCGCGCGCCGCTTCTCCGCCTCGGCCTGGAACCGGCGCTTGTCGGCCTCGGCCTGCTCGGCCTGCAGCTTCGCCCCAACGTTCGCTTCGGTCGACACGCCCGCCACGCTGATGTCCGCGATATCCACCGACAGGATCTCGTAGGCCGTGCCGGTGTCCAGGCCGGACTCGAGCGCCTTGCGCGCGATGTCGCCGGGGTTTTCCAGCACGTCCTTGTAGGTCGGCGCCGAGCCGATGGCGCTGACGATGGCCTGGCCGACGCGGGCGACCACGGTGTCTTCGGTGGCACCGCCGATCAGGCGGGCGATGTTCGCCCGAACCGTCACGCGCGCCTTGCAGAGAAGGCGAATGCCGTCCTTGGCCACGGCGTCGAGCTTGTCCACGCCCCCACCGACCGCGGGACAGTCGATCACCTTCGGGTTGACCGACGTCTGGACCGCCTCGACGATGTCGCGGCCGGCAAGGTCGATCGCGCAGGCGGTCGTCCACGGAATCTGGATCGTAGCGCGATCCGCCGCGATCATCGCGTTGATGACGTTGGGCACGCGACCGCTCGCCATGTAGTGGGTCTCGAGGTCGCGCGTCGCGACGTCCAGGCCGGCCTTCACGGCCTTGATCCGCGAATGCACGATCACGGTCGAGTTGACCTTTCGAAAGCGCATCGCGATCAGGTCCCAGAAGCTGATGCCAGCCCCGGCCGCGAACGCCTGGATCCACAGCGCGAACTCGCGGAAGATCAGCCCGAAGACGAAGAGCGCAATAAGGCTGACGAATACGATGCCGATGATCAGGAGAATCTGGCCTATGTCATCACCTCGATCCAGTCGGAAGATCGTCTTGCGTGCCGTGTGGATTGTAGTTCATTAACTTCTGCAATCTTGATAATGCCGGGAGCCGCCTGGGTACTCAGTCACCGGGATGCTCAAGCCTAACGCGGCTGAGCCGCAACGTTCAGGAACCACGGATGGACACGGATGGACACGGATGAATCAGAAAGAAAAATAATCCGTTTTCATCCGTCCGCCTGCGGCGGATCCGTGGTTCTTCAACTTCTCGTCACGGTGACGAGAATGTACACCGGAAGAATCTAATGCCGACAACTCGGTGGAGGGTGCGGTAATTACGCTTCATTAGCCAATATCTGAGCGAGTGTGTACGGCCGACGGTCACATTGATACCTGATCCAGCGGAATGCCGCTACCGATGGATCAGTGTCTCAGTCTGTCGCGTTGAGTGCTCATTTGCGGTGCAGACCCACATCATCCACAAGCAGTGTGCCTGTGTCAGTGTAATCGCCGTTACCCAGGCGGCCGCCGATCTGTATCATCAGACGGCGCAGGTTCTCGATATCTGAAATCTGAAACCGGTGATCGATCCTGCGCCATGCCCGTGCCGGCGATCCCGAAAACCGAGCCTCCTTGCGAGCCACCCTGTCGTCCTGATACGTCAGCTCACAAGCAAGAACAACCGATGAGCGCTTCGGCATCCCCGAGGTGTCGATCCATGCCCACAGTTCCACTGCCCCCGCGCCCCGAATAAGCTCAGGTGGCACCGCCTGATCCACGGCCGCCCGGGAGATGAGCTGGATCTCAAGCGAACGGTTCCCGCCGCGGGCTTTGTCATCGGTGACCTTCATCCCAATGCCACGCCCGATGGTCCAATCGGCCAGGCCGCGCTCGAAGCCGGAGTTCGCAACGAGGTTGACCGGTTTCGACATCAGGTCACCGGCTTGAGCGCCGGCCGAATCCGAGACCGCGGACCAGAGCTTGAGCCGGTGCAGAGCGGTGGACTGGTTGTACGCCACGCCGGCGCAACCCGCCTGGACGGTGAGCGCGGTCGCTTCACGCAACAGTTGCGGCGTGTCCGTCGTGCCCTCCCAGCATGCCAACAACGGAATTTGCGGCACGCGCCCACGCAGCGTGGCTTCGCAAGCTGCCACGCTCCGCAGCAGGTTGCGCGGGGAGATCTCGAAGGTGTGCGGGACCACCGCGTCGACGAGTCCGCGGTCCACCCACTTGGCCCAGTCCTGTGCGTTGTCGCGGAGGCATTCGGCGGCGTCAGGATTGACGCACAGCCAGATTTCCAGATCGCGATCCAGCTCATCCAGCGATGACCGAAGCCCGGCGACGAATCGCGTGACGTAATCGGCCCGAAACGCCAGCCACTGAGGGTCATCCGCACGAATGGAGAATGGGTCGCGACCGTGCCGGGTTCTGAACTCGGCCACGATGAGATCGCAATATCCGCTGTCATTGCCGAAGTACCAGGCGTAATCCAGGAAGATCCCATCGCACCCTGCGCGATCGACCAGTTCGGTGATCCTCGCGATCTTGAAGGCCCGGACCTCGGGATGACCCCAACTCAGGTTGACGGCCGCGCCACTGTTGACCGGCGAGCCGTCATGGCGCTTCTCCCAGTACCGCGGATTCCGTCGGGCGAAGTCGTGGTGCGCATCGCCGTAACCGTCGTAGGCGACCGCCAGCGACGGATAGACCTTGATACCGTGTTCGTGTGCCCGGGCGACGATATTGACCAGTCCCTGGTTCCGGGCATACCAATTCACCGACGGAAACAGCACATCGACTCCCGCCTCGATGGCCTTATCCAGCGTCTTCGGATTCGTGCCGCCGTAGACGGCGATGACCGGACGACTCTGCTCCCCCGCTGCGAGTGGGGCGGAGGCCAGGCTCATCAACAGGGCGCAGGAAACGGACAGCATTTGCATGGCTAGACCTCATAGTATCCGCCGCCGCTTGCCTTGACGCACGGCGGACGGTCGGCTCTTCGCGTGATCCGACATCTTCTCGATTTCCCATGACCGTCGGTGACCCGGTGGATCATGAAGGCATGGTGCCCCGAGAACTCCCTGAGTGCGAATGATCCGATTAAGCGCGTGTTGGCCGAACGTCACATGGATCAAAGTCGCGGCATCGGGTATCCTTCGGAGTCCCGTCGACGTACGACTTCAATACCTGACGAGCCTCGAACTCACCGACGATAACGGCGTTGGCGCCAGCCAGTGTCGGCCGCGCCGCAGGATCGATCTTCAGCCGGGAATGCTCCGATGACTCGCAGCACATGGCGATCCCAGCAGGCGACCGTCTCCGACGTGACCGTGGGCGCCGCGGTGAGGGTCCCGGCCGAATGCTGCCGAATCATCACCGAGCACCTCGACCGCATGGTGTGCGTCCCGTTCCTCGTGCACCTCCCCGAGCGGGACCGCCTGCTGATGCTGGTCAGCGACGGCGCGCCATCCCGGCCCATGCTGATGTCGAGCGATGATCACGGAGAGCGCTGGAGCGACCCGCGCCCGATGCTTCCTCCCGACCCGGAGGCAAGGAACCTACTGGGGCTCGGCCTGACGCACCTGGGCGGCAGGCGCCTCGCCGCATCGATCACCGTGTTTCCCTGCAGCACCGACGGACGCTACCGGGTCTTCAGCGACGACGGCGGCGCGACATGGAGCGCGCCCGTCCCGATCCCGCGCACCTCGGCCGGCGAGGTCTGGAACCCGTGGGACCGCTGGCTGGTGGACCGAGTCGCCGCCGGCGACACCATCCGCGTCGCGGAAACCGGCTCCACGAGCACGCACGACGCGCCGCACGGCGGGCACAGCCGGGCTTTCGTTCGCTTCAGCACCGACGGCGGCGTCACGTGGTCGGATGAGACGAGACCGGCCGCCTGGGAGGGAGCCAACGAAGTCCACCTCGATCGCGCGGCCGACGGCACGCTCGTCGCGGCGTGTCGACTGAACCCACCCGAGGCGTACTGGAACGAGATCGATCACTACGAAGGCCTGGGCGTCTCGCGGTCCCGGGACGACGGCCGCACCTGGTCGGAAATCGAGGTCCTGCACCCCTGGGGCCGACACCATCCGAGCATGGTCGTGCTTCCCGACGACCGGATCGTCATGAGCTACGTGGTGAGGAAGGGCTACCCCGACACCGCGGACGGCTACCCGCAATTCGGCATCGAAGCGGTGATCAGCCGCGATCACGGCCGCACCTGGGACCTGCAGCGCCGCCATGTCCTGGCGCAGTGGCGCGGCAACACCTGCGGCGAGGACCCCGAGCTGGAACGGCAGTTCCGGGCGACATGGCCCCGATGGTGGGCAAGCAGCCAGGCGACCTCGACCGTCCTGCTGCCCGACGGCGAAACGCTGTTGACGGCGTTCGGCACCGGGTACCGCAGCCGGCCGGACTCGGACGGCGCGTGCTCACCCCGGGACATCGGCCTGGTGACCTGGTGCGCCGACGGGGAGAGGTCGCCCCCCTAGCTATCTGAGCTAGGCAGATGCAGTCAGGGGCAAGCAGATCTGGAAGAGAGTCCCTTCGTGACGAACTACTTTGGCTGTCAGTTCGCCGCCAAAGGACTCTATGATCGAACGGCTGATGGTCAGGCCCAGTCCCATACCATCCTTTTTCGTGGTGTAGAACGGATAAAAAGCTCGATCGATCTCGTCCTCGTTCAGGCAGCATCCTCGATCCAATACGGTCAACGCGACATGCCCAGCGTCAATCAGGGCGGTGGCGACGATCACCTCCGGATTGTCCGGATCGATCTTCTGCACTGCCTCGAGTGCGTTTCGCAGAAGATTGAGGATGACCTGCTCCATCTGAATTCTGTCAGCCATGACGCTGGGCAGACCTTCCTCCAGCTCCACGTGAACCCGGATGTCATGTTTTCGATAGTCAGGATCAGCCAGGACCATCGCCTCCTTGACCACCTCATTGATGTCGACGGGTTCAACATTAACGTCGCCCAGACGAGTGAACCTTCGCATACGCCACATGATGTCGCTGGCCCGCTTCGCCTCCTTCACCGCCTTCTCCATGGCCGAGATAATTTCCTCCTGTCCTTCATCACCATTGCGGAGGCGCCGAAGGCATCCGTTCGTGTAGTTCATGACCGAGGTGAGTGGCTGATGCAACTCATGAGATAGACCAGAGGCCATCTCACCAACGATCGTGAGCCGCGTGGCATGCGCCAGCTCAAGTTGGTGCTGGCGGTCTTGTTCTTCTATCCGTCGGCGCGCTTCGATTTCGATGGCAAGGTCTTCATTCACCCTTTGGAGCCGATTCGTGCGCTCTTGGACCTTCTGGTCGAGGTTTGCATTCAGCTCAACCAACGCGGCAGCCTTTTCCACGATAGCGGCTTTCCACTGGCTCGTATTCCGCAAGACAACGATCCAACCGGCCAACAAGGCGACAATGGCAATGAGGATCATGCTCAAGGTAACGGTTACGCGTTTGCTGGCGTTATCGAAATACTCGTCGGCCAGACTCGTCAGGCCTGTGGCAAAATGAATCATACCTTCGGCGTAAATCCGTTTATGGTCTTCATATTCGTTGTTGAACAGCACGCGCCTGGCTTCGTCCAAACGCCGTTGCCGGACATGACGAAATGCGTCGTACTCCAATTTCACCAACACGTTGTTTGCGTCCTCTGTGACGGCGGCAGCCTCCTTGCTCATCGCCTCGGGCGCGATTGACTGGGCTTCTTCGATCGCCTGCCTCAATTTGGGCTCGAACTGCCGATAACGGTCTTCCCACTTCCCATGACCCGTGGTGGCCGCCATTCGAGCTGACATCGTCAGCACCTCATCAAGATGAACGATGATCCCGTGGAGCTCTTCGATTCGAGCAGCTTTTACAGCTGCGATCTTGGTCGCGTCGATCGTGCGATAGGCCTCCCATCCCAACCAACTCATCGTCAGCACCGTGAGAAGTACTGCGATCGTCAGGTAGCCGATCACGAACCTGTCTTTCGTACCGGGGTCGCCTTCACTCATGCCAATGCCGACATTTTCCAAGTGGCCGTTGCCTCGCTTCGTCGCAAGGCGACTCGGGAACCGTAATAGCCTCTTCTGGCGAACTCTATGAGCAATCCGATCGCCGCGTCCAACACACCGCGTGCTTACCTCACCACTTCTTCCTCCGCCTGGATCTGCCCGCGCCTGTCACGCTCCAGGATAACTCCACGGAGCACCAACTTCGTCTGGACATCGACTCAGAGCAATCCACCGGGACTCGGTGACCCGCGCGCCGCGCGGCCGACCGCGTTGGTGGTCGGCACCATGCCAGGACGCCCACCAGCACCATGACCGCCGAGGCCGTCGCCGGCTCGGGGACGATCTGCACGAGACCGGAGGTCTGGCCGAAATTGACCGTCGAGCCGTCCAGGGACGTCAACTCGTAGGTCAGGTGCAGCCTGACCGCCGTCAGCGGGAGGGCGGGGATCGGAAAGGTTCCGAGCCTCAGCGAAAACCCCTGCATCTGCGCCGCGACCTCGGCCGGCGTGCCGGACAGCGCCAGCAGCGTTCCGCCGCCCGTGCTGTCGACGCGCGCATAAGCCAGTTCCACGTCCATTTGACCCGTCGAGCTGCCTGCCTCATCGATCGTGTCGTAACCGACCTCGCTGATCACGAGATGATCCGCCTGGCGAGTCGGTTGCGCGGCAGGGTCGGGGAAGGCGAACTCGATCTGTGCACGCATCCTGTCATCGGTTTCCAGATCGACGTCGACGAACGACAACACCTCGAGCACGTCGCCGGTCGCCGACGCGACGTCGGCACGAAACTGCTGCACCACCGGCAGTTGAACGTCGCTCGTGAGCAGAGCATGACCGTCCTCACTCACGGCCCCTCCGGAGAGCGCATCGTTCTCGTCGTCGCCGTCAAGATCTCCGATCGGGTGATGCGCATGCAGCATCCGGCTGCCGTCCGAGTGAGCGACGACGCCGGCCACGAAGTTCGCCGAGGCATCGGCGAGCAGGTCAAATCGGAACAGGGACGCCGGCGGCGGGACAACGGCCTCGGTCGCGACCCGCTGACCGGCGGCCGCCACGGTCGTATCCATCACGGCCAGCGCGGATCTGCCGTCGAAATTGGGATCGGAGTCGATGATCAGTGACGCGGCCGGATTCAGGGTTTGGACCACCATGGACGCATCCGAAAGCGGGTCGAACGGTGCGCCGCTCGTTACGACGCTCTGGTCGACGACCAGCGCGACAGCCTTCTGTCCACTCACGCTCAGGTCGTCCATCCGGCTGTGCTGTCCGTCCGTGAACCCCAGCAGGACACCGGCCCGATTCCCGGTCGCCTCCACCGCGTTCTGAAGGTCGTGGGCGACAAGGCGGGCGTCGCCGGCGGCGTTCAGCCGCAGGGTGTCGTCGGAGAAGGGCACGTAGCCCTGCGCGATCGACACGGTGACATCGCCGTTCAGGCTTTCGAAGGACATCGGGTTTCCCGCCGGTGTCGTCGCGTTCAGGGTCTGATTCACGTTGCCGAACTGGATCGTCGTGTCGGGCGCCGCGCCGACGTCGCCCCGGAAGATCGTGTCGTTCCGGACATAGGCGAAGACGGGATTGCCTGTGCTGTCGGCCGCGATGTACCCGCCGGTGGCGCCCTGCGGAAGAGCGTGCGTCGGTCCGGGCGTCACCGACGAAGCGTCCACGCTGAACGACCGGATCGTCTGCCCGTCGACGATCGACATGAAGTAGATGTTGCTCTCGTTACGTTGAATGATGTACGGCGCATGGAACGCGCTGTTGGCGGCAACCGTGGAGGTGGGCGTGAACGTGTGGGCCACCGGATCGAGCACGAACAGGCTGATTTCGGTGTCGCTCGCCACGCCGCCGAGAATGTCGCCGTTGGGCAGCAGCGACGCCTCCACCTGAATGTCGCCGGGCCCGGTCTGAATCGTCTCGGATTGCGGTGCGGCGCTGTCGAGATGAAACGTCAGATCGATGTTCTGGATACCGCTCGGATCGACGGTGACGGGGCGCGTGGGGATGAGGCGCACGGTGGACCGATCAGGCATGACGACGTGATCCGAATCCAGAAGCACGTCGTTCGCGTCCAGGATGACGGTGCTCACGTCCGCAGGAAGAAACGAGGCGCCATTATCCTGGCGAACCAGCCGGCCACCCAGATCGGAAGGAAACGAGCCCTGCCCGAGATCGAGCATGAACACCGACGTCGTCAGTTCGAAATCGGGCGCAGGGCCCAGGTTCTGCAACGCGATCGTGGCCGCGTCGAAGCTCGTCCCGTAGATCGCCTGCCCGGCCGTCTGCGAAAGGTCCACGTCGAACCCGAGCCACGGACGGCCCGGCCCCTTGACGTAGATCCCCTCATTGCCCGACGTAAGGTCCGTGAGAAACAGGATCGTTCCCGATTCGATGTTCGTCGTGTAAAGAGAGGCTGCATCCGCGGAGACGCATGACGCCAGAACACACAGGACCGTGATCGCACCCCTGACGCGCCGGAGTCTTTCATTCGAATCGATCATGGCAATGCTCCTTCTCATCCATGTCATCCATGTTGTCGTGCTCTGTCCTTCGAGAGAAGAACCGTGCAAGGCGTCATCGCTCAAGTGTTCTCGACTCCGTAGAACGCTTTGGTGAGTGGCGTTCGATGTCGCGCAAGCAGGCTTGATGGCGTCCGCCATGATAACTCGAGCGCCCCCACGATCTTGTAAGGAATTTTCCCACGACCAGCACGGATACTCATCCCCGAACGCCCCGGATCACCGAAATCAACAGTATCGGCACACCGCGTTCTCCCTCAGATCCGCATGTCAGGAATCTTCTGGGCGCCAAACCGCAAAATGTCCGACTTCGTCCCGGCGATCATCGCGCAGGAATCATGTACTGCCTGACGCCATGCCTCGAGCGCTCGCTCTTCGGTGAGTACACCGGGACGAAGCGACATCGCTCGAATGTTCCCGGCTCCGCGGAACGCTGTTCATGCTCGGCGTTCGATGTCACCCAAACGGGCTCGAACGAGCATTCATGACAACCTGAACGCCCCAGGACCATGCAGGGGAATTCGCCACGAGCAGGGCGCATCCTGATCACTCATGTCTTTCGCGGCACGAGTGAACGTTGACCGGATACAATGATTCAGTGATGTCGTCGCCAGACGGACGGCACGAACCGGCCAGCCAGGGAGTACGGGCCATGTGGAAGCGCCCTGAGAGAATCCCCTTCAATCGGATCGCCCGGCGTTCGAAGCGCTGGTCGAGGTCGTGCCGCACACTGCACGCACCGCGCGCACCGCGCGCATCGGCAGTTCAGGCGCCCGTTTTCGGGGGCCACTTCGGGACCGGTTTCGAAACGCTCGAGCCACGTCTGCTGCTTTCGGGCACTCCGGATTCGTACGACGCGCCCGACTTCATGCAACCACTGCAGGTCCTGGACGTCCAGGGAACCTCGATCACCGTTTACGCCAGCCAGCCGTCACCCCTGCCCTACGCGCTGACGCGCGATCCGACGGTGTTCACCGCCGGCAGCGGGTCGGCGCCGTACTTCTACCCGGCCGCGACAACGCCGACCGCCGTCCAGCTGCGGGCTGAAACGGACTACTACGACCTGCCGGCCAGCGAAACCGTCGCCGTCGAAGTCGCGGGGCTGACGCCGAGCACGGCTTACTACTACCGCGTCGAAGACTCGGCCGAGGTTCACCGGTTCCGGACCGCGCCGAGGCTGGACACGTTCGAGCCGTTCCAGTTCGTGGTCATCGGCGACACGCAGGGCCCATACGACTCCGAGGGCTGGGTGAACCTGACCAAGGACCGCTTGACGCTCGGGCCGTTCGATCATGCGAACCAGGCGGCCAACGCCCAGTACAACCGGATCACGGATGCGATGCGGTCGCGCGGGTTGACGCCCGACCTGGTGACCCACGTGGGCGACATCGTCGAGGACGCCCGGTACTGGGTTCAGTGGTCGCGCGAGTTCTTCAGCGATCTGAAGTACCTGCTGACGCTCGCCCCCACCTTCTCGGTCATGGGCAACCACGAGTACCACGACCCGCGATTCCATGAATATCT
The DNA here is from genome assembly GCA_002686995.1 of Phycisphaeraceae bacterium. Lineage (GTDB taxonomy): Bacteria > Planctomycetota > Phycisphaerae > Phycisphaerales > Phycisphaeraceae > NYZC01. The sequence goes on along the minus strand of NYZC01000043.1, from coordinate 4,424 downwards.
CGAGCTGGCCATTCCCGCCACGTCGCGCCAGGAGCTGACCGAGCGCGCCTACTACTCGTTCGATCACGGCAACGCCCACTTCGTGTTCCTGGACATGAACGGCCACTGGTACACGATCTACGACATCGACCAGGTGCCCACGGAGACCGGCTGGTCGTACGACATCGACGGCCAGGCGCACTACTACGAGATCGAGCACGTCACGGGCCGCCACTACACGATCGACAACAATGCCCTGGCCCTGCTCCCCGGGCACCTGACGCCGCAGAAGATCCAGCAACTGGATCCGCTGCGCAATCTGACCATGGAGCGTGACGAGCTCCAGGCCGAGCTGGACAACCTGGGGTTCAGCGCGGCGGAAAGCCGCAAGGTGCGCACGGCCGCGATCCACAGTGCGCATCGCAACATGAGCACCGGGCGCGTCGAGATCCTGATCCAGAGAGGCGACCTCGGCGACCGGCAGATCGAGTGGCTCGAAGCGGATCTCACGAAGCACAACGACAAGGACTACATCTTCGTCTACACCCATCACCCGCAGCTTTACGGGTCGACCGACGCCCAGCCCTACACGTCCATCTACGAGGAGCACGGGGTATCCGCGGTGTTCTCCGGGCACGCACACCTCTACGCGCATCACCTCCGCAACGGCACGCACTACTTCCAGACCGGCGGCGGCAGCGACGAGACCTTCACCGCGCTGAACCCCAGCCAGCCATCGAGCTTCATCTACCACCGGTACGGACCGCAGTACATGGTGCTGGACGTCGAGGCCGACGAGGTGACCGCGCTCGGCATCGGCCTGGACAACCAGGTCTTCGAGACCACGGTGATCCCGCCTCGACAGACGAAGTTCCAGTTCGACTTCGGATCGACCGACTCACCGGTGGCCGACGGCCATATCGGTGCCAGCCCCGCGGCGTACACCGCGGCCCGAGGGCACGGCTGGACCAGCGGCACGCGGCAACCCCGGGATCGCTCCGGCCCGGACGACCTGCGACGGGATTTCGTGGCCGCCTACGGGGGACCCGCAAGGTTTGCGGTCAACCTGCCCAACGGGACGTACGAGGTGACCGTCGTGATGGGCGACGAGGACGTGGCGCGCGACCATCTGACGCTGCGGCTCGAGCCTGGTTCGGCAAACGAGGTGTCGGACCTGGTCGGTCTGCTCGAAGCAGGTCAGTTCCACGAGCAGTCTTACGTCGTCGATGTAGCCGACGGGCAGTTGAACCTGCAGCTGCAGGTCTGGGCGACGATCAACGCCCTTGCCATCGAGCCGGTCCCCCTGTCCAGGCGCGTCGACGCCGCATTCGACTTCGGCCCGTCCGCGTCGCCCGTGGCACCGGGATTCACCGGCCTGGCGGCCGAGGCTTACGACCCGATCACGGGCCACGGCTGGACGAGCGGGATCCTTACGGCCGCGGACCGGGCCGGTCCCGATGACCTGCGGCGCGACGTGGTCCTGACCACCGATATCGCGACGTTCGCCCTCGACCTTCCCAACGGCGCGTACGAGGTCGGCGTCGTGCTGGGGGATCCGGATCAACCGAGCGATGACATGCGCCTGCGCTTCGAGCCGGGCGAAGCCGCGGAGCTCACCGAAGTCGTGGACACCTTGACGCCCGGTCAGTTCCACGAGCAGACCTACACCGTCGTCGTCCACGACCAGCAGCTGAACCTGGAGCTGACGGACCTGGGCGGCGCGACCGACTCGGTGCCCCTCGGCGCCCTGACGATCACGCCGGAGATCCCGCCGCCACCCGTCGTGCCGCGCGGCGCCCTGGGGTTCGACTTCGGGACCGGCGGCTCGCCTGTCGCGGAGGGATACATCGGGTTCGGCGGCGATCCGTTTGATGCCGGGCCCGGGTTCGGCTGGACGACCGGAGCCCCCGGACCGGTCCACCGCGGCACGCCCGACGACGCGCGGCGTGATTTCGTCACGATCAGCGGTGCGCCGGCGCGTTTTGCCGTCGACCTGCCCGACGGTCTCTACATGGTGACGATCGTCATGGGCGACGAAGACGAAGTCCGTGACCAGATGGCGATTCGGCTGGAGCCGGGCGAGCAGAGCGAGATCAGCGACATCGTGAATCGCCTCGATGCCGGTGCGTATCACCAGCGGACCTACCCCGCCGAGGTCGCGGACGGACGCCTGCTTGTCGAGATCGAGGATCTCGGCGGCGACACGCCCGAAGCCGTCATCAACGCGATGGTGATCACCCCGGTCGACCGCCTGGCGTTCGACTTCGGCCCCACCGATTCGGAGGTGGCGCGCTGGCACAGGGGCGCCGACGACGCAGCCTACGAGCAGAGCCGGGGCTATGGCTGGACCGCTGGGAGCGTGAACGCCCGGGCCCCGGGAGGGCCCGACGATCTGCGACGGGACTCGGTCGTCGTCACCGGGACGTCGGCGACCTTCGCCGCGGACGTGCCCAACGGCTACTACCGCGTCAGCCCGTTGTTCGGTGATCCCGCTCGGGTTCGAGATCGGATTCGACTGCGCTTCGAGCCCGGTGAGGCCACGGAAGCGACGCACGTCCTGAGCCTCTGTCCGGCCGGCGCGTACTGCGCGCCCGACTACCTCGTCGAGGTCAGGGACGGGCAGCTGGGCATGGAGCTTTCCGATATGGGCGGTGCCACGGATGAGGCGGCGATCCTCGGTCTGACGATCGCGCCGTTCAGCGACCGCCGTTTCGATTTCGGCACATCCGGCTCACCGGTCGCCACGGGTCACGTCGGCGCGGGCGCGGGACCCTTCGATCCCGACCTGGGATACGGCTGGAGCGTGGGGACACCGGTTCCCGTAGATCGTTCCGGGCCGGACGATCTGCGGCGTGACCTGGTCGCCGCCCTCGACGGACCGGCAAGGTTCGACGTCGAGCTTCCCAGCGGCATGTACCACGTCTCGGTGGTGATGGGCGACGAGACGCTGGTGCGCGACCAGATGCAGCTGCGACTGGAGCCCGACGAAGCCGGGGAGATCATGGACGTGGTGGATACGCTGCCCGCCGGCGCGTTCCGCGAACAGACCTACGCGGTGGTCGTCGCCGACGGCCGGTTGACGCTGGAGCTGCTGGACCAGGGCGGCACGACGCCTGCGGCCGTCCTCAACGGACTGTCCATCGAACCGGGCGGACCGCTGCCGTCCAACGAGCACTTCGAGCGCTACGACACCACCATCGGCGGCCAGTGGACCGGCGACGGCGTGTGGGAATGGGATTCCGGCCCCTGGGACATCGTGCGGTTCACCGGCATCGACGGCGATCCGAACAACCAGGCGCTCGCCGGGACGGCGGACGTCGACCTCGCGAGCATCGAGCTGCCCGTGCCCAACGTCAGGACGCTGTCGTTTGACGTGTACGGCCTGAGCAGCGGCCACCCGACGCAGGGCATCTACGTCATCCCACTCGGCAACAGCGGTGGCGAGATCGCCCAGATCGTGGTCGGCCAGGACGGGATCAGCATGGAGTCTTTGCCCTCCGGCACCTGGCACTCGCTGGGCCCGACCCCGCTGGGGCATTGGCATCACGTCGATTTCGAGTTGCGGGCCAGCGACAACCAGATGCGCGCCCGTGCCAATGACGGTCCGTGGACGTCCTGGCTGCCGAACCGCGGCGGGGCCAGCGACGGCCAGGGCATCGCCCGGATCGACCTGCTTCGCTACAACGGCACCGGCTACTGGGACAACTTCACCTTCGTCGACGCTCCGCCTCCGCCGCCGCCGGTGACGCCCGCGCCGGATCTGATCGAGACTGCCGGCGGTGGCGGCGCGTCCCTCTTCGACGACATCGTCAGGGATCCCACGACCGGTTTCGCGGGCGTCGTCGAACCGGGAAGCGACTGGTCGCTGTACTTCGACGGGCAACTGGCCCGGAGCGGCTCCACCGTCGACGGAACCTGGAGCACCACGGGGGGCATGGCCGAGGGACTGCACGAGATCACCGCGCAGACGGTGGACGCCACCGGTCGCATGTGGCTCCGATCTCGGCCGCTGACCATCCTGGTCGACCTCACGCCCCCGGTGTCCAGGCATTCGATCGAAGGCTCCACGGTCACCCTGGACGCGACCGATACCGGCGGCTCGGGCGTCCACCGCATTCAATACAGGATCGATTCCGGTCCGTGGACGACCTACACGGACCCGTTCGAGGTCACCGGACTGCCCGTGGAATACTTCGCCGGGGACGTGGCCGGCAACGACGAGGAGCCGCGAATCGTCACCTTGCCGGGTGACCTCGACGGCGACTACGTCGTGGGAGCAGGTGACCTGCAGATCGTGCTGAGCCACTTCACGCAGCAGGTGCCGGTCGGCGATCCGCTGATGGGCGACATGACCGGCCCCGGCGGGGTACCGGACGGCCTGGTGGGCACCGCCGACCTGCAGATGATTCTGAGCAACTTCACGCGTTCGATCCTGCCGCCGACCG
>NYZC01000042.1 GCA_002686995.1 Phycisphaeraceae bacterium | reverse complement strand
GTCGACGTCGAGGCGCTACCGGCGCTGGTCGCGGGCAACGGCGCGAACGTCCGCTTTCCCGTCGAGGTACGCAACCTGGGCAACACCGACGCCGCCGGCATGGTCGACATCGAGCTGATCGCGAGCGCGGACGGCGATCCGGAGAACCCGGACAACGTGGTGCTCGCCGCGGTGGAGGGCCAGAGGCTGAAGCTGCGCCCGGGTGCGTCGCGGTCGTTCAACGTGGACGCGGTCCTGCCCGACGACATGACGACCGACGACTACACGCTGATCGCCTCGATCGGCTCGGACGTGGACGAGTCGGACGTCGAGAACAACGACGGCGCCGCAGAGCTGGCCGTGCGGATCGAGCAGGGCCGCGTCGATGTGGGCAGCCGGTTCGGACAGGTCGACCTGCCGCCCGCCGTCGTGCCCGGCACCGAGGTGTCCGGGCGCGTGCCGATCGACGTCGTCAACGAGGGCAACCTCGATCTCGACACGACCGTCGACATCACGGTGATGGCGTCGCCGAACGCTGACGTCGACAACCCCGACAACGTGGTCCTCGCGACGCTGACCGACCAGTCGGTCCGACTCAAGCCCGGCGCCGCGAAGACCATCAATGTCGGTGTGACCCTGCCGCCTGATCTCGCCGAGGGCCACTACTTCATCCTCGGCAACCTCGACCCCGCCGACGACTTCGACGATGCCGACGCGTCGAACGACGCGGTGTTTACCGATGCGCCGATCATCGTGGCGGCCCCGTTCGTCGACCTGACCGGCGCCATCGAGGCCGACCTCCCCGAGCAGATGGTCTCCGGCGACGGCACGACCGTGCGCCTGGGCATCGACGTGCTCAACCAGGGCAGCGTGCGCGCCGACGGCACGATCGACGTCGAGATCGTCGCGACGATCGACGGCGACGTGAACAACCCGACCAACGTGACGCTTGCGACCCTCGAAGACCAGGCGCTCGGCCTCGACGCGGGCCAGTCGCGGCGCCTGAAGGCCGCGGTCGAGCTGCCCGCCGAGCTGCTGACGGCCGACTACTTCGTGATGTCGACGATCACCGCGACCGGCGTCGTCGAGTCGGACATCGCGAACAACACGCAGATCACCGAGCAGAGCATCGCGGTCACCCAGGGCACGGTCGATCTTGCCGGCGCCTTCGAGGACACGACGCTTCCTCCGGCCGTGATCAGCGGTGTCGAGACGACCGGCCGCGTCGCGATCGCGCTGTCGAACGACGGCAGTCTCGATCTCGACGATCGGTTCGACGTCACCTTCTTCCTCTCGCCCAACGGCGACGTCGACAACCCCGACAACCTGTTGATCTCGACGCTCACCGACCAGGCCATCCGGCTCAAGGCCGGCGCCGCGAAGACGCTGAAGGCGAACGTCACGCTGAATGACCAGGTGCCGGACGGCACGTACCTGCTGGTGGCGGACCTTCGGCTCCAGGACAGCAACGACGCGGATCCCACGAACAACGCGGTGGTCAGCCCCGAGCCGCTCGTCGTCGCGACCCCCTTCGTCGATATCGACAGCACGATCGACGCGTCGAAGCTGCCCGAGGCAATCGTGTCCGGCGACGGCACGCGCATCAAGGTCCCGGTGCAGATCACCAACGTGGGCAGCACCACGGCGGAAGGCGCCGTGGACGTGCAGCTCGTCGTGACGACGGAGCCCGACGCGGCGAACCCCGGCTCGCTCATCGCGGCCGCCGCCGCGGGTGATCCCGGCACCGATGTGATCGGCGCGTCGATCGGTCAGAACGTGCGCCTCGGCCCGGGCAAGAGCAAGACCATCAACGTGACCGGCGAGTTGCCGGGCGACCTGCGCGACGGCGACTACTTCGTGCTGGCGGTGATCGGCGCCGACGGCGTCGGCGACATCGACCCCGAGAACAACACGTCGGTCAGCGGTACGACGATCGACGTCGAGAAGGGCGTCTCCGACATCGCGGTCGAGCTGAGCGCGCTCGACCTGCCGCCCGCGATCGTGGCCGGCGTGGAGACCACGGGTCGCGCGAGCGTCACGCTCCGCAACGTCGGCTCGCTCGATCTCGAGGGCAGCGTCGACATCACCGTGCTCAGCTCCGATAACGGCGATCCGGACAACCCGGCGAACCGCGTGCTTTCGACGCTGCTCGATCAGTCCGTGCGCCTGAAGGCCGGCGCGTCGCGCGACGTGCGCGTGAACGTGGTGCTTCCCGCCGACCTCGCGCCGGGCGCGCATTCGATCGTCGTGCGCGTCGATCCCTCCGAGACGACGCCGGACGAGTCCGACGCGAACAACGCCTCGGTGAGCCCGCCCATCGTCGTCGCCGAACCCTTCGTCGACCTCGTCGGTGCGATCGACGCTTCGGCGCTGCCCGCCGCCGCCCTCGCCGGCGACGGCACGAGCTACACCGTCGAGGTGACGCTGACCAACTTCGGCAACACGCTCGCCGACACCACCGCCGACATCGATCTCGTGGCCACGCTCGACGGCGACCCGGACAATCCGCGCAACGTCATCGTCGGCGCCGTGACGGGCCAGAAGATCAGGCTCGACCCCGGCCGGAGCCGGAGCGTGAAGATCGGCTACGAGCTGCCGCGCGACCTCGAGTCCGGCGCCTACCTGCTGATGGCGGTGACCCGCAGCGACCTGACGCCCGAGCCGGCCATCGTCCTGAACACGCAGACGATCGCGGTGGACCAGGGCGTCGTCGACCTGCAGGGCGGGTTCGACCAGATCGATTTCCCGCCGGCCGTCGTCGCCGGCGTCGAGACGCCCGGCCGCGTCTCGCTCGAGTTCCTCAACGCCGGCAACATCGAGCTGCGCGAGCAGGTCGACGTCAATCTCTTCGTGTCCTCCAACGGCGACGCGGACAACCCCGACAACGTCCTGCTCGCGACGCTGCCCGGGCAGGCGCTGAACCTGAAGTCGCAGAAGAGCAAGCAGTTCCGCGCCAACGTCACGCTCCCGTCGACGCTCGCGCCCGGCGAGTACTTCGTGCTCGCGAAGCTGGGCGCGGTCGAAGGCGTCGCGACGCGCGCCGACACCGCCGAGATTCTCGACGAGACCGAGGCCGTCGTCAGCGAGACGTCGATCCTCGTGGCCGCGCCCTTCGTCGATCTCGTCGCGCAGATCGACGACGCGAACCTGCCGGCGACGGCGCTGTCCGGCGACGGCAGCCGCTTCCGGGTCCCGGTGCAGATCACCAACCTCGGCAACACCCGCGCCGAGGGCACGGTGGCCGTCACCTGGTTCGCCACGATCGACGGCGACCTGAACAACCCGAACAACGTGCCGGTTGGCGACGCGACCGCGACGATCCGGCTCACGCCCGGCCAGGGCAAGTCGGTGCTCGGTGACGTCGTGCTTCCCCCCGAGATCGAAAACGGCGACTGGCACGTCATGGCGGTCATCAGCGCCGCGGACGGGCTCGTCGACGCCGACGCCGCGAACGACGCGTCGCTGTCGGACGCGACGATCGCCGTGGAGCAGGGCGTGGCGCGCCTGATTGGACGCTTCAGCGACATCACGCTGCCGCCGGCCGTGGTGGCGGGCGCCGCGGCCGCGGGTCGCACCGAGCTGACGATCACCAACGAAGGCAACATCGACGTCGACGTGCCGTTCCAGGTCAGCTTCTTCGCCTCGACGAACGGCGACGTCGACAACCCGGACAACGTGCTGCTGACGACGTTGAATCAGCGGATCACGCTGAAGGCGGGGCGTGAGCGCACGGTGCGCGCCAACCTGGAGCTCCCGGCCACGCTCCCGTCGGGCGAGTACTTCTTCGTGGCGCGATTCGACCCGGTCGATCCCGTGCCCGGCAGCAACGACGGCGCGGACATCACCAACAGCGAGGCGGTCGTCTCCGAAGCGCCGGTCGTGGTCGCCGAGCCGTTCGTCGACCTCGCGGTCGGCGTGGACGGCTCCGGCCTGCCCGAGTCGATGGTTTCGGGCGACGGCACCGAGCTGCGCATCCCCATCACCGTGCGCAACGAGGGCAACGTGCGCGCCGAAGGCAGCGCCCGGATCGACATCGTGGCGACCGTCGACGGCACGCTGAACAACCCGTCGAACGTCACGCTGACCTCCCTCGAGGAGCAGGCGGTCCGGCTCGATCCCGGCGGCGAGCGCAGCATCATCGCGGTGGTCGTCATCCCGAGGATCGTCGCGGACGGCGACTACCGGCTGATGGCCGTCCTCGAATCCGACGCCGCGGTGGCGGATGCGGACCCGATCAACGACGTCGCGGTGACCGAACAGTCCATCGACGTGGCCCAGGGCAACGTCGACCTCGCAGGCGGGATCGTGCAGGTGGCGCTGCCGCCGGCGATCGTCGCGGGCACGCCGACCGAGGGCGTCCTGACGCTCGACCTCGCCAACCAGGGCAACCTCGAGCTGCGCGGTGAGATCGACATCACGGTCATCGCCTCGCCGAACGGCGACCCGGACAACCTCGACAACGTCGAGCTGACGATCTTCGCCGGCCGCACGGTGCGCCTCGCGCCGGGCGAAGGCACGGCGATCGATCTGAATCTCGAGATTCCGACGACGTTGCCCGACGGCAGCTACGTGCTGCTTGCGCAGGTCGACAGCGGCGGCGCGGTCGAGGAGGGCAACGAGCAGAACAACACGTTCGTCGCCACCGAGACGCTCACGATCGCAGAGCCGTTCGTCGATCTGAAGGTGCGTCTCGCCGACGCGCTGGTGCCCGACACGATCATCCCGGGCGAGGACGCCGGCGGCTTCGTCGTCATCGACGTCGTCAATTCGGGCAACACGCCCGTGAACGGTCTCGTCGGCGCCGCGCTGTTCCTGACGCCCGACGGCGATCCGGACCATCCCGACAGCGTTCTGCTCGGCGCGGCGCCTGCGCAGGACGTCAACCTCGCGCCGGGCGATGTGCGCTCGCTGGAGATTCCCGCCGTGGTGGCGGGCGACATCGCGGCCGGCGAGTACCGGCTCGCGGTGAAGCTCGACGCCGATCCGTCGATCGCCGACGCCGACGCGATCAACGACGTCGACGTCGCGGACGGCAGCATCCTGGTCGAGGCGCTCGTCGTCGACCTGAGCGCCAGCTTCGGAGACTTCGAGCTGCCCCAGAGCGCGACCGCCGGTGACGGCACGTTGATCGAGGCGCCGCTCACGGTGACGAACCTCGGCAACGTGCTGATCCACGACAACCTCGACGTGCAGCTGCTGCTGTCGCCCGACGGTGACCCGTCGCATCCGGACACGCGGCAGGTCGCGCTGCTCGCGGACCGCTCGATCAAGGTCGAACCGGGCACGTCGAAGACCTTCATCACCGAGTTCGAGCTTCCGGTGGACCTGCCCGAGGGCAGCTACCAGCTCATCGCCTTGATCGACACCTCCGGCATCGGCACCGAGTTCGGCGCCGGCGAGAACCAGCAGAACAACACGACCACGACGTCGAGCGCGATCGTGGTCAGCCAGAGCCAGGTCGATCTCGCCGGCGAGATCTTCGCCGCGCTGCCGCCCGCGATCATCGCGGGACAGGCGGTGGAGGGGCAGGTGGACCTGACGCTCGTCAACGACAGCAACATCCATCTGCAGCAGCAGATCGACATCGTGATCATCGCTGCGCCGAACGGCGATCCGTCCGATCCTGGCGCCATCGTGCTGGTGACGTTCCAGGACAAGCCCGTCGATCTCGCGCCGGGCGAGCAGCGCACCTTCTTCGCGCCGGTCGCGCTGCCGCCGGACATCGGCGAAGGCGTCTACCGCATCGTCGCGGAGATCGATGCGGGCAACGATGTCGACGAGGACGACGAGACCAACAACGTGCTCGTGGCCGACGGCGACCTGACCGTCGCCGCGCCGTTCGTGGATCTCGTGGGCGAGGTCGGCGCGCTTTCGCTGCCGCCGCAGGTGATCGCGGGTGACGACGCGGGCGGACCCATGCCCGTGATCGTGCGCAACGAAGGCAACGTCGGAGTGCAGGAGAACATCCAGGTGCGCATCGTCGCGTCGCCGACGGCCGACGCCACCGATCCGGCGAACGTCCTGCTTGCGGAGCTCGACGACCAGTCGATCAACCTGGCGCCCGGCGAGGACAAGCAGTTCGTCGTCGACGTCGCCCTGCCGGCTGACACGCCGGCAGGCGATTACACGATTCTCGCGATCCTCGACTCTTCGGACGTCGTGCCCGAGTCGGACGAGCAGAACAACGTGGGTGCGACCGACACTTCGGTGACGGTCGGCCAGGCCGTGATCGACCTCGCCGCGTCCTTCAGCGTGGTTGGCCTGCCGCCGGCGGTGATCGCCGGGGACGCGATCGTGGGCGAGATCGTGCTCACGGTTGCCAACGAGAGCAACATCCCGGTCGAGACGCGCGTCGATGCGACCGTCGCGCTGTCGACGTCCGGCGCGCCGGACGATCCCGCGAACCTGTCGCTCGCGCTGATCGAGGATCGGCTGCTGAGCCTGCTGCCGGGCGAGGCGCGCGACCTGTTCTTCCCGGCGGAGCTTCCGTCGGATCTGCCCGGCGGCGAGTACCTGATCGTCGGCGTCGTCGAGGCAGGCGAGCTGAACGAGGGCGACCTCGAGAACAACGTCGTCGTCGCCGACCGGTCCGTCTCGGTCGCCGATCCGTTCGTCGACCTCGTGGCGGAGGTCGGCGCGTCGCCGCTGCCGCCGCAGGTCGTTGCGGGCGACGGCGCGATCGGTCCGCTTCCGGTGTCCGTGATCAACGAAGGCAACGTGCCGATCCAGACCAACATCCAGATCCGGCTGTCGGCGACGCCCGACGGCGATCCGGAGAACCCGCAGAACGTGGTGCTGGCCACGCTCGACGACCAGTCGATCAACCTCGACCCGGGCGAGTCGAAGCAGTTCTTTGCCGACGTGTCGATTCCCGACGGCGTCGCCGAGGGCGTGTACCTGTTCATGGCGGCGATCGATTCGGCGAACGCCGTCGAAGAATCCGACGAGCAGAACAACACCGCGCTGACGACCGACATCGTCAGCGTCGGCCAGAGTGTCGTCGATCTCGCCGGCGCGTTCGGTCCGCTCGCGCTGCCGCCGGCGGTGATCGCGGGCGACGACGTCTCGGGCGAGATTCCGCTGCTGCTGTTCAACCAGAGCAACGTGCCGCTGGACGCACAGATCGACGTGCGCATCGGGCTCGCGCCCGACGGTGATCCCGACCATCCCGACACCGTCGTGCTCGCCGACCTGCAGGACCGCTCGGTCAGCCTGGGGCCCGACGAGGTCAAGGACCTGTTCGTGCCGTTCGCGCTGCCGACCGACGTGCCCGAAGGCACGTACACGCTGGTCGCGGTCATCGACGCCGGCAACGAAGTGGACGAGGATGACGAGCAGAACAACGTCGTCGTCGCGCCGTTCCCGCTCGCGGTGGCGTCGCCCTTCGTGGATCTCGTGGCCGGCATCGGCGCATCGCCGCTGCCGCCCCAGGTGGTCGCGGGCGACGATGTCTTCGGCATCGTGCCCGTCACGGTGCGCAACGACGGCAACGTCCCGATCCAGACGAACGTCGAGATCCAGATCGTCGCCGTGGAGAACGGCGACGTCGCCGGCGGCGCGTTCGTGGTGCTCCAGACGCTGTCCGACCAGTCGATCAACCTCGATCCGGGCGAGACCAAGGACTTCTTCGCGGACATCAGCCTGCCGCTCGACACGCCGGCGGGCGATTACACCGTGGCCGCGATCGTCGACTCGGCCGACCAGGTCGACGAGCCGGACGAGCAGAACAACATCGCTTCCGACGCGGCGTTCGTGAACGTGTCGGCGAGCCAGGTCGATCTCGCGGGCCAGTTCGGCTTCGTGCTCCTGCCGCCGGCCGTCATTGCCGGCAGCGACGTGCTGGGCGAGGTGTCGCTGGTCGTGTTCAACCAGAGCAACGTCGTGATCGACGCGACGATCGATATGGTCGTCGAGGCGTCACTCGACGGCGCAGTGGGCAGCCCGGGCGGCATCGTGCTCGCGTCGCTGGATCAGCGGCCGCTGCACCTGTATCCGGGCGAGGCCCGCGAGTTCTTCGCGCTCGTGGAGATTCCCGCGGACATGCCCGAAGGTGAGTACGCCCTGGTCGGACTGATCGACGCCGGCGACGTGGTGGACGAGGACAACGAGGAGAACAACCTGCTCGTGTCCGACGTGACGATCGCCGTCGCGGCGCCGTTCGTCGACCTGGTGGCCGAGCTGGACGGCTCGACCCTGCCGCCGCAGGTCGTGGCGGGCGACGACGCGGGCGGCCTGCTTCCGCTGAACGTGCGCAACGACGGCAACACCGCCGTGCAGAGCAACATCCAGGTCGAGGTCGTCGCGTCGCCGACCGGTGATCCGCTCGACTCGGCCAACGTGGGTCTGGGCACGCTCGACAACGTGTCGATCAACCTGGCGCCGGGCGAAACCAAGTTCCTCGACGCGCCGGTGCAGCTTCCGGTGGACACCCCCGAGGGCGACTACTTCATCATGACGATCGTCGATTCGTCGGACGTCGTGGTGGAGCCTGACGAGGTCAACAACGTGGCCGTCAGCGACAACCTGGTCGCCGTCGGCCAGAGCTTCATCGACCTCGCCGGCTTCTTCGGCTTCGTATCGCTGCCGCCGGCGGTCATCGCCGGTGACCAGGCGACCGGCGACGTGCTCGTCGGCGTCGTCAACGAGAGCAACATTCCGCTCGACGCGATCGTCGACATCGAGCTTCTTCTGTCGCCCGACGGCGACCCGGCCGGCGCGGGCAACATCGTGCTCGCTTCGCTGCCGGGGCAGCTGCTGCAGATGTTCCCGGGCGAGGTGCGCGACTACGTGCTTCCGGTGGCGCTCGGCGCAGAGGTGCCGGAGGGCGATTACCAGCTCATGGCCGTGATCGACGCGGCCGAGGTGGTCGCCGAGGACGACGAACAGAACAACGTCGTCGTGTTCGACGGCACGATCGCGGTCGCATCGCCGTTCGTCGATCTGGTCGGCCAGGTCTTCCTCGATCCGACCGGCGCCGGATCCGGCGCTCCCGGCACGCCGGGCGCTGCGGGCACGGCCGGCGGCGCGGGCGGCCTGCTGTTCGTCATGGTGCGCAACGAGGGCAACGTCCAGGTCCAGACGAACATCCAGATCGACGTGTTCGCGTCGCAGAGCCCGGCGCTGCCGCCGCAGCCCGACCAGGTCGTGATCAGCACGCTCGACGGTCTTTCGATCAACCTGCTGCCGGGCGAGATCAAGGAGTTCCCGGTCGACTTCTTCCTGCCCGACGACCTGCCCGAGGGCGACTGGTTCTTCTCGGCGATCGTCGACGCCGCGGACGCGGTGGCCGAGACGGACGAGCAGAACAACGCGGCCGTCTCGGACTTCCCGTTCACGCTGATCCGTCCGTTCGTCGACCTCGTCGGCGAGTTCGAGCCGCTGTTCGTGCCCGACACGGTCGTGGCCGGCGACGGCTTGTTCGTCGACCTGCCGCTGCTGATCCGCAACGACGGCAATGACTTCGCGTTCGACCCGGTGAATGTCGACGTGCTGCTCGTGCCCGACGGCGACGTCGCCGCGGCCACGGTGATCTTGACCGTCGAGCCCCCGCCGCTGAACCTCGCGCCGGGCACGGTGCAGTTCCAGCCGTTCGGCGTTTCGCTGCCTCCGGACGTCGCGGGCGGCGCGTACCAGTTCGGCGCCGCCATCGACACGACCGGTGTCTACGACGAGCCGGACGAGCAGAACAACATCGTGCTGTCGGATGCCGTGTTCCAGGTCGTCGCGCCCGAGGTGGATCTCTCGGCGACGTTCCCGGACCTGTTCCTGCCCCCGACCGTGCTCGCGGGTGATCCGTTCGAGCTGTTCCTGCCGGTCGAGGTCAAGAACCTCGGCAACGTGCCGCTGTTCGAGCCAGTAAACCTCGACGTGTTCGCGGTCCCGGTCGGATCGACCGGTCCCGAGAACGGCATCCTGGTGCAGAGCCTGCCCGACGTGCAGGTGGTGCTGCCGCCGCAGTCGTCACAGTTCTTCGACGTCTTTCTCCTGATCGCCGAGGACGTGCCGCACGGCGATTACCAGTTCGCCGCCGTCGTGAACGCCGGCCCGAACATCGCCGAGACCGATCTCGACAACAACGTCGCGATCACCGACGCCGTGATCACGGTCGAGGCGCCGTTCGTCGACCTCGCCGCGCACTTCCTGGATCCGCAGCTTCCGCAGTTCATCGTCGCCGGCACGCCGGTGCCGATCGATCTGCCGCTGGAGATCGCCAATCTCGGCACGCTGACCGCGTTCGGGACGATCGACATCGACATCGTCGCGTCGCTGAACGGCGACGTCGACAACCCGGCGAACTTCCTTATCGAGACGATCCCGGCGCACCAGGTCACGCTGGCGCCGGGCACGACCGATTTCGTGTTCCTCAGCGTCAACCTGCCCGCCGACATGCCCAAGGGCGACTACCGGTTCCTGGCGGTCGTCGACTCGGGCAACGCGATCGACGAGTTCGACGAGCAGAATAACGCGGCGGTCACCGACGTCTCGGTCACCGTCGAGGCGCCGTTCGTGGATCTCGTCGCGCAGTTCGAGGGCACGCCGTTCCCGCCGACGCTGCTCGCGGGCGATCCGGTGCAGTTCGACCAGCCGCTTTCGATCCGCAACGACGGCGAC
The DNA here is from genome assembly GCA_002686995.1 of Phycisphaeraceae bacterium. GTDB lineage: Bacteria > Planctomycetota > Phycisphaerae > Phycisphaerales > Phycisphaeraceae > NYZC01. The sequence continues at coordinate 427 of NYZC01000042.1, read as the reverse complement.
ATCGCCGCCGAGGCGCTGATCGACATCCAGCTCATGGCGTCGCCCGACGGCGATCCCGGCAACCCGGACAACGTCGTGCTCGCGACGCTCGCCGGTCATCCGCTGACCCTCGCGCCGGGCGCGACCGATTTCCTCTCGGTGTCGTGGGGCCTTCCGGGCGACATTCCCGCCGGTTTCTACCAGCTGATCGGGCTCGTCGACTCGGGGTTCGTCCTCGCCGAACCGGACAAGGACAACAACGTGGCGACGACGCCCCAGGTGCTGGAGGTGATCGCGCCGAGCGTGGACCTGGTGCCGCAGTTCAACGTGCCGCCGTTCCCGCCGTCACTGGTGGCAGGCGATCCGTTCGTGCTCGATCTCCCGATCGAGCTGCGCAACGACGGCAACGTCCACGCGTTCGGTACGGTGGACATCGACGTGCTGATGT
>NYZC01000041.1 GCA_002686995.1 Phycisphaeraceae bacterium | reverse complement strand
TTCGACGCAGGGCCCTTGATCCAATGGAGGTGCGGGGGCTCGAACCCCGGACCTCTTGCATGCCATGCAAGCGCTCTCCCAACTGAGCTACACCCCCAGTGGGTCAGGACACTCAGTTTATCATCGGCAGATTTGGGCGGCAAGCCGTAGCCGATATCACCTGCCTTCAGATGCTTTGTTCCCGTGGAGGCATGATCCGAAGCATGGCCACTTCGGCCACGTCACAGCCTCTTCCGCGTCATCGCCTTGCGCATCTCGTGCTTGTGGGCCTTCGTCTCCATGTCGCGGCGCTTGTCATGGCCGCGGCGGCCCTGGCCGACGCCCAGTTCCAGCTTGGCCCGTCCGCGAACGAAGTAGATCGCCAGCGGCACGAGCGTCGTGCCCTTGGTCCCCGTCTGCGCGGCAAGCTCTCTGATCTGCTTCCGATGCGCCAGCAGCTTGCGGCGGCGCTTCGGCTCGTGCGCCCCGGCGGCGGCGTGCTGGTAGGCGCCGATGTCGACGTCGTAGAGATAGAGCTGCTGGTCCGGCTCGATGCGGGCGTAGCCCTCGGCCAGGGAGACCTGCCCCTGGCGGATCGACTTCACCTCGCTGCCCAGCAGGACCAGGCCGACCTCGAGCTTCGCGGTGACGTGGTAGTCGTGGCGGGCCCGGCGGTTGACGATCCGGGGCGCCGAGCTTTTCGCCTTGGCGGCCATGCGCCAAGCATAGTGATTCAGCGCGGCGACGGACGCGTCGCGCGGCGCAGCAGGCCGAGCAGCGGACACAGCATCGTGAGCACGGCGGGCTCGGGCACGGCCGCGTCGCCGCGCGCTTCGGTCATGACCTCGAAAAAGACGCCCTCGCCCGCAGGCACCTGGACTTCGATCGATTCGACCGCCTGCAGCACGACGGGCGTGGAGGGGAAGAGCCCGTCGATGTCGAACGTCGTCACGAACACGTTGACCGGCTCGAGCACGGGCCCGAAATCGGGAATCACGCTTACGACGAGATCGGTGTCCGCGCCGGCGATGCTCTGCGGCTCCGTGGCCGACGAGGCCGCCCGGATGAAGTAATCGACCTCGAACGTGATCGTCAGCAGGCTGGCCGAGGCGTTGAAAATGTCGAGCTCGACGCCGGACGGCGCGCCGGCGTTGGCCAGCGAGTTGGGCGGGAGCCCCGCCGTGCCGTCGGCCATGGCCGACATCTCGGCAACCAGCGCCGGCAGGATGTTGAGGTTCGCCGAGTGCAGCGTGGTGCTGACCACCGGCGTGGCCGTGGCGTTGCCGAACATCGACTGGGTGGTGTCCGGGCTGATGTCGGCGGCCGAGATCGAAACGCCCGCGCCGTTGCCCGCGTGCGCGAAGCCCGTGATGCTCAGGTTGATCGTCGCGTCCGCATCGAAGCTGGCGGCGCCGGCGCGATTTGGCGCGAGCGCCGCGACCGCCAACGCGATCAGGACGAGCACCGCGCGCGGAAGCGACTTCGCGATGTGGACGCGGCGGCGTGGTAGCGATCTGTTCATCTTCTCTCCTTGGTTCATCGAGGGGGCGTCACCTGCCGCGCCCGCTGCGTTGTCGTCGTGCCGACGCCGCACCCACGGCCAGAAGCGGCCAGAGGATGCCGAGCGTCGCAGGCTCCGGGACGGTCGCCGCCCCGAAGCTGTCGATCGCGAACCCCAGCGACCCGAATTCGAACGGGGCCGTGACCATGTTGACCGTCGTCGTCACCAGTCCGGTCTGCATCATTCCGCCGGGTATCTCGCGTCCCGACGACGACGCGATGAAATCGTCGTACACGATGACGTCGTCGACCGACACCTCGAGGAACGCGTCCGACGAGGCGAAACTGTCGAACTCGGGAGCGTCGGTGTTCACGGTCATCATGTACGACAACTGGAACGTGACGGAGACCGGATCGGCCGTCGTGTTGAACACGTCGATGAAGCCGTCGACGAACGCGAACGCGGCCGCCGAGCTGAACTCGGCGATGCCGGCCGTGCCGTCGATGTCGACCGACTGCTGGAGCCCGTCACCGATCACCATGTTGTTCGGGTCGTTCGCGAGGATCGTCGTCATTCCCGTGGCCTGGGCCATCGCGTTGCCTTGCATCGTCGCGCTCAGATCGGCATTGAACGCGAATCCCTTGATGATGATGCCGGCGCCGCCGCCGGCATGCTCGAGCGCCGTGATCGTCACGCTGCCGGACGCGTCCGCCTCGAACAGCGCCGCTTCGGCCCCGCCCGGCACCGCCAGCACCCCCACCGCGACGACGGCAAGCACGCAAGCAAGGGGGGCGCGGCGGCGATGCGGCATCGGTCCAGTTCTCCTCCGGGGCGCGTTGCGCGTACCGGCAACGACGTTCACAGGATCGGCCGTGGACGCGCCCGAACGGGCCGGGCCGCTTGACGCGGCTCGTGATTTTCATCCGACCGGAGTTTCGGCATGGCGCCGGGCAGGACGAGGTGCCCCTCCCTGCCCTGGCTCCGACCGCCCGTCGACCGTTTACGGCGATCCGGCGCGGGCTATGCCCGGCCCGTGTTCTCGGCCGAAACGATGAAACAAGCGTGGAGCGGCGTCGGAAACGACCGGCTGCGTGATGCAGGTCTGACGCCTTCCCCGTGCGCTCGGATATGCCTTCCGCGAAATCCTGTTCTCTTTCCTTCCTTTTTCTCGGCGCCGGAAGTGGCGGCACGCGCCGCATCCTCCCGTAGCGCTGTTCTCATTCTACCGGGGCGGATTGCCCGGTCAATGGTCCGTCGATCTCATCCGTTCCCGCCCGTGCCGCCGGGTCCGACGTCGGGGCTCGTGTCGTTGAAGAGGTCCTGGATCGACCGATTGTTGCTGTCGGCGGACTGATCGACGCTGTTGACGGCGGAATCACAAGCCGCGTCGAGCTGGTTGAACAGGGCGACACTCGCGTTCGCATTCCGCAGATCGTTGACGCACCGGCGGCGCAGGTGCTCGATGGTTCTCTTGCACTGGCGCGTCGAGGTCAGAATGAACCCTACGCAGTGCTTCGAGAGGTTCCGGGCCGGCTCGACGTGGTCCGTCTGGATCATCAGGCGAACGGCGGACCGGCAGCGCATGCCGATCAGGTTGGACCGCCGTCGGCACGAGGCCGCGACCCGGTTGATCCGGCTGACGCACCGGCGCAGCGTATGGGCCGGGACGACGTCGGTGTCGACGATGCTGACCCCGTTGTTACCGTCGGTGGCGGACACGGTCTCGGCCTGGATCGCCCCGCAGAGCACGAGCACGGCGAACGCGATGAGGCTCAGGGTGAATGGTTTCATGACAGCGGTCTCCGAGGATGCGGCCATCCTGTCCCCCGCCGGAAACGGATCGATACGGTCTTGACGGTCGCGTTCAGGGCGTGCGTTCTCTTCGCAGACGGCCAGCCTCGAGGCTGATTCGGGACCTGCGGCTCCTTTGGCTGATTATTGGCGTCGATCAGCGTGATGGCAAGGACTCCGGGTCGGGCAGGTCGAAAGAGGTCCGAAAGAGAGAAGGAGACGGAAGGCTCCATGGCCGTCCGTCTCCTTCCCAGGCGGGCTTCCGACGACGCTGCGCCCCCGCAACGACGCCGGATGGGGGATTCACGCTTGGGATCGAGCGGCGGTCGCCGCCGATCGCTCTGCTCAGCCGCCGACCGAGTCAGTCGGACGATCGTCGAACAGCGACTTGATCGCCGCGATCGAACGGCGACCCGAGTCCGAGACGGCACCCTTGGCCTCCTCACAGACGTTGGCGAGGATGCCGAACAGGTCATGACCCGCGCCGGCATCGCTGAGCGCTTGACGGCAACGGGCGCAAATCCCGTCGATGGCGTGGAGGCAGCGCTTGGTCGTCACCTCGATGTGATGGATGCAGTGACGGGCGATCCTCTTGGCCAGTTCCACACGGCCCTGACGGAGCAGGAAGCGAATCGCGTGCGTGCAGCGCTTCGTGATCTCGGCATTGCGCTCGATGCAGGCGTGCGCCAGCCGCTTGATGCGGTGCACGCACCGGCAGAGAATGTGGTGCGGGATATCGACAGGGCGATCGGTGATATCGACTACCGGCCGATCCGAGGTCAGCTGCGCGTTCGCGGGCTGATAGCCCATCAGGGTGACGGCCACGAGAACCGAGGCCAGGATCGAGCTCTTCATCAAGGTCATTTCAGGGACTCCTTTGCAGGTTCATGGGACGGTACGGTCAACACAAAAGGCCTACATGGCCTACGATGGCTTACATGGCTTACACAAACCATGTGTCTAATTTATTGGCTGGATTCAGGCGGAGGTCTTGCGTAGCTGAAGTCAACGTGTAGTTCTCTGCTCTTCACACGATCAAATTTAATCCCGCAGCCGATCAGTGTCAATAGGTTTGCAGTGAGTTGCAGGTTGATCGTGCGTCTGAATTCAGCCATGCGGCGCCGGCTCCAGCGTCCCTTCGGACCGCTCCCAGGTCCGGTCGAGCGGTCGTGATCGCGGCGCCGCCAGCCCGGGAACATGCAGTAAACGCTGATTTGTCGCGGGTTATTGCCCGCAATCACAGAACGAAGCGCACTTCGTCCTGAGCTGATGACCAGGCCGCGGGATGATGTGGATCGACGTCGTGACAGCCCGGATTCAGGGCCCCAGATGAGATTAATAATCCATATGTCTAATGAAATTTATCTGCAATCCCGCCGATCAGATTGGACTGAAACCGGGATTCGGGGGGAACGCGGCTTGTGGCGAGCGGTGCACCGGTCGACTTATTTGCCGATGCAGAAGGTCGCGAAGACCCGTCCGATAACGTCGTCAGGAGAAGTGCGACCGCCCAGTCCGGCCATGGCGTCAAGCGCCGCGCGAAGCTCGTGAGCGACCAGTTCGCTCTGGTCGACCGAGCCGGTCGACGACTCGTCAAGGAATGACCTCGCCGCCTTCACACAGTGCGCGGTTTGGCGCAACGCCTCCTCGTGCCTCGGCTGGAGCACCAGCAGGTCCCCCCCCACCCCCGACCGCCGGTCGCCGATGCGGTCGGCCAGGATCGCCCGGAGCGTTTCGAGCCCCTGGCCGGTCACACAGCTCACGGTGAGCCCCGCACCGGTCGCGAGGTCCGACTTGGTGCCGACCGCCACCACCGGATTCCGCAGCCCGGTCAACCACGAATCGGTCACCGCCGCCTCGCTGCTCCGGGACAGGTCGTGCAGACGCAGGATGAGGTCGGCCCGCTCGATCGCGGCCCGGGCCGCCGCCTGCACCCCCCGATCCAAGGCCCCCGCGGGGTCATCCAGGCCCGCCACGTCGACGAGCATCACCTCGATCGGAGCGCGACCCCCACCCGCCTCGAGGATGAGCGGCTCGGCCAGGACGTCCCGGGTGGTTCCGGCGACCCGGTCGACGACCGCCCGTCGCCAGCCCAGCAGCGTGTTGAACAGCGTGCTCTTGCCGCTGCTGGGCGGCCCGACGAGCGCGATCTGGGGCAGTGCCTCGAGCGTGGACCATGGACGGCTACCCGCGGACAGGCCGTCGATCTTCGATTCGATGCGACGCAGCGCCCTGCCCAGCGTCCCGGCGTCGACCGGCACCACGTCCTCCTGGTCGGTGAAGTCAATGCCTGCCTCGACGAGGGCGAGCCGGCCCGCCAGATCGTCGACGAGGTCCTCCGCCGCACGCCCGAGCCGTCCCCGTCGGAGCATCGACGCCGCCCGCAACTGCCCGTCGCTCACGGCGGCAATCGTGGCCGCCGTACCCTCAGCCCGGGTCAGATCGATCCGTCCCGCGACGAACGCGCGAAACGTGAACTCGCCCGGCTCCGCCGGCCTCGCGCCCGACTCGATCGCGGCGCGCTCGACCCGCTGGAGCAGACGAGGGTGGCCGGGCATCTGGATCTCCGCCATCTCCTGCGTGGTGTAGCTCGACCCGGCGTCGAATCGGACCGCCAGCACCGGCAGCGACGCGGCGGCCAGCGCAAGTCGTCCGGACTCGATCTCACGAGGACGCCGCGGCACCCCCGATACGAGCAGTCGTTCGAGGACGGCGCGCGTCCGATCGCCGCTCAGGCGAACGAGCCCGCGGCGGCCGCGCCCGGGCGGCGAGCTTGTCGCGACGATGGTGTCGTCGATGTCGGACATGGGGGGAGGGCGAGAAGTCGAAGATCGAAGGTCGAAGGTCCGGCGGCCTTCCGCCCTTCCGCCCCGCCCTACTTCTTCGGTCGCTTCGGCCGATTGGGGCGGTTCGGGCGATCGCCGCCATTGACCTTGCGATCCCGGTCCTTCGCTTGCTTCTGTTTGGCCTCGACGGCCTTGTGCATGCGGTCCATGAACCCGCCGGGTCTGGGCGGCTTGCGGCCGGCGAAGAGCGTGCCGCCCTCCTCCTGCTCGCGGATGTGCTTACGGACGAGGTAGCTTTCGTAGATGCCGATGGCCGTCGAGGACATGATGTAGAGCGTCAGGCCGCTCGGCATCGAGTACATGATCACCGGGAAGATCAGCGTCACGTAGCCCATGATCTTCTGCTGGCGGCGCTGATCCTCGGTCGCGGCCGGCGTCATCGTCAGCTTCTGCTGGATGAAGAATACCACCGCCATCAGCACCGGCAGGATGTTGATCGACGAGTAGTCGAAGCTGAACAGCCAGAGACGGAAGAACCTCGGCTCGTCGAAGAAGGAGATGAACCGGTCGGGGCCCGACAGGTCGCGAAGGAAGTCCCACGCGCCGCCGCTGATCAGCTGAAAGATGCCGTAGAACGCGTGCTCGTGGCGAAGCTCGATCGCGAAGTAGAGCATCGCGTACAAGGCGATCCAGATCGGCATCTGCAGCAGCATCGGCAGGCAGCCGAGCATGTTGGCGGGATTGACGCCCTTCTCGCGGTACAGCTTCATCGTTTCCTGGCTGATCCGGCTGGTGTCGTCGCCGTACCGCTTCTTGATTTTCTCGATCTCGGGCTGAAGCGACTGCATCTGCTTGCCCATCTTCATCATGTTGACCTGCGAGCGCTTGGTGATCGGGTGCAGCAGCGCGCGGACGCAGAGGACCAGGAGGATGATCGCGAGCCCCCAGTCGCCGAAGAGCCAGTCGTGCAGGAAGGTCAGAAAAGCGAGCAGCCCGTGGGCAAGCCACTGGAACGTGCAGAAGGCGCACGGCCCGCCGAGGCTGTAGATCCGCATCTTGTCGAAGAACAGCTCCCGGAACGGCGGGGCCTGGAAGATCAGCTTGCGTCGGGGGCCGCAGAAAATGCCAAGATCGCGGCGCTCGGTCGCGCCCGCGCTCACGATGAACGGTCGCGTACGCAGCGAGAACGCCATCACGCGCCCGTCGGACGTCTGCTCTTCGCCCTTCTTGCCGAGCACCACCATCGAGAGCTTGTCCCAGTCCGTCTCGAGGTCGGGCACACGACCCGACTCGGGTACGAGCGGGTGGAGGGCCACCGCGAAGTAGCGGTTGAGCGAAGCGAACCAGACCAGCTCGGCGGTCTCGTGCCCGTCGATCTCCTCGTTGGGCCAGAATGGCCGGTTCTCGTCCTGGTACGCATCGAGCACCGCCGTCCGGGGCAGATGGGTGTCGCGAATGAAGATCGTCGATCGCTTCGAGTCGTACGGCGGATCGAAGTAACCGGCGATCAACGCGCGCCGGTCGCCCAGGTAGTCCGCGCGGTCGATGGTGGCGTCCGCCTGGGCCAACTGGCGCCAGACGATCTCCAGCGGCTGGTCGGTCCGGTTGGCGAACCGCTGGCGGATGACGATGCCGTAGCTCTCCGGCCGGATCTCGAACCGCCGGGTGACGTCCAGCACCGGCTTGCCGTCGCCGTCGACGACGTGCAGCACGTATTCCGTCGCCGACGCGCCGCTCGCCTCGGCGTTCAGATCCCAACGCGCGGCGAGCACGGACAGCCGCGTCCCGTTGATCGTGAGGTCGAGCGCGCCGAAGGGGTACATCGTGTGATCGCCGACCTCGGCCACGGACTGCAGCACGTACGGGTCGTCGGCGTAGACCGTTGCCCTGTAATCCGCCAGGGACACGCGACGCAGGCCGCTGTGGGAAAGCTCGACGCGCAGCCGAAACTCGCCGCCCTCGTCGTCGCTGCCGATCACGGTCGGTCCCGGGTTCTCCGCCGGCAGGATGGACAGAGCGCCGATGGGCTCGATGGGGGGCGATGCGGCCTCGACGCTTTCAGGCGTCTCGTCAGGCGTCTCCGGTGCGGAGGCGGCGTCAGGCGGCGCAGGTTCGGTCCCGGTCTCTTCCGGCGCCGCGGCGACCGTCTCGGGCGATTCGGCCGTCTCCTGCGCCGGGGCGTTCTCGTCCGGTCCGGTGCCGTCCTGGTCGCGGCCGCTTCCCTGGAGAAACAGCGCAACGACGAAGGCGACACCAACCCCCACCGCCAGAAGCGGGATCAACGTGCGCACGAATCGTCACCCTTGATGGTCGCCGGCCCGTGACCACGGCGCCGCCCCGACGTGCCGTCGGGGCGACGAACCGGATCGAAAATCAAAAACCGCAAGTCGCAAGTAAAGATGACTTACGTTCGCGTGCCGCCGGGCCCGAACGTGATCTTGTCCGTGCCCAGGGCGCCGTGATCGTCCATGCCGCCGCCGAGGTCCTTGCGCGGCTCGGTGCTTTCCTGGTCGCTGTCGACGGTCCACTGCGCCCGCTTGAGCGAAAGACCGATCTTGCGGTCCTCCAGGTCGACGCGCAGGATCTTGACCTCCAGCTCCTGGTTGACCTGGACGATGTCCTGCGGGTTCTCGACCTTGTGGTCGGCCAGCTCGGAGATGTGCAGCAGCCCCTCGAGATCCTCTTCGAGCTCGACGAAGACGCCGAAGTTGGTGATCTTCGTCACGTGGCCCTTGACGATCATGCCCGGCTGGTAATGCGTCGGGATGGCCTCGTGCCACGGATCCTCCGACATCTGCTTCAGGCCGAGGGCGATCCGCTGCTTGCCCTGGTCGACCTCGAGGACGACGCACTTGACAGTCTCGCCCTTCTTCAGCACCTCGTTGGGATGCGTGAGCTTCTTGGTCCAGCTCAGGTCGGACACGTGCAGCAGGCCGTCGATGCCCGGCTCGATCTCGATGAACGCGCCGTAGCTGGCGAGGTTGCGCACCTTGCCCTCGATGACGGTGCCGGGCGGGTACTTCTCGGCGACCAGCTCCCAGGGGTTCACCTCGGTCTGCTTGATGCCGAGGCTGATCTCCTGCTTGTCCTTGTTGACGTCGAGCACGACGACCTCGACCTCCTGGCCGATCGAGACCAGCTCGCTGGGATGGTTGATCCGCTTGGTCCAGCTCATCTCCGAGATGTGCACGAGGCCCTCGACGCCCTCCTCCAGCTTCACGAACGCGCCGTAGCTCATGATGTTCGTCACGATGCCCTGGACGCGGGTGTTGGCGGGGTACTTCGTCTCGATGTCGTGCCAGGGCGAGTCCTCCTTCTGCTTGAGCCCCAGCGCGATCTTCTCCTTCTCGAGGTCGATGTTCAGCACCTTGACCTCGATCTCCTCGTCGATCCGCACCATCTCGGACGGATGGTTGATCCGGCCCCAGCTCATGTCGGTGATGTGCAGCAGGCCGTCAATACCGCCCAGATCCACAAAGGCGCCGAAGTCCGCGATGTTCTTGACAATGCCCTTGACGGCGTCGCCCTCTTTGATGGTTTCCAGCAACTGGTTGCGTGCCTCAGCGCGCTGATCTTCGATCAGGCGGCGACGGCTGATGACGATGTTGCGGCGATCGGTGTCGATCTTGACGATCTGCGCCTTGATGTCCTTGCCGATAAACTGGCCGATGTCCGCCGGCCGGCGAACGTCCACCTGCGAGGCCGGCAGGAACACGGGCACACCGATATCCACCAGCAACCCGCCCTTGATCTTGCGCATCACCTTGCCGGTGACTTCGTCGTTCTCATTACAATCGCTGATGATCTTTTCCCAGTTACGAATTCGATCAGCGCGGCGCTTGGATATCTGCACCGTGCCCTGCTCGGACTCGATGTCCTCCAGCAGGACCTCGATGGCGTCACCGATCTCGACGGATGATGGGTCGTCGAATTCGTTTTTGTCGAGCATGCCCTCGCTTTTGAGCCCGACTTCGATCAGGTAGGAATCACCTGCCTGTCCAACGATTTTGCCTTTGAGGATGGCGCCGACTTTCAACTCGCCGATCTGCGTGGCCACGAGCCCGTCCATATCGCCGTCGGCGACGTTCTGGCCCAAGGCCTCGGCAACCATCTGCTCGGCCTGCTTGTCTTCGACGCCGAGCTGTTCAATCAGTATGCGATCAACCATGAAGTTTTCCCGTCAAAAGTTACCCGGCCCGTTCACATGAACGAGCTACCACGGGCCGCTTCGGTGCTAATTATTGGATTCCCACCGCAGCGTGATACCGACCCGGCGCGACCGCCCAACGTGGGAAGTCTCCTCGCGCAGAGCCCAAGCCCCTCATTTTAACCATTTTTCGGCCAAATATGCAATCTGCGCCAGCCTGCCGTGTCCGGATCAACGCGGCCGGTCAGTTCGCCGCCGCCGGCTGGCGGCTCTGGCGCATGTGATTTACGGCGTTGCGCAACATCCCCAGCCCTGCCGGTTCACGGTCGGCCGCCGCGCCGTGGCGGGCCCATTGCGGGTGATGGGTCGG
>NYZC01000040.1 GCA_002686995.1 Phycisphaeraceae bacterium | reverse complement strand
CGGGGCCGGGCGCGCATCGTGCAGTGCAGCAGCCAGCTCAGGCAGCTCGGCATGGCGCTGCGCGCCTATGCGGGTGATTATGATGACTTCCTGCCGGTATCCGGCTGGGGACAGGGGATGTGGAGCGCCAAGCTCGTCCTCGGGGGCTACGTCGGTCTCGCAGGCGCCCAGTTCAACAGCGTCCCCCAAATCACCAGTGCCCCGGAAGGCGTGTTTCGCTGTCCGGATGAACCGAGTCAGGACGCCTGGGCCGAAGATCCCCTGTACATCCATACCCATCTGGGCTGGGGATGGCTGGGATCACATTACGGGATCAACCCGTTCGTGACGATGGACAAGGAATATGCCGGCGCTGCCTACCACATGTTCGAGATCATGCGTCTCTCGGATATCGCCAAGCCGTCACTCACCTACCTGCTTGTCGATGCGTCGGGGTTTCACCCCGCTCACAAGACGTTTTCGGGTGTCCATCTGGCCATACCCCGCCGCCATGACGCCGACATGGTGTGCATCGTCTACCTCGACGGCCACTCCGAACCGATTCACTGGGACGACATTCCCGAAGAGGGCTATGCCAGCCGGGACATCTTCTACCATCCCGACGGGTTGGCGCCGTAGCTGACCACCGGGCCGTCTACCGCCAGCTGAAAGGGCACCATTGTCTCACGTCGGCCCGCGCCTCTTCGTGCTGCTGTTCATTCACCTTGGGCTCGCCGACCGCGCCGTCGCGGTGCCGATCGAGGACGTCGTGCCTGAGGTCATGCCCGGTGACGTCGAGCTCGCGGTGATTCCCCGGCCGAAGCGCGAGCGACCCGGGCATGAGCTCATTGCGGTCGAACGACCCGTCATCGTTGCGCCGCGATGGGATGACCTGCGTGCCGGGCGCGGACAGCTGCTCGACCTGCTTCGGGTCAGCCGCGACGCCGCGACGGTGCATCGCGACGTGAATCCGGAGGTGCCCGGCGACGGCACGCTGATCCTGATCGGTTCACGCGATCAGTTGCCGATGATCGACCGCCATCTTGTCGGCTCCACGATCACGCCGGGCGATCTCGACGACGTTCCCAACCGCCAACAGGCCTATGTGCTCTGCGTGCGCCGCGGCGCAGACCGCGACGTCATCGTCATCACCTCGCCAGCCGCGCAGGGCGCCTTCTATGCGATCCAGACGCTGCGGCAGCTCACTTTCGTCAAGAATGGAACGGTCTACGTCCGCCAGACGGAGATCGCCGACTGGCCGACCTTCGCCGCGCGGGGTACCAAGCGAACCTCAGGGACGTGGGAGTACGCGCTGAAGTCGAACTTTCACTACGAAACCGGCGGCAACCGAGCGCTGGCCCGCGACCATTTCGCCGATTGGTGGGTGGCGTCCTACCTGCCGTACGACGAGGGTGTGCTCGACGCGAGCCCCGCGGGGGTGCGCCGCGCCATCAAGTCGATGACGCAGGCCTTCGGCCAGGGCGCTCGCGATTTCAACGTTCATGTCGACGACCAGGCCATGCGCATGGACCCGGCGACCGACGCGCTCTTTGACGGCAACTACCACGCCGCGCTGGTCCACCTCCTGCGCGAGGTGCACGGGGCGATGAAGCGTCTGAACCGGGACGCCACGCTCTATTTCCTGCCGCAGACCTACTGGACGCTTGCGCCCTACAAGACGTACGCGGCGCGGCTGCGGGCCGCGGGCGGCCTGCCCCCGGGGACCGGACTGATCCTTTGCGGTCCGCAGGTGACCAGCCCGGCGCTGCCGCCGGGAGACGTCGCGGACTTCGCCCGGGCGTTCGGCGCGACGGCGAAGTGCCTGATCTACGACAATCACCTGCGCGACAGCGCCTTCGGCGCCATCCACGCCCGGCCCGCGGCGCTGTCCCGCCACGTCCACGGCATCAGCCCCGAACGCGGCACCGCGACCACCCGGGCGACACGTCTGGACTGGGCGTGGAACCCCGAGGCCTATGACGGCGAACGCAGCCTTTTGCTCGCATGCCGCGAATTTGCGGGCTTCGAGAACTGGTCGAGCCTCTACGAGCTGGTCGGATCGATCGAGGGGGCCATTCCGGGGCCTGACGACTGGCCGCGCGACGCCACGCTCGTCCGCTTCGACCACCATCTGGAACGAGCGGAGCAGCTGCGCGAACGGTTGGCGGCCCTTCCGAACGAGGGGCTCGACGGCCGGCTGCGGATCGACTCGCTGCCGCCGACCCACGTTCATAACATGAAGGGCACCCTGGACGAGGTCGCCATCCTGGATCGCGCCCTGCCGGGCGATGCGATTGCGCGGCTGATGCGCGAGGGCGTCGGGCAGGTGTATCGAACCGCGCCCGCGACCGGCGCGGGCCTGGCCCGCGCGAACTTCGTCGCGGCCTGGACCTTCGACGAGACCGAGGGCCGAAGCGCGGCGGACCTCACTGGAAACGGTAACGATGGCGCGATCGCGGGAGGCGCGACGCGGAGCCCGGGCCGATTCGGGCGCGCGCTGCGGCTCACCGGCGAATCCGACTGTTACGTGAGCGTGCCTCACCGCGACCGCCAGGCCCTTGATCGCTTCACGATCACCGCCTGGGTGAGGCTCGAGGCGGCCAATCGCTACGCCTCGATCGTGAGCAAGGGCCGCCGCGAAGGGGGAACGAACTATCGGGTGGTGGTGTACATGGAAGGCGAGGGGGTGCCGTACGTGGAGATGCCGCCGGCGGGCGGCGGCGTCGCCGGCACCACCCTGATTGGTGACGGCCGATGGCATCACGTTGCCGCGACGTGTGACGGCTCGGAAGTGCGCTTCTACGTCGACGGTGTTCAACAGGCCAAGGGAGCCACCAGCGGACCCCTGGTCGCGGGAGACGATGCGCTCGTCCTCGGCGCCGTGCCGTACCGAACGCAAGTCGGGCGACCCACGGGCTATGCCGGACCGATCGTGCACGACATCCAGAGCACGATCGACCTGCTGAAGAGACGGCGGGATCGATACCACGAGCACGGTCTGCGCGAGGCCATGGCGACGCCGGTCCGACGACCGCCGATCATCAACGGTCGACTCGATGAGGACGTGTGGTCGACCGCCGCGGCGTCCGGCCCGTTCGTGGTCAGCGGTCGCGGCACCGTCGTGCCCGAGAAGCAGCAGACGACGGTTCGATGCCTGCACGACCGGAAGAACCTCTACCTCGGTCTGCGCATGAACACGCCCGGTCCGATTGATCCCACGCAGCAGCGGACCGCGCTGGGCGTCCCGCTGCCGGCGCCCGACGTGCCGCAGACGACGCGGGACCTGCGCGGGGTGTTCGCGCTGGGCGGATGGCACGCGATCGCCCTAATGCTGGACGCGCGGCACGACCACCAGGGAAGCTTCGAGTTCCACCTGAATCCGACAGGCCAGCGGGCCGACGGGCGTTACGACATCCGCGGGGACGCCGAGCCCGGCGGTCTGGCCTGGGACTCGGGCTGGCGCAGCGCCGTCACGGTCGACGACGACGGCTGGTCGGCGGAGATCGCGATTCCGTTCGCCGACCTGGGCATTCGTCCGCGTTCGGGCCACGTGATGGGCATGCAGATTTGGCGCGTCGGTCCAGGCTTGCAAAACAGCCTCTGGAGCTACATGCCCCGTTGGTGGGGCGTGCAGGAAGTCACGCAGTTCGGGCACCTGGTGATCCGATGATCCGGCAGGTCAACTACAACGGCGTGCTGATCCCCGAGAGCGTCGTCGATGGCGAGGGGACCGCCGACGGGATGACGCCCAACTACGCGCAGGGCATGCAGGTCAGTCGCGATCGATGGCTGATCCTGTTCGACACCGCGGATCGACGGGGCCGTGACTGTTGGCGCGCCGTCTTCTATCAGGTTCGTGACGGTGCGCCCGACGGGCCTGTGCTGAACGAGAAACTGCTCGTGGCGCGGGACCGGCTGGCCGTTTCGGCCGACGGAACCGAACTGTTCCGCGCCAACGGGCAGCCGGCCGTATTCGGCGTGCCAAAGGGCGCGTTCATCGATGGCCGCGTGCCGGAGCACGCGAACGTGTTCGCAATCACCTGGCACGGTTGCGCAATCCAGCGCCGGGACGGCTGGTCGAGGGGGGCCACCGATGAGGACGGTTGGGACGCTTCGCTGCTCGAACCCTATCACGAGATCGTGCACGCGCGACTCAATGAAGCCGAGGACGATATCGAGATCATCGAGCCTCGGCGACGCATGCAGCCGGCGGACGGCACCGTCGTCCCGGGTCACGGCTGGGCGCAACCGATCCCCGACGACGCGGCATGCACCCGGTGGCTCGACTCGTTCTCCGGACGACCCCCTCCCGATCCGTGCTCGCTCATCGGCGCCATCGCCCATGAGTGGGACAGGCGTCTCGGAACGTATCAATGGGTCCGTACGGGCCCCTTCGTCGAGGTGAGGCCGAAGCTTCAGGTCAGCGAGACCAACCTGGTCAAGCTGGGCGCGGACGATTACGTGCTCGCGGCGCGCAGCTTCAACAAGGGCGGGCACACGTACTGGTTCCGAACCGCAGATCCGTTCGCCGGCTGGGGCGAATACACCGAGGCTCCTGACACCGTCGGCCAGCGCTATGCCTTTCGCTGCGCCGACGGCCAATTACGCGTCTTTCTGAACCGTCAGGACATGACGCCCTACGGTGACCGGCGCAATCCGCTTTATTGCTTCGACGTGTCGCCGGATGACTTTCAGTACACTCATCGCCGGTCCGTCATGGACAGCCGGCAGCTCGGTCTGCCCCTCCCCGAACCGTTCCTCGATCACGTCCACTTATACGAGCCGGTCGGCAACCGCCAGCTCATGAGCGTGCGCACCATCACCTGCAGGCAGGTCTGGCACGGCGATGACAAGGTCATGCCCAGTGACCAGGAGATGGATACCGCCGGCATCCACTACGTCGAGATCGTCTACGATCGCGATTGCCCGCCGAGATGGCGGTTCGACGGGTGAACGGTGAATCTCAGCTGGGAGTAACCGGTGCCTCGCAGGTCGGAATGGCCACAAAAAGCCACGAAAAGCCACGGCGCGGGCTTTGCCCGCAACCGCTCCACGGAGACCCCCCCAACCCCCCCCTTGGTAAGGGGGTTGGGGGCCCGCTACCCTGCTGACGGAGAATTCTTGCAAGACAACTGATCGGCGACGACGTCGATTGCACGAACGCGTCGCGCGCCTCTTTTTGTGGGTTTTCGTGGGTTTTCGTGGCTATGAAGCCGCGGCCCACCGGTTACGCCCATCTCAGTTGTCGATGACCAGGGCGCGGAAACCCGGGCCGCCGCTGTCCGGCGGGCCGACCTTCACCCGATGCAGGCGACCCGTCCGGTTGTCCCAGAGCAGCATCGGCGTGCTGTCAGGAGTCTGGTAATCGGTGTCGACGCGAATGCCGGCCCGAAGCCTGTTCTTCCGGTTCACGGAATGTTCCGAAGGCGGCGCGGTCTGCAGCTCGATCGCGCCGCCGTCGCCGCGACCGGTGCCGCGCCCGGCGGCGATGTGCACGGAGCCGCCGGCTACGTCGACGTCCGGGCGGTGCACCCACGTGGAAGGGTCGGCGGGGTCAAATTTAGACGCATCGAAGCGCTCCGGATGCTGCTCGAACCGCGCGTCATATGCGTCCATCCCGTGGATCGAAACGGTATCCGGCACCGCGGATCGAACGTCCCATCGACTGCTGCCGTCGCCGCCGTCGCGCTTCTCGTGGACGTAGTTGTCGCCCGAGTGGTCGACGTACCGGTGGGCCATCGTGCCGCCCAGCCAGAGACTGCCGGCGGCGATCCCGCACGCGTTGCCGATGTCCAGTTCGCCGTCACCACCATTCAGACGCTCCATATAAGCGCCACGACCGATGGCGATCATGTGCTCGCCCTGCGCGTATGCCCCGCGTCCCACCGCCGTCGCCGACACCACGCGCGCCTGCGCGTGCGCGCCGACGGCCGTGCATCGCCAGCCTTCGGCCCGGGCCCGGGCGCCCACCGCGACAGTCTCCCAGCCTCGCCCCTTGATCACCCCGGGGTATCCCAGCGTCACGGCGCCGGTGCCGAGCGCGACGCCGTGGCTTTTCATCGGCAGCGGATCGTCTCCGGCCGGCACCATCGCCTGGCCCGGCAGCCAGAAAGCCAGCGCGAGAACGACGATCGTCACGATCCGCCTTCGTCGAAACCATTCATGGTTGGCTTGTTCGTTCATCCGGAATCTCCAGTTCATGCAGCAGGATCTCCTCTTTCCCTTCCATGTTGGCCTGTGCGACCACTTCGCCGCGCGCGGAGATCACGGCGGTACCGCCGGGCGAGCCGTGGGTCCACGCATGCCCGACACGGTTGGTCAGAAGAATGGGCGCATTGATCGTCATCGCGCGCTCCGCCATATTCGCCGGCTCCACGCCGCCCCGCACGTTGTGCGGGAAGAAGACGATCTGGGGCCGCAGCGCGGCGGCGCGCTCGATGCACCGGCGGGCCACCCCGTCGCTGCAGATGAAGCAGGTGGCGTTGACGCCGTCGACGTCGAAAAGCTCGGGGCCGGCGCCGGGGTCATAGCGCTTCCACTCGTTGCGGTATCCCTCGTCGGTCTCTTTCCGGCAAATCCAGGTCTTTCGGTAGTGGTAGAAGTAGCCCGAGGGTCCCACGAACACCTGGCTGATGTAGTAACGCTCGTTCTCGACTTCCGACAGTCCGAAGCTGATGTAGCAGTCATGCTGCTTCGCAAGGTCGGCCATCGCCGTCGTGGCGCCGCCGGAGGGCACCGGTTCGGCGAGTTCCGAGAGTCGCGGCGTGTAATCGGTGAGCGTCGACTCGTGAAACATGATCCAGCGCGCGCCGGCAGCCGCCGAGGCGCGCGAGAGTCTCTGCATGTGCGCCAGGTTGGCGCTTCGCTCCTCGGGCACGGCGTCGAACTGGATCAGCGCGATCTTCCTGGTGAGCGGCATGAGGTGGTTTCTATACTACTTGTCATCGCGAGCAAACGGAATCCATCCATGACCGATGACCACATGGAATGGCGCGGCGGCCGCCGCGTGTTCAAGGAGATCGATATTGTCGATATTGAAGACGACGCGCTGCTCGCGACCTATCGTCAACACTTCCAGCCTTCGACAGGCGTCGTTGGGACGCCGGAGGACGACTTCGCGATCAGTCACACGATCAACTTCGCCCGAAGGCTTCTGCGGGGAGGACACGCGGCGGACGTCGCGCAGGCCGAAACGATTCTGGATCGACTCCTCGATCGGCAGGAGGCGAACCGGGGCAGATTCCAGTTGCGCACGGGGAACCCGGCCAACAAGGATCGAAATACGCCCGTGTTCGTGCTGCCTCACCTTTCACGCCTCATTCGCGAGTGCCGCTCGAGTCTTCGCGATGATCTTGCCGCGCGTCTCGATGCCGCCTTCGATCTCACCGTGACGGCCCTGGAGCGGCGATGGGACGAAGAGATCTTCGTGCCGCATCGTGACTTCAAGTACTACTCGAACATCTTTGTCGAGTACGCCCGCAATCTGCTTCTCGCATCGGAACTTCGCGAAGACGATCGGCTCCGACGGAAGTCCGAAGCGCAGTGGACGCGCTGGTTCAATCATGTCGCCTATCACGGCGTCGACGAGTTCATGTCGCCGCGTTACAGCGAGATCGACATCGATGCGGTCGCGGACATGCACGAGCGAACCTCGAGTGAGCGCATACGGCGCCAGTGCGCCCTGGTGCTCGATTACCTGTTTGCCGCCGGCCATGGGTCTCACCACCCTCGACTCGAGATGCCCGTTTGCGGCGCCAGCCGCGACTACCGGCAGTATCGCGTGCCGGGTCAGGGACATCTGGCTTACGTCGGTGGAGAATCGGTCGGTTCGTACCGCGCGCCGACGTCGGTCCTGCAGGAGTATCGCGAACGCGTCTTCCCATTCGAGATGCGGGGCCGGGCGACGAACGTGCCGTTTCAGTTCAGAAGCTGGCAGATCGAGACTGCGGGGGTCGGCAGCGCGACGGGAGGCAACTACTTCCCGCAGTCGGTGATGTGCATGGCGTCCGTCGGCCGGGGTCCCGAGGAGCGGGCGTTCATGTCGATGCCGGGGCTGACTTCATTCGTCAATGGGTTCGTCGACCACCAGGGCCCGGAAGCGTTCTGCGTGTTCGGCCGGACGCCGACGAGCCTCACGCGCGCCGAGCGGAGCATCGCCGATGCAGAGGTGACGCACCGCGATCTCACCATGGAGTCGCCTTCTCGCGCTATCTATCGCTGGGTCGGCACCATCGCCGCCAGTCCGAACTGGGATCAGGTTGCCAACGAAGCAGGAAGGCTCGTGCTGCGCGCGTACGGACACGACGTGTACATCTTCCCCTACTTCCTGGAAGGGGACGCCGTCATGCCGGCGCAGCTGCGCAAGGGTCCGCCGCTCGAAGAGGGCGACGCGGCGGCGGACGGGCTGGAACTCTACTACTTCGACCATGAACCGGACTGGTTCGGATTTCATCTTGTCCTCGCGGATGAGCAGGCACGGTGTCCGGCGCCGTCCATCTCGCTGAGCCGTACCGACCGAGTGACGACCTGGCGGTGCGGCACGCGCTTCTCGGTCAGACTGTTCGAGTACCCGACAGGGGAAGTTCGCGAGCTGTACGACTTCGACTGGCGCACGACGCCGTTGCTCGAATGCCCGGGGTACACCCTGTGGCCGGGCGAGCTCGCGGCGAGATCGGCAGATTTCACGTAGAGCCCCGCGCGACGCGCGATTCGCGCGCATGCCGCGACGGCGAAATGGTACGATTCGACCATGCAGGCACAACGTGTTTGTTTCGTCGAAAAAGATCAGGTCGCGATGGAGACGGTCGAAGTCGCGCCTCCGGCTGCGGGTGAGCTGCTGATCGAAGCAATCTGCTCCGTGATTTCCCCCGGGACCGAGCTCGCGAGTCTCCGCGCGAAGCCGAACACGTCTGGCGAGTTTCCAATGACGTCGGGGTACTGCCTTTGCGGGCGCGTCCTCGAAGTTGGGGAAGGGGTCGAGGACTACGCGACGGGGCAGATCGTCGTCTCGGCGATGCCGCACGCATCGTTGATGACCGCATCGACGGGTATTTGTCGCGCGGTTCCGGACGGCCTCGCTCCGCCACAGGCGGCCGCTTACGCGCTCGTCGCGATCAGTCTCCAGGGCGTGCGCAAGGCCAGGGTTCAGCTCGGCGACAGCGTGGCGGTGCTCGGCTTGGGCGTCATCGGAAACCTCGCCGCCCAACTCTGCCGGGCCGCGGGTGCGACGCTCGTGACCGGCATCGATGTCGCGTCATGGCGCGGTGACCTGGCGCGACGTTGCGGCGTGGATCGGATCGCGGCGGGCGCCGAAGACGCCGAGCGACCCCGGCACCCGGTGCGCGGCGAGGGCTTCGACGCCGTGATCGAGGCGACAGGTCATCCCGAGCCGATCGTCGACGCGCTTCAACTTGCGCGCCGGCTCGGACGCGTCGTGCTGCTTGGATCGACACGAGGCCTTGCATCGAACGTCAATTTCTATCGAGACGTTCATCACAAGGGTCTGACAATCGTCGGTGCGCACGGCGCCGCGCGCACCCGGGCCGAGGACGTCGGCCACCTGCGCACGAGGGCGAGCGAGCAGCTGACGAGCCTCGACCTGCTGGCCGCCGGAAGGATCGACGTCGATGCGTTGATCAGCGACACGATGCCCGCCGCCGAGGCGCCGCGCGCCTTCGCGCGGTTGAGTTCGGGCGAAGAGCCGCTGATGACCGTGGCGCTCGACTGGACGGCGTAAGGGTAGATCGATGAAGCTGAAGCTTGCTTGCCCCGATTTCGCCTTTCCGTTGATGCCCCATGGCAAAGCGCTGAGCCTGATCGCCGCACTGGAGTTTCGTGCCGTCGATATCGGATTGTTCCATCGGCGTTCGCACCTGGAGCCTTCCGAGCAACTGAAGAGCCCGGGGCGCTCGGCCCGGGCACTGAAGAAGAAACTGGACGCCCGGAGCCTGAAGGCCGCCGACGTGTTTCTTCAGGGGCCCGACGCCCCGAACGACCCGTCGAAATCGCGTCGCCGCAAGGCCAGGGACTGGTTTCAGCGCACGCTGGACTACGCCGCCGCCTGTGGTTCCAGGCACATCACGATCTCGCCCGGCGTGTTCTTCGAAGGCGAATCGAAGGCGGACGGTCGCGCGCGTGCTCACGAAGAATTGTCGTGGCGCATCGAGCGTGCCCGGCCGTACCGGATCGTCATGGGGGTGGAGCCGCACCTCGGTTCGGTCGCACCGCGCCCCGCATCGGCACTCAAGCTGGTCGCCGATGTGCCGGGTTTGACCCTGACGCTCGACTACGGTCACTTCTGCCGGAACGGTATCCCCGATGCCGAGGTAGAACCCCTTGTCGCCCATGCCAGCCATTTCCATGTGCGCGGTGCACGCAAGGGAGCGTTGCAGGCATCGTTTCAGGACAACACGATCGACTTCGCCCGCGTCATCAAGGTGATGAAGGCGACCGGTTATCGCGGCTACCTGGAAGTGGAGTACGTCTGGATCGATTGGGAAGGCTGTAACCGCGTGGACAACGTGAGCGAGACCATCCGGTTCCGAGATTATCTTCGATCGCTGAGCATCTGACCGAGCATGAACGATCATCGAAGAGCCCGAATTGCCGTGATCGGCACAGGCTGGTGGGGGACGAACGCGCACCTTCCGGCTTTGCTCGAGCGCGAGGACACGGACATCGTGGCGCTCGCCGACCGCGATGTCGATCGGCTGCGCACGGCGAGCAGAGCGTTCGACGTTGACCGGACCTATACCGACTACGTCGAGATGCTCGAGTGTCAGACGCTCGACGGCGTCGTGGTGGCCGCCTCTCATGCCGTCCACTACGAAGCGGTCAAAGCTGCGCTGGAGCACGGATGCCACGTGCTCGCCGAAAAGCCGCTGGCGCTCAATTCAGCCCATGCGCATGATCTGGTCGAGATCGCGGCGCAGCGCGGATTGTCGATCGTCATGAGCTGCCCGTGGGGTTTCACGCCGCACGCGCTGCAGGCGCGCGACGCGATCCTGTCCGGACGGATCGGCATGATCCGGCTCGTGAACAGTCTTTTCACGTCGTTCGCCGGTGTCAGCTATTACGGCGATCCCGAACCGCTGAACCGCATGTTCGATGCGGACTTCTTCGAGGGAACACTCATACGGACTCTTGCCGACGCCAACATCGACCTGGCGCGCGGCGGCGGGCAGGGTTGGTGCCAGGTTTCGCATTCTGCGGCGCTGACCTTCTGGGTCACCGGACTTACCGCTGCGCGTGTCAGCGCATACATGAACTGTGCCGAAGTCGACGTGGACATGGTCGACGCGATCAGCATGACGTTCAGTAACGGCGCCATCGGCGTCATGTCCAGCACCGGCGACCTGGCGCTCGGCGATGAGGGACACCACGCCTTGCACGTGTTTGGTAGCGACGGTTACCTCATCCTGGACGTGATCGCCGGCACGTTGCTGATCAAATCCGGGGATGCGCCGCCGCGGAGCTATGATCCCCTGCCTTCGGACGAACGCTACCCGCGTGCCGCGCCGGCGGACAACCTGGTGGACATCATTCTGCACGGCGCTGCGAACCACGGCCCCGGTGACATCGGCTGCGCGGCCGTGGATCTGATCGACGCCGCGCATCGCTCGGCCGCCGCCGGCGGCACGCCCATGACCGTTGCACCGTGACTGCAGAACGCGCGCGTACCTTCGGAGCAACCCGTGAGAACCGGCACGGGATCACCCTCCACGCCACCGCTTCCACTTCGCCTGGAACCCCGGCCGTTCGAGTACCTCGGCGTTGACCATGCCGTGCGGCACCTTCCCGAGAGACAGGTCCAGCAGCGACTGGCAGTTCATCCGTCCGATGTCGCGAAACAGCTCGTTCGTCCACGCGATCGAATGCGGCGCCAGGATCACGTTGTCGAGTCCGCCGAAGCGGTGGGGCGTCACCACCGGCTCCTGCTCGAAACAATCGAGCGCCGCCCCGGCGATCCGTCCCTGCTCCAACGCGTCGTAGAGCGCATCCTCGACGACGATGCCTCCGCGCGCCGTGTTGATCAGATAACTGTCGGGCCGCATCAGGGCCAGCTCCCGGGCTCCGATCAGGCCGCGCGTTTCATCGGTCAACGGACAGTGAATCGACACGAAGTCGGCGCGGCCCATCAGCTCGTCCAGCTCCACCAGCTCGGCGAACGGCCGGGCGGCATCCGGATCGACGTAGGGGTCGAACGCAATCGGCGGCTTCATCCCGAAGATGCTCAGCAGTCGCATCGTGTGCGTGGCGATGCCACCGAGGCCTACGGCACCGAAAGTCCGATCGCGCAGCTCGGCGCCCATGTAGCGATTGCGCGCGTCCCAGTCACCTTCGCGAACCAGGCGATCCTTGGCGAGCAGGTTGTGGGTCAGCGCGATCATCCAGCCGACCGTCGCCTCCGCCACGGGCCGGTCGACCGCGCCCCTGGAGATGATCAGCAGCACATCGGCGTCGGTGCACGCTCCGACATCCACCGTGTCGTATCCG
>NYZC01000039.1 GCA_002686995.1 Phycisphaeraceae bacterium | reverse complement strand
CGGGTCGAACGACGACGACATCCAGGGCGACGGCGGACCTGACGAGATCCACGGCGGCAGCGAGAACGACGACATCTGGGGCCACAGCTCGACGGGCGCCGGCGACGACGCGGCGAAGGACTTCCTCTTCGGTGACGCGGACAACGACCACATCCGCGGCAACGACGGCCCCGACGAGATCCACGGCAACACCGGCGCCGACTTCCTCCAGGGCAACGCGGGCGACGACGATATCTTCGGCGACGAGGACAACGACCTGATCGAGGGCAACGCCGGCAGCGACACCATCCACGGCAACGCGGGCGACGACGAGATCCACGGCCACAGCCAGAGCGGCGCCGGCGACGACGACGCGAAGGACTTCCTGTTCGGCGACGAGGACGACGACTTCATCCACGGCAACGGCGGGCCGGACGAGATCGAGGGCAACGCGGACGAGGACGAGCTTTACGGCGACGGCGGGGCGGACCTCATCCACGGCAACGAGCAGCGTGACCGCATCTGGGGCGGCGGCGGCGGTGACATGATCTTCGGCGACGAGGACCACGACACGATTCGCGGCGACGACGGCAACGACACGATCGAGGGCAACGACGGCGACGACGTCATCTACGGCAACGCCGGCGCCGACACGCTGTTCGGCAACGCGGGCGCCGACCGGCTGCTGGGCGGCACGGAGGGCGACGATCTCGACGGCGGCACGGAGAACGACGTGCTGCTCGGCGAGGCAGGCATCGACACGCTCAGCGGCGCCGAAGGTGACGATACGCTCGACGGCGGGGCAGACCGCGACATCCTCAACGGCAACGACGGTGACGACCTGCTCATCGCGGGCACCGGCGTCGGGGACGTGCTCAACGGCAATGCGGGTGCGGATCGCATCATCGGCAGCGACGAAGGCGCGCTGACCGATCCCGACTTCCTAGACGGCACGCCGTTCGGCGACGTCATCGACGGCGGTCCGGGCAACGACATGATCTTCGGGCTCGGCGGCGCCGACCTGATTCGCGGCGGCACGGGCGACGACGAGATCGATTCCGGCATCGGCGCCGATCGCGTCGAGGGCGATGACGGCGATGACTGGATCTTCGCGGGCCACGGTCTCGGCGACCTGGTCATGGGCGGCGCGGGCAACGACGAGATATGGGGCTCCCATGACGGCAACGACCAGCTTTTCGGTGACGCCGGCGAGGACGTGATCTTCGGGCAGGGCGGCAACGATGTCATCGGCGGCGGCGACGGCGACGACACGCTCGACGGCGGCATCGGGACCGACACCATCCACGGCAACGCGGGCGACGACGTGATCCGCGGTGGCGGCGGCGTCGGCGACCAATTGATGGGCGACGAGGGCGAGGACATCATCCACGGCTCCGACGACGGCGCGGACGACATCGATGGCGGCGCCGGCAACGACGTCATCTTCGCCAACGCGGGCAACGACACCGCGGCGGGCGGCGCGGGCGACGATCTCGTCCACGGCGGCCCCGGCGACGACACGCTTTCGGGCGACGCGGGCAGCGATCTGATCACCGGCGACGGCGATCACGACGTGCTCTTCGGCCACAACAACGGCGCGGTGGGCGACGACCTGGCAGTCGACCGGCTGTACGGCGACTTCGGCACCAACGACGACGAGGCGGGCTCGGGGCGCGACCAGCTGTTCGGGCAGGGCGGCAACGACCTGCTGTTCGGCGAGGCTGACGACGACCAGATCGACGGCGACGGGCCGGGCCTTGGTTCGAGCAACATCGTCGACTTCGGTTCGGGCGACCCGGCCGGGAACGAGAACCTGTTCAACCCGCCGACCGCGACCCCCGACCCGGTGACCGGCACCTCGGTCGCGCAGGTCGTGGCGGGCGTCACGCTGCTCGCGGGCGTCACCTACCGCGGGCGCTGGCAGGACCTGGCGGGCTCGGCGGTGAGCGGCGGGGCGAGCAACACGGCCGACGCGGCGCTCGAGCCGGACATCGCCGTCGAGGGCGACACCGTATTCGTCGCCTGGGTCGACGGCCGCCACGGCAACTACGAGGTGTTCGTCGGCACCTGGGATCCGCTCAACGGGTGGCAACAGCTTGCCGGCAGCGCCGAAGCGGGCGGCGTCAGCGCGACGGAGACGTCATCACGCCGTCCGAGCATCGCGATCGGGACGGACGGCAACCCCATCGTCGCCTGGACCGAGTTCGACCTGCTCGGCGGTTCGGACATCCGCGCCGCGCGTTTCGATCCGACCGCCAACGCCGGCATCGGCGGGTGGGTCGCCATCGGCGACTCGCTCGACGCCAACGGCCTGAGCGACACGAACGTCGCGGATCACGCCGACCTCGTGAGCGTGCCGTCGGGACCGGTCGTTGGATATCTGAACCGCAACGACGGCGTGGTCAACGTGCGCGTGAAGCGATTCGACGGCGTCGACTGGTCTGCGCAGGGCGCGGGCTCGGACGTCGACGACGGCATCTCCGATTCACTCACCGACGTGGCTGATCTCGCCGTCGCAACCGACGGGACGCGGGTTGCGGCCGCGTGGACGCAGATCGTCGTCGGCACGACGCAGGTCTACCTCCGGCAGTCCACCGGCGGCGCCTGGAGCGCGCTGTCCGGCTCGGCGTCGGCCGGGGGCGTGAGCAACACCACGGGCGGCTCCTCCCATCCGACGCTGGCGTACCACGACGGACACCTGTTCGTGGCATGGCAGGACGACACCGGACCCGATCCGAAGGGCGCAGAAATCTACGCCGAGCGCTACGACCTGAACCTGAACACCTGGTCGGACGCGGGCGCGGGCTCGTCGTCCGGCGGCGGCGTGTCGAACACCGACGGCAACGCGACGCACCCGCGCCTCGCGTCGAACGCGACGGCCGCGGCGCTGCACCTGGTCTGGCTCGACGACCTGACCGAGAGCCGCGCGGTGTCGAACGTCGGCGTTTACGCGAAGCAGTGGAGCGAGACGCAGTTCATCGAGGAGATCGCCGGCGACGCGTCGCACCTCGGCATCAGCCTCACCGGCACCGCGCCGCGGCAGCCCGCCCTTGCGGTGAGCGACAACGGCCATCCGTTCGTCGCCTGGCAGGAATACAGCGACGCCACGGGCCAGGTCTACGTGCGAGGAAATACCTACGACGTGGACCTGTCAGGCACGGTGTACGTCGCCGACGGCACGGCCGGCAACACGGTCCAGGACGTGCTGACCGGCCAGGTGCTGGGTGGCGGGGACGTCATTCTCGTGACCGGCGCGCACAGCTCGGGATTCGCGGTGGACAACACCGACAGCGGCGTGGCGATCATCGGCGCCCCGGGCCATTCGCTGCTGGGCAACGTCATCGTGACGGGTGACACGGTGCTGGTGCAGCGCCTGCATGTGACCGGGACGTTGAACGTCGACGGAGCCACGGACCTGTCACTCGTCGAGTCGTCGGTGAGCGACGGCACGACGCTCACTGCCGCCGTCGACGCCCGACTGTCGAGCAACGACCTCGCCGGCGCGACAGGACTCGAGCTGGTCGACGCGGTCACCGGACCGATCGTCGAGTTCAATCGCGTGACCGCGACCACGACCGGCATCACGTTCAGCGGATCCCCGCCGCCGTCGTCCTTCCTCATCCGCAGCAACACCGTCACGGCGGGATCGACGGCGCTCGCGCTGCCGATCGCCCTGGACGGCACGATCAGCGGGAACGACCTTTCCTCCAGCGGCACCGCGCTGGACGTCGCCGCCGCGTTCACCGGCTCGATCGACCGCAACGACATTCACGACTCGGGGGTGGGCGTCAGGTACGACGCGCCGGCGGCCCTCGACGGCAACCGCGTCTTCGCGAACGCCACCGGTGTGATCGCCACCGTTGACTCGAACGTCGACGGATTCGGTTTCGTGGGCGTCACCGAGCCGAACGAGATCTTCGGAAACGCGACCGGCGTCAACCTCACCGGGCGCATGCGCGACCAGCACGTGCGCGACAACACGGTGGGCGTGATGGGGTCGGGCCTGCTCGGTCCGGACTTCGACGACTTCGAGCACGCCAACCTGATCGAGGGCAACGCGACCGGTGTCGACTTCGACGGACCCGTCCAGTTCAACCGGATCGCGGGCAACGGCACGGGCATTGCCTCGCGATCGGGCCAGCTCATCAGCCACAACCTGCTCTACCGCAACACCGGCATCGCCCTGCACGTCGACGGCGACGACGACGTCCGGATCGTCAACAACACGTTCTACGCCGCGACGGGCGACAACATCCGAGTCGAAGGCGGCGCGACCCGGGTCCAGATTCGCAACAACATCCTCGCCGCGGACGCGGGCTACGACGTGTTCGTGGCGAACGACTCCCAGACCGGCTTCGACGCCGACTACAACGACCTGCACGCCGAGGGGACCGGGCGCATCTACTTCTGGACGAAGGACTTCACCGACATCCTCGACTTCCAGGCCGACGTCGCCCGACACGATCTCAACTCGATCGGCGCGACGGTCGTCAACCCGCTGTGGGCGAAGCCGCGGTTCGCCAACCGCGGTCAGGACGACTACGGCGTGCTCGACATCGTCGCCGGGCAGCGGCTCACGAGCCCGACGATCGACGCGGGCGACCCGCTGACCGACGAGGCGATCCCGGCCGCGCTGTACACGAACCTGCTGGTCAATCCCGATTTCGAGAGCGGCGTGACCGGCTGGACGACCAGCCTCGACGCCACGACGGCGGGCGCCGACCCGACGCCCTACTTCGGCGGGGCCTTCTTCGATTCCGGCAACATTGCCGAGGGCCTGGCCGAGCAGACGATCGACCTCGTGGTGGCCGGATTCACCCCGGGCGAGCTGGACGGGCTCGATCTGCAGGTGCACTTCGGCGGGCGCATTCGCTCGCTGCCGCAGTCGATCGTCGACCGCGGCCGGCTGATCCTCACGTTCCTCGACGGCGCGGCGGCGGTCATCGGCGACCCGGTCATCGTGCTCGCCAACAACACGACCGACCGCTGGGAGCTGGTCGGCGGGCGCCTCGGCCTGCCGGTCGGGACGCGCTCGATCCAGTACCGCTTCGAAGCCGACCGCAACACCGGCACGTCGAACGACGCCCACCTCGACCACGCGTTCCTCTACGTGCTGGACGACCTCGTGATGCCGAACCAGGGCGCCTTCGGCAACACGGCGTCCGAGTCGAACGGGTTCGTCGGACCGCGGCTGGCGCTGCGGGCGCCCGATCTCTACCTCGACTGGGAGCGCAATCGGCCGCGGGTGATCCGCTGGGACTCGTTCGACAACGACGCGGACTCGTCAGCGCGGATCGACCTGTACCAGGACGGTGCCGACGGCCCGGCGCTCCTGCTGACGATCGCCGCGGCGACGCCGGACGACGGTGAGTACATCTGGACGCCCGGCGTCGACAGCGGCGTCAACTTCGGCACGCTGGGCCTGCGGGTGCACGTATCGCTCAACGGCGACCCGATCGTCAACGACCGCAGCACCGAGCCGTTCAACGTGCCCGAGTCGGGGACCGAGTACTACGTCAACGTCGCGTTCGATCCGAACCTGCTGGACAACGAGCACACGGACGCGGCCGGCTCGAATCGCCACACCGGCAAGACGCGCGCCACGCCGAAGCCCAACCCGATCAACGTGCTGCGGGTGTACGAATTGACCAGCGGCGAGACGATGTCGATCGATCCGGGCGTCTACCCGCTGATCTACGCCGCGAGCCTCTCGGGTCTCACCGACCTCGGCCTCGGCCTCGACCGCGGCTTCACGATGACCGGTCCGACCACGGCCGACGTCGCCGAGTTCATCACCGCGATTCCGGGCAACGTCGACCAGACCCTGATCCTGCTCGACGACGCCGACCTGATGACGATCCGTCACCTCTCGCTGACCGGCGGCCGGTACGGGCTGCATGCCAACAACGACTCGACCGCCCTGGTGGCCGAGCACCTGGTGATCACCGGCAGCGACCAGCACGGCGTGCGCATCGAAGGGGCCAGCAACTTCACGACCCTGTCGGACATCACGGTCTCGAACGTGACCCAGTTCGACGGCGTGCGGATCATCGGCGGGGCCGGTGGGACGATCGCGAACCTGACCAGCTCGGACAACCGGTACGGTCTCAACGCGACGAGCAGCGTCGCCACGCTCGACATCAACGGGGCGCACCTGTTCAGCAACAGGACGGCGGGCCTCAACCAGGACGGCAGCACCGCGGGCACGTGGGTGGACCTCGTCGTGCACGACAACCCCGACGGCGTCGAGGTGGCCGGGACGATCACGATCGACAACGCGGAGATTCGCGATCACACCGGCAACGGCCTCGAGCAGAGCTTGAGTGGGGACGTGATGCTGACCAACTCGAGGGTGTTTTCCAACCAGCGTGGCGCGCTGTTCCGCATCGGCGAGATCCACGACAGCGTTTTCCGCGACAATGTGACCGAGGGCGTCCTCGCCGACTGGAGCGGTCTGATCATCACGGGCAGCCGGTTCTACTCGAACCAGTACGGCGTCCGCAGCACCGCACCGTTCACCAGGACGTTCGAGTTGCGGAACAACCTGTTCTACGACCACACCGATACGGCACTTCGCATCCAGGACAACCCGCCGGGCGGCTTCGAGATCGCGAACAACACGATCTACGAGCCGACGGCCGACGCCGTGCGCGTCAGCACGAACTCCAGGGACATCGCCCTGCGCAACAACATCATCTGGACAGAGGCCGGCTACGGCATCCACGTCGCCGACGACAGCCAGAGCGGCTTCCAGAGCGAGTTCAACCTGCTCCACGCCACGGGCACGGGCCGCGTCGGCTTCTGGCAGGGCGACCGTGACACGCTCGTCGCGTGGCAGTTCGCCACGTTCCGGGATCTCGAGTCGCTGAGCGCCGATCCTGATTTCGTGCTGCCCGCCGGTGACGACGGTCTCCGCGGCGGCGCGAACGGCGACGACGACAACTTCCACGTCAGGTCGACGTTCGGCAGCTACCGTCCTGCGACGGGCACGTTCGTCAACGACGCGACGCAGAGCCCCGCGATCGACCGCGGCGACCCGGCCGATCCGTTCGACCAGGAGCCCTTGAACAACGGAGGATTCATCAACCTCGGCGCCTACGGCGACACGCCCGAGGCCTCGAAGAGCCCGGCGCAGTACATCCTGATCACCAATCCGATCGGCGGCGAGAACCTGCCGCAGGACTCGACCTTCCAAATTCGCTGGCGCAGCGACGGGTTCGCCGGCGACGTCGACATCGCGTACTCCACGACCGGGCCCGCCGGCACGTTCGTCGACCTGGCCACCAACGAGCCGAACGACCGTTCGTTCGACTGGTTCATCGACCCGGCGGTGTTCCCGCTGTCGAACCAGTACGTGATCCGCATCAGCGCGGTCAGTGCCGCCGTGTCCGAGGTCACGCCGCTGTTCAGCGTCGGCGAGCCCATCAGCGCCTACTTCGTCAACGACGGCGACACGACGGGCGACGCGCAGTTCGGTCCGATCCCCGGTGCCTGGAACGCAGGCGACGACGCCAACGACGGCTTGTCGCCACAGACGCCGAAGGCGTCGATCCGGGCCGTGCTCGAGCAGTATGACCTCGAGCTCGGCGACGTCATCTACGTCAACGTCGGTCAGTACGACCTGACGACCAACATCGTGATCGGCCACGAGGACTCGGGCGTCCGGATCGAGGGTCCGGGCGGCGACGACGTCGTCATGCTCGACCGCGGCAACACGGCCAGCGGGTCGTACGTCTTCGAGCTGATCGACGCCGACGTCGTGACGCTGGTCAACCTTCACATCACCGGCGGTCAGCGCGGCGTGCAGATCGGCAGCGATTCGGATCTCTTCACGCTGGAGAATTCGGTCGCCTTCGAAAACGACGACTACGGCGTCAACATCAGCGACTTCGCGTCGTCGGACGCGACGATCACCGGCAGCACCTTTTACGGCGACGTCGGCGCCGGAGACGCCCGCAACCAGGACTTCGGCATCCGGTCGTTCGCCGAATCCATCACGGTCACCGGCAACCTGGCCTACCACGTCAACGGCCGGGACAACTACGGGATCTTCATCGACAACGCCGGCGAAGGCGTCGTCGTGCGGGACAACGTCGCCTGGAACAACTCGACCTACGGCATCTACGTCGACGCGCGGCAGTTCGAGGTCTCGGGCAACACGGCGCGCGACAACGGCCACGGTTTCTGGATCGAGGATCCGACCGAGTTCGCGTCCAGCCAGTCGTTCAACAATTTCGCGTTCGACAACACCACCAACGGCTTCGACCTGGGCGGCTTCGGCGATCACTTCCTCAATGATTCCCATCACAACACCGTCGGCTTCGACATGAGCATCGGCTTCGTCGGGGTCGTGCGCAACTCGACCGCCTGGGCCAACGCCACCGGCTTCCAGGTGCTGTTCGGGACGCTCCTGGACTCGCACGCCTACGCGAACACGGGATCGGGCGTCTTCAGCAACTGGGGCGGCACCGTCATTCGCGGCAACCGCCTGAACGACAACGGCACCGGCATCAACATTCAGAGCTCGTTCAACACGGACGTCGTCGAGCACAACCTCGTCTACAACAGCGCGGACCAGGGCATCCGGATCAACAACGGCAACAACACGGTGCTCTTCACCAACAACACCGTGATGGAGCTCGACGGCCACGCCTTCGAGGCGATCGGCAGCAGCCAGAACTACGCGCTGAAGAACAACATCCTCTGGGCCGGCGGCGCCGGCCACTTCGCGATCACGGTGGCCGACACGGCGCAACGCGGGTTCGACAGCGACTTCAACCTGGTTCACGTCACCGGCGGCGCCGAGTTCGGGTTCTGGCAGCGCGCCTTCACGTCGCTGGTGGACTGGACGCTCGAGCTCGGCTTCGACCGCAACTCGATCGTCGGCGATCCGCTGTTCGTCTCGCCCGAGGGGGCGGACTTCGTGGTCGGGGCCGTGATCAACGAGGGGTTGCAGTTCGATGGATTCGACATCACGGGCGTGCCCGCCGGCGACGAGTTCAACGGCGTGCCGCTCGTCACGCAGATCGACACGATCGTCGACGTTTCGACGGGTAGCGGATACCGCGGCCTTCCGAACGACAACCAGGCGTTCCGCTGGAGCGGACAGGTCTTCCTGCCCCAGGCCGGCGACTACGAGTTCATCATCGACGCCTCGGGCCCGCAACGCCTGTTCGTGAACGACCTGGTGACGCCGCTGATCGACGATTTCAACCCCGCCTCCAACGGCGAGCAGAGCGCCGTGCTCAATGCGGCGGCGGTCGGCTGGGTCGACATCGTGCTCGAGGTCGTGGACGACGGCAGCACGACCGATCCCGAGCTGGAATGGCGGCCGGCGCACCTGGAAGGCAGGCGGCAGTTCATCACCGCCTCGGACACGCGGCCTTCCGGCGCCGCGTCGGCCAGCGGGGCGGACGACGACTTCCACCTGCAGTCGACGCACGGCAGCCATCACGGCGGGGCGTGGACAGTGGACCCGGCCGACTCACCGGCGATCGACAGCGGCGATCCGGACGACTTGAGCCTCGAGGACGCGCCGGCCGGGCTCGATCCCAGCGACCCCAGGACGTCGCAGGACGGCGACCGGGTGAACCTCGGCGGGTTCGGCAACACGGACGAAGCATCGCGGTCGCCGGCGACGGGGCTCCAGGTGCTCGCGCCGAACGGTCACGAGAAGCTCAAGATCAACGATCCGGTCGTCATCCGGTGGCGCACGTTCGGTTCGATTCCGATCGTGAAGATCGAGCGGAGCCTCGACGACGGCACGAACTGGGACATGGTCGCGCCGGCCGTGCTCAACGACGGTGACTACGCCTGGTTGCCTCAGCAATCCACGATCGAGGGGCGAATCCGCGTCAGCGACGCGCTCGACCCGACCATCTCCGACATCTCCAACAACGCCTATACCGTCGGCGCCGCGACGGACATCTATTACATCAACGACGCGTACGACGGTCCGGGCATCGACGACTACACGACGGCCGAAGGCCTGAACACCAACACCGGCACGACGCCGGGCGATCCGATGCGGTCGCTGAACGTCCTGTTCGACAGCTACGACCTCGAGCCGGGCGACCTCATCCTGGTGGACGCCGGCACGTACACCTCGCTGGGCAATGTCGTGATCACCGGCGACGACGGCGGCATCACGATCGAAGGTCCGGTCAACGGCAGCGTGGCGCTGTTCGATCGCGGCAACCGGGCGTCCGAGCAGTACACGTTCGAGCTGATCGGTGCCGACGGGGTCACCCTGCGGAACCTGCACGTCACCGGCGGCAACCGGGGTATCCAGGTCGGCAGCGACTCCGACCTGTTCACGCTGGACAGGTCAGTCGTTTTCGAGAACGACGTCTACGGCGTCAACATCAGTGACTTCGCGTCGTCCCACGCGGTGATCACCGACAGCACGTTCTGGGGCGATGTCGGCGCCGGCAGCACGCGCGACCAGAACACGGGCATCCGCTCGCTTGCCGAAACGATCACCGCCACCGGCAACACCGCGTTCCACCTCAACGGCCGCGCGTCGTACGGCATCTTCATCGACGGCGCCGGAGAGGGCGTCATCGTGCGCGACAACGTCGTCTACAACAACTCCTCCTACGGCATCTACGTCGACGCGCGGCAGTTCGAGGTCTTCGACAACATCGCTCATGACAACGTCCACGGCTTCTGGATGCAGGACCCGACCCAGTTCGCCGTCAGCCGGTCCTACGACAACATCGCGTTCGACAACTCGACCAACGGGTTCGACCTGGGCAACTACGGCGAACACTACGACAACGAAGCGCATCACAACAGCGTCGGATTCGACCTGGGCACGAGCTTCGCCGGCGTGGTCCGCGACTCGACGGCGTGGGCGAACACGACCGGGTTCCAGGCGCTGGTGGGCACGCTCCAGGACTCGCACGCCTATGCGAATACGGGCTCGGGCATCTTCAACAACTGGGGCGGGACGGTCATCCGCGGCAACCGCGTCAACGACAACGCCACCGGCATCGACATCCAGAGCGCGTTCAGCACGGATCGGATCGAGAACAACCTCGTCTACAACAATTCGGAGCGGGGGATCCGGCTGAGCAACGGGAACAACACGATCGTCTTCACGAACAACACCGTGATGGAGCTCGACGGCCACGCCTT
Source organism: Phycisphaeraceae bacterium (assembly GCA_002686995.1). Lineage (GTDB taxonomy): Bacteria > Planctomycetota > Phycisphaerae > Phycisphaerales > Phycisphaeraceae > NYZC01. The sequence continues at coordinate 3,737 of NYZC01000039.1, read as the reverse complement.
CGAGGCGATCGCCACCAGCCAGAACTACACGCTGAAGAACAACATCCTCTGGGCCGGCGGCGCCGATCACTACGCGATCACGGTGGCCGATGGGGCGCAGCGGAACTTCGCGAGCGACTACAACCTGCTGCACTTCACCGGCGGCGCGCAGCTCGGCTTCTGGCAGCGGCCGTTCGCGACGCTGGTCGACTGGAACCTCGAGCTCGGCTTCGACCGCAACTCGATCGTCGGCGATCCGCTGTTCGTGATGCCCGAGGGCGGTGACGGCACCATCGGGGCGCAGCTCGACCAGGGGCTCCTGTTCGAAGGGTTCGACATCACGGGCGTGCCCGCGGGCGACGAGTTCATCGGCGTGCCGCTTATGCCGCAAGTCGACACGATCGTCGACGTTTCGACCGGGGGCGGATACCGCGGTCTGCCCAACGACAACCAGGCGTTCCAGTGGAGCGGCGAGGTCTTCCTGCCCCAGCCTGGCGATTACGAGTTCATCATCGACGCGTCCGGACCGCAGCGCCTGTACGTGGACGACCTGGTGACGCCGCTGATCGACGATTTCAGTCCGGCTTCCAACGGCGAGCAGAGCGCCGTGCACAGCGCGGCGGCGTCAGGGTGGGTCGCCATCGTCTTCCAGGCCGTCGACGACGGCAGCACGACGGATCCCGAGCTCGAGTGGCGCCCGGAGCACCTTGACGGCCGGCGCCAGTTCATCCAGGGCAACGACGTGCGGTACACCACGGGCGGTTCGGTGGACGGCAGCGACGACGATTTCCACCCGCAGTCGACCGAAGGCAGCTATCACGCCGGGACGTGGACGCCCGACGACAACGATTCGCCGGCGATCGATGGCGGCGATCCGGACGACGCGGTCACCGAGGACATGCCGGACGGCCTCGCTCCGCTCGATCCGCTGGCGGCGCAGGACGGCGACCGCATCAACCTCGGGGCATACGGCAACACCGACCAGGCTTCCCGCTCGCCCGAGGCGCTGATCCAGCTTCTGAACTTCCGCGGCGGCGACCACGTGCTCGAGGGCACCGCCTCGATCATCCTGTGGCGCTCGATCGGCATCGTCGGCAACGTCGACATCGACTTCGTCGACTTCGCGGGCGGCTCCCCCGTCGTCACGCCGATCGCCGCGTCGGTGCCCAACCTCGGCGCCCACGTCTGGAATCCGGCCGTCACCACGCCGCAGGGCCGGATCCGGATCACGGGGATGGACGCCGCGGCGAACCCGATCGTCGCCGAGTCGCCGGACTTCATCGTCGTCGGTGACGCTACCGACACGTTCTATGTCAACGACGCGTACGACCCGGGCACGGACGTGCACACGACCGCGGAGGGCTCCAACCTGAACTCGGGCACCGACCCGGCGCACCCGATGGCTTCGCTCAACGCGCTGCTCGCGGCGTATGACCTCGGCCCGGGTGACACGATCCTGGTGGACGCCGGTACGTACGACCTGCCGACCAACGTCATTATCGGCGCCGAGGATTCCGGCGTGACGATCGAGGGCGTGCTCGGGCCGGCAGCCAATGACGATCCGTTCGATTCGCGCACGGTGCTCGCTCGCGGCAACGTGAACACCTCGCGATACGTATTGCAGGTCTGGGATGCCACCGACGTCACGATCCGCAAACTGAAGCTGACCGGCGGCGAGCACGGACTCAACGCCCGCCGCGCGCACCGGCTCACGCTCGAGAACAACGTGGCATTCAACAATGCGTCCATCGGCTTCCAGTTCGACGGAGGTTTCCCGACGAACGACGCGTTCGTGCGCGGCAACATCGCGATCGGCACGACGGCGTCGAGCAGCACCGATCAGAACACGGGCTACGACCTCGACGGTTCGCGGCTGACCGTCGAGGACAACATCTCGTACAAGATCGGCAGCCAGGTCGGGACGGGTCTCCACGTCGACAGCGACGAAGGCTCGACGGTGACCGGGAACCTGACGTTCAACAACGTGACCGGCCTGAACGTCGCGATCGACCGCGAGGGGAGCGTTTCGGGCAATACGTCGCGCGACAACGACACCGGCATCGTCCTCGACGACAACAACGGCGGCGATCGACTCCAGGTGTTCGGCAATACCGCCATCGACAACGACGGCGTCGGCTTCAGCGTCGCCGGCAACATCGAGATGTACGGGAACACCGCGACGGAGAACGCCACCGGCATCGATCTCAACGGGTCGAGCAGCCTGGTCGGCAGCGACCCGTCCCTGGCCCGGAACGTCGTTTTCGCGAACACCAACGGCATCATCGCCAGCGACGGCACCGTGCAGTACAACCGCGTCTTCGGCAACACGAACCACGGCATCCGCCTCGATTTCTCCGACGTGGACGTGGTAGGCAACGCCGTTTACGGCAACTCGTCGGGCATCGTGCTGACCAACGCCTTCGACGGCCACCGCCTGCTGAACAACATGGTCTACGACAACACGAACCAGGGGATCCACGTGGTGAACCTGAACTCCGGCTCGGCCGGGGTGGACCTGGTCAACAACACGGTGTGGCACGACACGGGCCAGGGCATCCTCGTCGAGAGCACGAGCGTCCCGATACGCCAGGACAACAACCTGGTCTATATCGGCGGCGGCACGGGTCTGGAGGTAATCGGCGGCGGCGCGTACACCAGCAACTTCAACAACGTCTTCCGCAACCCGCTCAACCTGGCGGGCGCCAACTACGGCACGTTCCGGGGCACGATCTCGCTCGAGCTTGCCGACTGGCAGACGGCCTCGGGCGAGGATGCCGACAGCTTCTCGATCGACCCGTTGTGGGTCAACATTGACGGGGCCGACAACCGGTTCGGCTGGGAGCAGCCCGACCCGCTGTCGAACTTCGCGGACTTCGGCTTCGACGACGACTTCCAGTTTCGATCCGGCTCGCCGATGATCGACGTCGCCAACAGCGAGGTGGCGACGGATGTCGACGGCGCGGGCCGACCGCGCCTGGACGATCCCGGCACGATCAACAGCGGCTTCGGCGTGTTCCGGTACTACGACGTGGGCGCGTTCGAGTTCCAGGGCTCCAGTTCGGACATCACGCCTCCGACGATCGTCGACCTCCAGCCGATCGGGACCGCCGACGGCGCGCTGATCAACCAGGCGTTCGGCGCCCTGACGGTGACGTTCAGCGAGCCGATGAACTCGGTCAGCGTGCAGAGCCCCGCCCTGTACGAGCTGATCGGGGCAGGGGCCGACGAGACGTTCGACACCGGCGACGACGTCCCGATGGTCGTCGACTCGATCCTGTACGCGTTCGGCCAGACCGACGCGACCGTCGTCTTCGACGAGACCGTCGGCCAGGGCTACTACCGCCTCACGCTGATCAGCCGTCCCGACAAGGCGCTGGTCGACCTCGCCGCGAACAAGCTCGACGGCGACCTGAACGCGGGCACCGACGGCGGCGACTACGTCATCACCTTCCGGATCGACACGACCGGCCCGCAGGTCGTATCGATCACGCCGGAGGGCGCCGTGGCGGTCGGCCCGTCGCAGTACGACGTGGTGTTCACCGACAACGAATTCGGCGGAATGATCCATCTCGACGTGCCCTCCGTCGAGAACGCAGCGAACTACGCGCTCACCGGCAGCACGAACGCGACGTTCGGCGACGGCGATGACGTCGACGAGACCGCGCGGATCGTCTCGATCAGCTACGACGGGCCGACCCGCACCGCGACCGTTCAGCTGTCCTCGCCGCTTCCGACGGCGCGGTACCGGCTCGCGCTCG
>NYZC01000038.1 GCA_002686995.1 Phycisphaeraceae bacterium | reverse complement strand
GAAGGTCGGAAGGTCGGTGGGGGCGTCGGCTCGCGTTTGGGAGGCCTGTGCTTGTAGCTGAAGTGGCCACACTTCGGACGAGGTGATCGGGCGCCGGGGCTCGGAGGCGTTCTCCGAAGTCTGGCGACTTCGGCTACTTCTTTTCGCGCCATCGCTGCATGCCCGCGATGAAGTCCTCGGTCAGCGCGATGCGCCAGGAATCGCCGGCGTCGTCCGAGATCAGCATCGCCGGGCTGTGAGCGCGGACGCCCGGTTGGATACCCGAAACAAGCTTCGCGCCGACCTTGTCCCCGGGCCACTTCTTCCGGTAGGCCTCGAGCTCATCCGCGCGAAGATGCGCCGGGAAGTAGTCGTAGGTCAGGAAAAGCCGCCCGAGGCGGTCGACGGTGAGTTTCTGCCGCCAGGCGCAGTAGCCGGAGCGAAACGGGGTGACGAGGCGCCGGTGCGGCTCCCAGGATTGGCCTGCCTTCCTGCGCATGTACACGAGATGGAACCAGCCGGAGTTGGTGTTCCGGGCGACCAGGTGCAGGTTGTCATCGCCGTCGCAGACGAACGCCGTGTACGTGTACCCCGTCTTGCGCGTCGGGCCGAGCTGTTCCCACTCGGTGAAGGAAGCCGTGCTGTTCGGCTCGGTCGACCGCAGGTAGAAGAAGTTGGCGGTGTGGGCACCGATCACGACGTGCAGGTAACCCTTCGAATCGGCGACGATGACCGGCCCGTTGTGGTTGTCGCGCCGCGTGACGCCGAGGTACGTGCGCTCGCTGAGCTTGCCGCTCGCGTGGTCGTAGGTGGCCGCGTACACCGGGCACAGCCCTTCGAGACCGTACTTCTCGGTGAAGCGCTTCGCGTCCTCTTCCTCGCGCTCGTTGAGCGGCTGAATTGCCATCCAGACCACGTGCGTCCTTCCATCGAACGTCGCGGTCACGTTGCCGGCGCCGGAGTGCGTGGGGGTGATCCAGTTGCGGCCCTTGCCGTAGATCGGCCACTTCACGTCCGCGACATGGATCCGCTGGACCGGGTTCAGACCGCCTTCAGGCTTGCGGGTGGCGACGTACAGCACCAGGTCGCGGCCGCGCCCCTCGACCATGGGCGGCGGTCCTGAAAGCTGGTTGTGACCGTCGAGTCGCTCGAGGCGCTGGGCGCCCAGGTAGAGCTTGCGGGCGAAGGGGCGACCGTGATAGCGGACCGGAGGCGTCTCGTAGAACGTCCAGGTGCGCCCGCGGTCGGTCGAGTGAAGGAAGCCGAAGGCGTCCTCGCGGCGGCGCGGCGTCTCGCGAAAGATGTTCGGCCGGCGCAGCTCGGGGGCCCGCGCGACGATGTACATGTCGCCGTTCGCGTCGAAACCGATGTGCGGATCGGTCGCGCTGATGCCGCCCAGCAGGTCGGTGTACTTCGCCTTGACCGTGTCGGTGACACCCAGCCCCTTCCAGGCGCCGCGGTCTTCGAGCGTGATCAGGTCGAGCCCGGTCCAGATCCAGGGGCGGTTGTCCGGTCCGAACGTCACCGGGCGCGGCGCGTACCTGGGCTTGTAACCGAACAGCTCGCGCTCGGCCCGAAAGTATTTTTCGTGCACGATCGGCGCGAGGACGGGGCCGTCGACGTCCAGCTCGGGTCCGCCGTGGTCCTCGAACGATTCGGCTCCGAAGGCGATCGTGGCGAGGACGAGCATGGCGAAGGCGGTCGACCGGATGCTCATGTTTCAGTCCTTGAACGCGAACGTGAACAGGTTCGCGATTTTCAGCCGGAAGCGCAGGTGCACGGGACGTCCCTTGAGCTGCGAGAGATCGCCGTTGCCGTTCCACGTCACCGGCCAGTCGACGCGATTTCCCCGTACCGGGTCGCAGTCCTTGAACGCGAAGCCCTCGATGGGCTTGCCGCCCACGACGCAGTCCCTGCCGGTCAGCGATTCGACAAGCTCGACGGTGATCTGCCCCATGTCCGCCATGGCGGTTTTCGTGGGGCCCTGCTGGAACGTGGAGAAGTTGAGCTCGAGCCGGCTGCCGTCGATGACGACTTCACGCGTCAGCAGGAACCCCTCCTCCATGCCAGCCTCCTGCGACATGAACCAGTCGCGCGACAGCTTCGCCAGGCCCACTGACATCTCCAGGCACATGTTCGCCTTCTCGTTGTACGGCTGGCCCGCGTAGTAGAACCACATCTCGTTGCCGACGAACACGGGCGCCGATGCGCCGAGGACCCAGCCGTCGTCGAACGCGCCTTCGGGCCCGCGCCCGATGAACCATTCCCGGTCGTGGGGCCGGTGCCACGTAAAGCCGTCGCGGCTCCAGACGAGCATGAGGTGGCCGGGTTTGCCGCGCACCTCCTGGTCGACGTACGAGGCGTTGCCGAAGAACATGCCGTTCTGATACCACGGTCGGAAGTGGTCGATGTCCGTCCACTCGCCGTCGAGTTCGTCCGCGTAGAGACAGGTGCGCGGCTTGCTCCAGTTGACGAGATCCTCGCTGACCGCCACGCAGACGCGCCGGCGATGGTGGCGCGACTTGCCGCCTTCGTAGTCGATGTCGCGCCACTTGTAGGTCGGTGGCGCGAAACCGTAGGCGTGCACGGTCGGTCGGGAGTACCAGAGCCAGTACCTGTTGATCGGATCCCACACAGGCGTGTTGACGCAGTCGAAGTGTCCGGCGACGACCGGGTTCTTCGGCTCGGGCGTGAACCGGGTGCCGTCCGGCGAGTACGCGAGACAGAAGCCGCTCTGACCGTCGACTCGGTCGAGGTACGCCATGATGAACTTGCGCTGCACGTCGTTCGGGTCGGAGTTCAGGACGACGGCCGAACGGTCGCACTCGTAGTTGCCGGCGAGGACGATGTTGTTTTCCTTCGTCCCGCCGTGTTGCAGCAGGCCCAGCTTCGGCTTCACCCAGTTCACCCCGTCCTCGCTGTGGGCATAACGACAGAAATCCGGGTGTCCCTCCGCCGAGCCCGACTCCGCCTCGTGGCCCCGGTACGCCGCCTCCAGGTCGGCGTCCTGGTACCAGTTGTGGAAGCGCCCCGTCTCGGGATCGCGCCACACGTGGCTCTCGTAGCAGTTGTATTCGTACACGCCGTCCGGCACCATCACGGGATTGCCGGGGAACTTCGTCGGCCGGTGTACGACGCGCCTCAGGTTCCATCGATCCTCGACGACGTCGTCGGCGAACGGGTACTGGGGCGTCTGCCCGACGCGCATCGGCTTGCCGCGGAAGTATTCGCTCATGGGCGGAGTGTAGCGGAAGAGTCGGAAGAGTCGAAGAGTCCGAGGCTCAACTGCTGCGAGCAGTACAATCGATTCAAGTGTCCACACGGAAGCCCGGCGGCGTAACCAGGCGAGATTCAGATGGGAAATGTCGGGAAACATGGGAATCAGGCCGACGTGGAAGAATTGACCGAGACATCAGAGGGCTGGCGCCTGCGGGACCACGAAATGAAGACCAGGATAGCCGCGCCGATCTGTTGCCTGCTCATATTCGTTGTCGCCGCGTGGGCGGCGCCGGCAAAGACGTATGACCTCAATGATCCGGCCGAACCGTGGAGAACGGCGAGGGCGGGCATCAGCACGGAGGTGATGCCGCCCCATACGCCGTTGGAGCGCGACGGCGACCGCGTGCGGTGCTGGGGACGCGTTTACGTGCTTGGCAGCCTGTTTCCGTCGGAGGCGACGAGCCGGGAGCAGAAGCTTCTTGCCGCGCCGATCGCGCTGCAACGAAAGGCCGGCGATCAATGGCACGCGTCGAAGGCGGGGACGTTTCGTTTTACGACTGAGCGAGGTGACCGCATGGACTTCGAGGCCTCGTCGGGCTTCGACGGCATCGAAGTCTCGGCGAAGAGCTGGATCGAATACGGCGGTCTCATCAGGACGGATCTGGTGTTGCGCGGAGACGAGTCCGTCACGGTCGAAGGGCTGCGCCTGGTGATCCCGTTCGCGCCGGAGGCGTCGATCTTTCATCACGGCGAGATGCGATGGGCCCATGAGATCTTCGAGCGTTCCCCGTCCGAGACCGGCAGGGAGACGAGCTACCCATGGATGCCGCTGATCTGGGTCGGCAATCACGACATGGGGCTCACCGTGGTCACCGAGACGTGGGACGGCTGGACGTCCGCCGACAAGGGCGCGCTCCGCCTCGTGCGCACCGGCACGGCCATGGAACTGCACCTGAACATCATCACGCAGCCGACGGCGCTGGAGAAGCCGTTGCGCTACCGCATCGGCCTGCTCGCCACGCCCGCCAAGCCGATGCCGAAGGATCGTTACACGCTGCGGCCGTACGGGTTGCCGGGGTCGACGCTGATCACGGGCATGGGGGACTGGGGCGCGAACTTTCAGCCGCTGTTCAGCTTTCCGCAGCCGGCCGACTTCGACAAGTTTGCCGAGAGGCTGGCGAAGGAGCGCGCCCGGGGACACCGGTACTGCTACTACATCACGACCTCGGCCGTCTCGAACAAGACGCCGGTCGAGAAGCGGAACCGCGCGGACTGGCTGATGTCCGACCGGATCTTCGAAGGCGACGAGTGGCAGACGTCCAAGGGACTGATCGGCGTCGATTCAAGCTGTCCGGCCAGCAGCTTCAGCGACTTCATGGCCTGGTCGGTCGAGCAGGTCGTGACCCGATTCGACGTCGGCGGGATCTACATCGACAATCCCGGGCCGTATTGGTGCCTGAATACCCGACACGGTTGCGGGCCGGGTGGGAAGCGGAAGTTCCCTTATTTCGCGTTGCATGACCTGCACCGGCGTCTTTACACGATCGTCAAGTCGCGCCGGCCGGGCGGCGTCATCTGGGAGCACACCTCGCGGACTTTCAATCCGCTTCAGCTCGCATGGATCGACCTCTATTCCGACGGCGAGCCGTACCGCAGAACGAAGAACTACCCGAAGCACGTCATGCCGAAGGTGCTGTCGCGGACCTACTTCGAGATCAGCGGCACGGGCCACCAGGTGGGCGCGGTGCCCGCATTCCTGAGTTCGATGGGCGTGCGCGGCGACGGCGACTGGACGCAGTGGCTGCTCAGCCGCGTGCTGCCGTGGGGCAGCCTGACCTGGAACGAGCACGGCGTCGTGGACGGCTCGGTCGCGAACGCCGTGGCCCGGACCCGCGACGCGTTCGGCCTCGGCCGGGAGGCGGTCGATTTCTACCGGCCGCACGAGCTACCCGAATGGTTTCACCTGCGCGGCGGGGACGTGATCGGGTGCATGTGGCAAAGGAAGGCCGACGGCGCGGTGCTGGCCGTGCTGGCGAACTGGGGGAGCGAGGCGGTGCTAGCCCGGATCGATGAAAAGAGGGTCGCGGCCCACTTGGGGCCCTGCGTCATGTTCGACGCGATGAACGGTGCCGAGGTCCCCGACCCCTTCAAGGTCTCGGTTCCGGCCCTGTCGTTCAGGATGGTCCGGATCGAATCCGACGGTGCCCGTTGACCGTGCCCTTGCCGTTCGGCGGCTGCGACTTCGGTCGACGAGCCGGATATTTCCACGACGTGTGGCAGATGAAGATGGAATCATGACCACCGTCAGAGTCGGTGGATTCAGAATGATTGAGCGGTTCTGATTCCCACGTCCCCGGCGCCATCCCTCGACGAAATCATCGGTCAGGGCCAGGCGCCACGAATCGCCTCCGTCGTCCGACATCAGCACGGTGCGACCGGTTTTCCCTATGAGTCCAGGAGTCGAAGAGTCGGAAGGTCGGGGCTTGGCGGAGGCAGGACCTTCGATACAATCCCGTCCATGTCAAAAGCGTCCGTGTCGAAGCTTGCCCTGCTCGGCGGTCGACCCGTCGGTCCCGTCGAGCAGCCCGTGTTTCCGTACTTCACCGAGCGCGCCCTGCGGCGCGTCGAGAGGATCCTGCGCGAAGGGCGCGTGCTCGGTTTCAGCCGCGGCGTGCCGGAGGTGCGAGAGGCGGAGGAGGCGCTTTCACGTCATCACGGCGGCCGGCACGTCCTGACGACGGGCTCGGGCCAGTCGTCGCTGCAGATGGCGCTGTCGGGGCTCGATATCGCCGAAGGCGACGAGGTCATCACGACGCCGTATTCCTACGGCGCCTCGACGTCGTGCATCCTGCAGCAGAACGCGATCCCTGTCTTCGCCGACGTGAATCGCGTCACCGGCCTGATCGACCCGAAGTCGATCGAGCAGCGCATCACGCGGCGGACGCGCGCGATCCTGCCGGTGCACGTCTACGGCCACCCGGCCGAAATGACCGCGATCATGCGGCTGGCACGGCGGCACGATCTCGTGGTGGTCGAGGACTGCAGCCAGTCGCACGGCGCGACCTGGAAGGGCGATCTGACGGGCAACTTCGGACACGCGGCCGGCTTCTCCTGCATGGGCGGCAAGCAGCTCGGCACGACCGAGGCCGGCTACATGGTCACGCCGGACGAGGATGTCTACTGGCGCGCCTGCCTGAACTCACAGCACCTGGGGCGCGACGTGGATCCAGGGTTTCCCGCCGAGCTTCGGCCGATCGTCGACTCCCTGGTCTACACGTATCGCATCACCACGGTCGACGCGATGCTGCTCGCGGAGCAGCTGAAGAAGCTTCCCCGGGAGATCGAGGGGCGGCGCGGGAACATCGCGATGCTGCAGGATCTGCTCGCGAACCTCAAGTACGTCGCCTGGCCGCGGCACAGCGCGCACGGGGGCGGCTCGTACTACATGTGGTCGATGCTCTTCCGCAGCGCGCGGGCCGGGATCCACCGGGACACGTTTCTCGAGGCGATCCATGCCGAAGGCCTCATGATGAACAACTACGTGAAGTCGCCGATCAACACGTGGCCGCGGCTGCAGTGGCGAACGTATCGCGGGCCGCGCACGACCTGGCACGGCAATCTGAAGCGCGCGGGAGTCACGTACCGCGCGGAGGACGTGCCCAACTGCCTCGACCTCGTCGAGCACGGCCTGCAGTCGATCTTCCGGTTCTACAAGCCGGCGAAGGCGGTGATGCAGCGCATCGCCGATGTGCTTTACAAGGTCGAATCGAATATCGACGCGCTGCGCGCCTATGAGCGAGCGAAGGGGTGAGCCGATGCGCCTGCTTACGACACGCCTGACGCGGGGGACAATGGGAGGGTGGCTCGTCATCTGCCTGGCACTGGCGTTTGCCGGATTCGGCACGACCGTCGCAGCGCCGTTCGTGGACCACGGGGGGCCCGAGCTTGCGTCGGACGGGCCGGTCACGACGCCGATTCGTCACGAACCATTCTTTCGCGGCGAGCGCGAGCTGTTCGGATACAACCCGCGCTATCCCGTCGGCGTGGTGTCGTTCGGGCCGGACAACGAGCCCTACATCACCGACCGTTACCGGCTGTTCACGCTGAACGAGCAGGGAAAGTGGATCGACCTCGCCCTGACGAAGGCCGTGCAGGCCCGGCACCCCGATCTCATTGGCGTGGTCTACTTCATCGATCCGTACCTCAGCTTCGATCGCGACGGCGACGCGTACGCATTGATTCAGACCCGGCGCTCGACCGGCCACTGCTACGGCCTGCTCCGTTCGACGGATCGATGCCGAAGCTGGACGTTTCACGAGCTTCCGGCGTACGCCTACCGGTTCGAGCACAACGAGGCGCACAACCAGTTACCGGGACCGCCGCCGATGGTCGAGGGTCGCGGAGGCGAAGTGATCCTGTTCACCGTGGCCAAGGGCCCTAACGGGCGCATCGACAAGCCGAAGCGCACCCTCGTCGCAAAGGTGATTCCGCCGGTGGCGCGCAAGGGACGGCACTGGCTCACGCCCGCGCACGCGGGATGCGGCAACGTGTCCGTGACGTTCGACGGGAAGACGCACATCGTCTGGATGAGCATTCAGCCGCTGTCGTTCCACGAAGAGGAGGCGAACAGGCTGCCCACGGAGAAGCAGGGGCCGTACATCCCCTATGCGCGTCGGTTCGCCAGTGACGGGCTGAGCTCGCTGGCCCCGTGCTACGCGGCTACGTATGACCATCAGACCGGCGCATTGAGCGCGCACACGATCATCGGATTCACTCGGCGCGACGGTCACAACGGCCCGGTCATCTCCGTCGATTCACGCGGGTACCTGCATGCCGTGATCGGCGCCCATCACGACAACTTCATTTACACCCGCTCGCTCGAGCCAAACAGCACGACGGGCGGCTGGACGGAGCCGGTCATGTTCGGCACCCCCAAGCCCGAGCCGAGGGGTGCCGGCAGCTACACCTACACCGCGCTCGTGTGCGACGCCGACGACACGCTGCACCTCGCTTCGCGGTGGGGCGGCGCCGAGGACGGTAAATGGCGGCTCGTTTACCAGCGGAAGCGGCGCGGCGAACCGTGGGAGCCGCACCGGGATCTCGTCGTCGCGTTCCGCAGGGGCTACAGCCTGTTCGATCAGAAGATCAGCCTCGACCGGCGCGGCCGGCTCTGGATCAACTATCTGTATTTCATCGACGGCATGAACGAGGAGGAGGTCGAGGCCTATCGTCGCAAATGGCCCGACGATCCGATCAAGACGAAGGACGGCCGCGTCACCGGCCAACGCCGTCACGATCCATGCCTGCTCGTCTCCGACGACAAGGGCGACACGTGGCGGCTGGCGGTGACGGAGGATCTGGTTCCCTAACGGCTATAATGGAAATCATGGGCCCGACCGTCCATCAATGCGGCCACCGTCACGCGATGACGAACGTCCGACGGCGCGGCTTCACCCTCATCGAGCTGCTCGTGGTGATTTCGATCGTCGCGCTGCTCATCGCGCTGCTGCTACCGGCGATCAAGCGAGCGAAGGCGCTGACGCAGCAGACGACATGCATGTCGAAGCTGCGGCAGATCGGCATTGCCGTCACCAGCTATGCCGTCGACCACGACAACTTCTTCCCGCACACGCCGAGCAACACCGTGCTGCTCGGCGGGAAGGGCGGCCAGACCAGCGATGTCCGTTACCAGTCCGGTGGGTCATACGGTCCGGAGAAGCGCCCGCTGAGGGACTTCGATCCCGAGATGTTTCGCTGCCCTTCCGACGTCCACACTGCGAACAACCACCTGCACCACTACAACAGGTCCGCATACGGTGCCGGGTCGAGCAGTTACGACGTCTTCGGCATGAGCTACGGCTACAACGCCAAGGGCATCGTGAACCGGCCGTTCGGCGGTCTGACCTCGAGGGTGCGAGCGCCCGCGGGCGCGCTTCGGCCACCGGGTCAGAACAACGACAACCAGATGTACCGGATCGATGACGTCAAGGTGCCCGGCAAGTGCATGATGGCCGGAGACAGCGATTTCATGATCTACGCCAACACGTCATCGGACGTGCCGCGCGCGTGGGTGGGATGGCACGGTCTGGAGCGAGAGGATGGCAACGTCTACCTGGTCTACCCCTTCGTGAACGTCGTCATGGTGGACACGCACGCCGAGTTCATCCAGGTCGGCATCGACCCGCGCCCGGAGTTCTTCGGCGACGGGTATCACTACGATCCCGAGAACGGGCTTTAGCGAGGAGCGGGGGGCGAGGAGCGAGGAGCGAGGAGCAAAGAGCGGGGAGGGGGGGCGAGGAGTGACCTACTTCAGGACGCCAACGATCCGAAAGGTTGCGGCGTCGCGGGAGCTCCGCCCTCCATGACCGCGGACGGTTCGCCTCAATCAGGCCGCGTCAGCTCGACGATCACCTCGTCCGGGGACGGCTCGACGGAGGTCGAGTCGCCTCGCGGCCACCGGACTTCGATTCGGCGCGCGGACGTTCGGCCCAGGCCGAAGAATAGCGTCGGGCTCGATTGGGAGAGGTAGGAGCCTCCCGCGCTGACCTCCGCGGTGAGCGCGCGGTCGTCGGTGCGATGCACGGTGACGCGCGCGCCGATCGCTGTCGGGTTGCCTGCCGGTCCTTGCAGCCGGACCCGCAGCATTCGATTGCCGTCCTCGCCCCGATTCTGGAAGGCGGCGGTCGGTCCGTCGTTGGTGGTGATCACGAAATCAATCCAACCGTCTCCATCGAGATTGACGGCGCCGAGCCCCTTGGCGTCTCCAGGAACGACCAGGCCGCTTCGGTTCGGCCAGACCGGAGCGAACGTGCCGTCGCCCGTGCCGGTCATCAGGAGGCCGACGCCGCCATCGAGGTGCCCCGTCTCGGGCTCGCGCGAGAAATAGTTCTGCACGAAGTAGAGGTCGGTGGCGCCGTCGCCGTCGACGTCGGTCAGCGCCACGCCGAACCCCGGCGAGATCTGTGCGATGCGCGGCAGCGGCTCGAAGGAGAACCGCCCGCGCCCGTCATTGCGCAGGATTCCGCTGGCCAGCTCGGTCGCAGTCAGCTCGGTCGCCTGCGCGAGGCATTGCGGCGTGTAGATATCCGAGAGCGTGGCCGAGGCAAAGGCTTCGAACGTCGGGAACTTCTCTGCGACGAACGGCATGGCGCCGGCACTGCAGCTTCTTCCCCGTACCGGCAGCAGCTCACCGTGCTTGACGCCGGCCTCGACGAGGCGCAGCTGACCGGATCCTGACATGTCGCCGTAGTACAGCGACGCGGGATGCGCGGCGTCGGGTTGCCCGTACTTGCTGTTGAGCCCCTGGTTCGTAACCGCGTAGTCGATGTCGCCGTCGTCGTCGATGTCGCGGGCGGCGATGCCGTTCCACCAGCCGTGACGATCCGCGAGCCCCGCGGCGGCCGTGGCGTCCACCATTCGGCCCTCGACGTTGCGATAGAACCTGACCGGCCCCCATTCGTGCGTGACGAGAAGATCGATCCAGCCGTCGTCGTCGGCGTCCGACCAGATCGCCGCGGTGACCAGGCCGGTTTCGCGCAGTCCGGGGGCGACCTCATCCGTCATGTCGTGGAAACCGCTGCCGCCCCCCTTGTTGCGGAGGATTCGGCTGCTCGGCGTGACGGGGTAACGGCCGGGGACGACGCGCCCGCCGACGAACAGGTCGAGGTCGCCGTCGCGGTCGAAGTCCGCGGCTGCCACGGCGCTGCCGCTGTCGCGCAGGTCCGGCAGCATGCCGTCGGACTTCGTGAAGCCGCCGCGACCGTCGTTGAGGTACAGCCGGTCGCGCAGCACCACGTCGCCCGGCTCGCACTCGACGCCGCCCGACACGACGTAGAGATCCTGGTCGCCGTCGCCGTCGGCATCGAACAGCAGGGGCGCCATGTCCTCGCTCGCCTTGTCCGCAAGAAACGGCGCCATCGCGCCGCGCGTGAACCCCGCCGAGCCGTTGAGGTACAGGCTGCCCGTCTGTCCCGCCGCCCCTCCGACGTAGACGTCGTCGTCACCGTCATCGTCCACGTCGCCCCAGGCCATGCCGGGGCCGAGGCGCGACAGCTTCTGCGGCAGCAGGGGCTGGCGGGCGTAGTCGTCAAAGGGCTGCTCGCGATGCTTGACGGAGGGCAGGCGCGAGGTTCGGGCGAAGCGCGGCACTTCCGACGGTTCGGGATCATCAGATGGCGCCGCTCCGTGCGGTTCGGTGATCGTGTAGATCCGATCGGCCTCGAGATCCTCGAACGTCTGCCGGTGCCCGCTCGGCCAGTCGATCGTCAGGCGCTCGATCCGCGCCTGCTGACCCATCCCGAAGTGGACGATCGGCTCGTTGGCGGACATGAACCCGCTGGCCAGCGTGAGCCGGCGAACCTGCAGTCCGGTGGAGGTCTCGATCTTCACGGTCGCGCCGATGCCGAAGCGATTGCTGACGGTGCCGGCGAGCCGAACCAGCACCCGGTGGCCGCCGCGGCCGTCG
>NYZC01000037.1 GCA_002686995.1 Phycisphaeraceae bacterium | reverse complement strand
GTCGTCGTGACCGTCACGGCGGACATTCGAGTCGACTGCATCGATCGGTTCATCGCCGATGGAAACTCTCGTATCGTGATCGCGCCCGGTGCGAGCCTTGTTCTGTATGCCAACAATCTGATCGAGATCGCGGGAAGCGCTGTCCTCAATCCCGAAACGAGCGCTCCGGAGCGCCTGACACTGATCACCTATGGCTCTTCGAGCGATTTGCACATGCGTGATTTCGCAAGGGCAACCGCGGTCGTGCAGTGCGATGACGATATCGAACTGAGAGGCGATGCGGAGCTCTTCGGCAGCATGGTGACCGATGACGCCATCTCACTGCTCGAGAACGCCAAGGCGCACCTCGACGTGGATCAGCCGAATCTCGGCATCTCCGATCCGCCGGCGCGCGACAGCGTGCGGGCGAACCGGGGATTCTATCGCAACGACGCCTCGACGAGCCAGGCGGGTGCCGCGGCCCACACCGGAACCGCCGTCCGTTTCGACGGCAGCAACGACTTCGTCGAGATCCCGCACCACGACAGCTACCTGCTGAACAAGGGCGCGATCAGCTTCTGGTTCAACGCCGACAACCCGAGCCCGGCCCAGGGGTTGTTTTCGAAGGATTCGAGCGGCTTCGACACCGGCGGGCACGTTACGGTCTCGCTCGCCAGCTCGGTCGTGACGGCCCGCCTCGACAGCCAGTCGACCAGCTACTCGATCACTTCCAGTCCGGTCGGCGGCAACGGCTGGCACCACGTCGTCGTCTGTTTCGGCCCCTCGGGATTCCGGTTCTACCTGAACGGCAATCTTGTGGGTTCGAACCCGTACGTCGGCGGTCTCGGCACCAGATCGGGCGGGTCGGGCAACTACGAGCCGATCGCGCTGGGCGTGGACACGTCGGCGAGCGGGGACCAGACCGTCTCGGGATGGAACAATCCGCTCACCGGCGTCATCGACGACCTGCGGATCTACGACGACGCCCTCGACGCGGTCCAGGTCACGAGCCTGTACACCGGCGGAGTGCTTGGAACCTCTACGCTGCCGGGCGCGGTCGTGCTCGACACCAGCAACTACGGGGCGGCGCTGAACATGTCGATCCCGGACACCAGCAAGATCAACTGGCCCAACGGGGGCGGCCTGGCGATCACCGCGTCGACGCTGATCCAGTCCGATCAGATCGCCGACAAGCTCTTGGACGCGATGCAGAGAAACCACCAGATGACGCTGGTCGCGGATTTCACGCCGGCGAGCCTCGTGCCGCCGGGATCGGTGCCGATCGCCACGTGCTCGGCCGATTCGAGCAACTGCAACTTCGCGATCTCCCAGAAGCAGGCCGCGTACAACCAGAAGCTGCGCACCGCGTCGACGGGAAGCGGCGGGACGCCCGAGATCGACAGCGGCGACGTGCTCACGACCTCGGCGCGGCACTCGATCATCGTGACCTACGACCGGGCGAACGTGAAGTTCTACCGCGAGGGCATCCTCGAGAGGACGGAGCCGCGTACCGGCGACTTCTCGACGTGGAGCGGAGGCTACCGGTTCGCGCTCGGCAACGAGTCAGACGGCTCGAATCCGTGGCTGGGCACCTTCTACCGAATCTCGATCTACGACCGGGCGTTCAACTCCGTGCAGGTGAGCCGCGTGGCCGGCGGTCACGATCCCGGGGACGGCATCGTGCCGGCCTACGACAGCACGTGGATGGAGTGAGCGAAGGTCGGAAGGTCGAAGGTCGGAAGGTCGGAAGGTCGCCGGCTGCGCCGGCGGATGGGGCGCGAGTGGGCCTCAGGCGGACCACTGCTTCGGAAAGCACTCAGGCTGGCGTTCCCGCCGGCTGTTATCGGTTTCAGTCCACGTATTGCACTCTGTCCGATTCAAGCAGGGCGCGCGTGCCCGGGACTTCTTTCAGGCCGCCTCGGACCCGGGCCAGGAGATCACTTTCAAGCTCGCGGATGCGTTCGAGGCGCTCGGTCACCTCGTCGATTCGTGTCCTGGGGATGACCGTCACGCCATCGCTGTTGCCGAGGATCACGTCGCCGGCATCGACCGGCACACCGCCGACCACAACAGGAAGTCCGACGGTTCCGGGCCCCGAGCTTACCCCGGAGTTCGGTGAGGTGCCCATCGCGAAAACCGGCAGACCGAGGTCGACGATGTCGTCGCGATCCCGAACGAGGCCGTCGGTCACGTAACCCGTGACGCCCCGGTTCTTCATGATCCCCACGAGTAGATCGCCGGTGCAGGCGGCGCCGGTGAACTGCTCCGCGCACACCATGATCACGTCGCCGGGCTGACTCAGATCGATCGCCGCCTTGACCGCCATGTTGTCGGACGGGCCGGCATGGCATGTGATCGCGGTGCCGACGAAGCACGCACAGTTCGCGTCAAGCGGCTTGATGCGCCAGTCCACGGCTCCGTGACCGTCCATGGCGTCGACGGCAAAACTGGTGGGCGTGTCGCGCAGCGCTTCGATCTGCGCCGCGGTCGGCCTTGGAAAATGTCTTCGAATCTTCAGGATGGGCGGTTCATCGATCATGTGGTCATTCTCTACAGGGATGGGAGGCACCTGATTCTAATTGCAGAACGATCCTGTGGTGCAGATTTCCTGCCAGTGCGTACGGCGCGTCGCCGATCACGAGTAGAATGTCGATCTCCTCGTGAGATGACGCGATGATCCGACTCGATCACTGCCTGGTTGCTTTGCTCATCGCGACGGTGCTTTCCCTGGTGACCGCGCCCGCGCAGGAGCGCATGTCGCGATCGCCTCGCATCACGATGCTGATCCAGAACCTGGGCAGCGAGATTGAATCGGTGCGCGAAGCGGCGCGGGAGGAGCTCCTGAAGCTTGATCTGACGGCCCTCGAGGCGCTCGAGGCGGCCAGGGACGGCGACGATGCGGAAACCTCAACGGAGGCCGTCGCGCTGATCGAACGAATCAGGGCGCATACGCACGTGATCGTCGACGCGCTCGGCGTCGCCATCGCCGATGCCGAGATTCGTCTGCTGGAGGGCCCGGACTCGGTCAGATCGAACCGGCTGGGACATATCGATCTTCCGACCGTGGACGGTGGTCATCGCGACGCCGTGGTCAGCCATCCGGAGTACGGCGTCGTGCGGATCAAGGTCAACCTGAACGCGCCGCCCGATCGCAGGATTTTCCTGCCCCTGGTGCACGTGGATTCCGAGGCTCGGGCGCGGGCGCTGACCGGCGTGGTCGAGGATGTCGACGGGGCGGTGGTGCCTCGAGCCGAAGTCACCTGCTCGACCGTGCGGACGCCGGGCGAAGGATTGATTCAGCATCACGATACGGCCATCGTCATCGCGGATGCGAAGGGGTGTTTCTCGATCTATCTGCCCGACCGGAAGCGAGGGAAGGAGCGCGGACGGCTCATCCCGTTGAACTCCAGGTATCACGTCGCGGTCCGGGTTCCTCACGATACGTCGCTCTTTCCGTTGTTGACGAAGGTGTCGAACGCCAGGCCTGTCGTCATTCGGCTCCAGCGCCCACGGCTGAACCTGCGCTTCCGGTTCGAGAGCACGACGAGGGGCGAGTTCATCAGGGATTCGTCGACGCTCGAGCGGATCGTGGTGTCCTGCACGCCTGACAAGAGCGAGGATCGCGTCTCTCTCGATCGAAGATACGTCCACGAGGGTGGAAAGGGTCCGCCTGGCATCTACAGGGCCGCGTACGACCGCATGGAGTTTGTTCCGGTCCGTGTGGGATCAGACGACGTTCCGCCCGTCATCGATTTCCTACGGCCGCCCTCCGTCCGGATCACGGGCAGGGTCGTGGACGGCTTGACCGGCGACGCGGTGAACGGCGCGTTCGTCCTTGCGATGACCTCTGTCGCACACAACAACCTGGCGCTGCTCGGCGAGGACGACTGGGCAGCGCTGCGGGCGCTGCCTGACCGGCCGCCGAACGAGGCGCCGGCCGTCAAGCGGTTGCGAAAGTTCTACGGTTTCACGTCATTGATTCGCACCGATGAAGAGGGAAGGTACGAGATCATCCAGCCGCCCGACGCGAAGATCTACGGCCTCATCGCGTTCAGTGAGAATCGCCTGCCGTTCGAGCAGCGGGTTCACGGGCTCGCAACCGACGACCGGAATCGACTCGAGTTGCCCGATCACAGGCTGTTCGCCGCGGCCAGGGTGCTCGTCAACCCGCGCCATGGGGGGCGCCGCCTGAGCGTCGGATTTCACTGGTTGCTCGACTCGGAGGACCAGCCCGAATGGGGCGAGCGTTTCCGTGCGGCGCCGGTCAGGAACCAGAGCGAGTTCGAGCGACTGCACTGGCTCAGGATCAACAATCTGCAGCCGGTGTACGTTCCGGCAGGGCTGCGATTCCGAATGGAGTTCCGTACGCCATACGATGACGAATGGTCGAACGCGACCCATCCGGACGCACTTCAGCTGAACGAGGGCGAGACGCGCGAGGTCGGCGAGATCACGTTCGAGAGATGTCCGAAGGTTGCGGTCAGGGTGCAGGACTCGTCCGGCAAACCGGTGGAGGGAGCGCCGGTCCGCGCCGTGGTGAACAATCATGGCACCGTCGCGCATAACGCCGACGCTGATGGCATCGCATACTTCCATGTCGAGCCGCGCTCGTCGGGACAGTTCAGAGTTTCCGACAACCTCCATGGCAAGGGCGTGCCCATTCCGTTGGTGTCCTACGAGATCGGTGACGGTCCGGCGCCGGAGTCGCCCTTCGTCATCACCCTGACGGACGAGCAGATTCGGCTCGTCTTCGGAAGGTAGCTGCGCCGCTGGCCCATCGTGTAGCGGGACCCTCAAGGTCCGCCCGGACCGGGGTTCGAGACGACGACCAGCAGATTCCCGGTCGGATGAGGATGAGCGCCGATCTCGTCGATCCGGCGACCGGCGAAACCAGCGGTCACCTTGACCTGACGTCTGCGCGGACACGTTCAGAGTGGCGTCCGCCGAGGCGACGCGGATGCTTCCGACAGCGCGGTGATCATCGATGAGCACCGTGTAAAGATAATCGGCGAGGCCGCCCCATTCCTGCTTTCGCTCTCCCTGCTCAGATTCGACGTCGGGCGATCCGGATTCGTTTGCACGGACGACCGGAATCGGCACATTGCACGCGCGACACCTGATCTTTCGACCCGCGTACTTGTCGTCGACGCGATAGCGGCGTCCGCAGGATGCACACTGGATCTGCATAGCCACTAATTCCGTCAGGCCCCCATTCGGACTGAACTGCCCTGATGAGGTGCATGATACCATTGGCAGGTCTGCAATCCGTCCGTCGTCGTTGCGGGCAGCCAGCAAGGCGCCTGATCAAATCATTCGAAAAACCGTGAGCCACCCTGATGAAGATCGAGCGAGTCCGATTCACCGCGTTCCAGTGCGACCTGGCGCAGCCGTTCGGCGACGC
Source organism: Phycisphaeraceae bacterium (assembly GCA_002686995.1). Lineage (GTDB taxonomy): Bacteria > Planctomycetota > Phycisphaerae > Phycisphaerales > Phycisphaeraceae > NYZC01. Next base: position 1,315 of record NYZC01000037.1, on the reverse strand, counting down.
CAACTTCCCCGAAGGGCGGACGCGCATGACCGCGCTGGCGGTACGGGTCGACACCGACCAGGGGCTGACCGGGAATGCCGTCGCGTCAGCGGAAGGCCGGTTCGGACTGCGCATCCTCGAGCCGCTGCTCGTCGGTGAGGATCCACGAGGCGTCAGGCGCCTCTGGCAGAGTATGGTTGACCACGTATTCAAGAGCGGTAACGCGGGCTGGGTGACCGATGCGATCTCCGCCGTCGACGTCGCCTTGTGGGACCTCAAGTCGAAGGCGGCCGGGGAGCCGCTGTGGAAGACGTTCGGTGCGGGCGATCGACGGGTCAGCGCGTACGCGTCCGGGATCGACATGTGCCTTACGGATGATCAGCTTCATGCCTATTACGCGGGCATGGCCGAGAGGGGGTTCGCCGCGGGCAAGTTGAAGGTCGGGCGAAATCAGGACGACGACCTGCGCCGCCTTGCCATCATGCGCGATGCGCTGAGCGCCGCCGCCGCGCGACCGATGCTGGCCGTCGACTCGAACGAGTACTGGTCGCCGAAGCAGGCCATCCGCCGGATCAGCGCGATGGAGAAGCAGTTCGACCTGGCGTGGGTCGAGGAGCCGGCGCGACGATGGGACGTCGAGGGCCTGCGAAAGGTCTCCGACGGTGTCCGCGCCGCGGTAGCGACGGGGGAGAACCTTGGTCACGTAAGCCAGTTCACGCCGCTGGTCGCGGGCGGCGCCGTCGACATCGTTCAGGCCGGGGAGGGGACGTCGGGGCTCACCGGCGCCATGCAGGTCGCGCACCTTGCGTACGCACATGAATTGCCGGTGTGCGTGATGAACGCCCCCGGACACGTTCCGGCTCACCTGGCGGCGGCGCTGCCGAACCACGCCATGACCGAAGTGTTCGGCGACGGTGGCCGCGGCTGCGTGGTGTCCGACGTCGTGCTCGATGACGGATGCATCGTGCTCGGCGATCGGCCGGGCCACGGTCTGACCTTCGACGATCAGCAACTCACCGCCAGCGAAGTGGATCTCGACTCGATTCCCGATCCGTCGCTCCCGGGCCGCGGCGAAGGCGCCGCCGGCGTCCGGTAATTCTCATCGCACGTTCGCAATGGGTGTAACCGATCGGTCGCGGATTCATAGCCACGAAAAGCCACGAAAAGCCACAAAAAAAAGCACGGACGATTCTTGGTGCCGCCGATGCATCCGCCGATCAACTGTCGGTTCGTGCGGTCGGGATCGTAAGGGCATCGGGGCTCGCTTCGCTCAACCGCAGCCCGCGCACTGGTCGTCGGCGAACCGCGCGGCGTAAGCCCGCGGGTCAGATGTGAG
>NYZC01000036.1 GCA_002686995.1 Phycisphaeraceae bacterium | reverse complement strand
GCCCCGCGCGCGATTCCGACCTTCCGACGCTTCGAATGTCCCGCCCCTGCGCATTTCAGTTATCCTGCGCAGCGCCATGAAGACGCTCGAAGGCGCGCTGCACGTCAAGGATGGCCGGATGGCCGTGATCGTCAGCCGTTTCAACAGTTACCTGACCGATCACATGCTCAAGGGCGCGCTGAGCGCGTACGAACGTCTTGGCGGTCATCCCGACCAGCTCACGGTGGCGCACGTCCCCGGAAGCTTCGAGCTGCCCGTCACGGCGCTCAAGCTCGCGGAGACCGGCGATTACGGCGCGGTCATCTGTCTCGGCTGCGTCATCCGCGGCGAGACCGATCACTACGACCACGTCGTCGAGCAGACGGCCAAGGGCATTCGCGAGGTGTCGACGAAGACCGGCGTGCCCTGCATCTTCGGCGTGATCACGGCCGACACCGTCGAGCAGGCGCTCAACCGCGCGGGCGTCAAGATGGGCAACCAGGGCGAGAAGGCCATGATGGCCGGCATCGAGATGATGGACCTGCTGAACCAGGTCGGGCCGGAGACGTCATGACCCGCACCGCGACCGCCCGCCAGCGCGACATCCGCCGCCTCGCCATGCAGGTGCTCTACCAGATGGACGTCGGCGCGGAGCCGGACCTCGACGCGATCTTCTCGACGATGGACGAGGAGTACGACCCGACCGAGGTGCGCGAACGGGCGCGGACGCTCGCCAGCGACGCCTGGGCGGCGCGCGACCGCGCGGACGCGCTCGCCACCGAGCTGGCGCCGACCTGGCCGACCCACCGCCAGCCCCCGGTCGACCGCGCGATCCTCCGCCTCGCCTGGCACGAGATGAGCAGCGGCCGGACCCCGGTCAAGGTGACGATCAACGAGGCGATCGAGCTTGCCAAGGCCTACGGCGCGAAGGAGAGCGCCCCGTTCATCAACGGCGTGCTGGACAAGATGGCCCGGCGCCTGCCCGTGCCCGAGCCGGAAATCGACCGGCCGGAATGATGCCGCCCCCACGCCACGTCTTGACACGACGACCGCCAACGCCCACACTGTCACGGCTTCGTTCGCGAGTGCGACCGGGGGCACGAACTTACGACAAAAAGAGGACAACATCCTTCTTCTATAGGGAAACCGAAGGTTCATCATGACTGATCACAAGCGTCTGAACGACTGGGTCGAACACGTGGCAAGCCTTTGCGAACCCGAGAGCATCCACTGGTGCGACGGGTCGACCGACGAATACGACCGGATGGCCCAGCTCCTGGTCGACGCCGGGTCGTTCCACAAGCTCGACGAGTCGAAGCGCCCGAACTCGTACCTCTGCTGGTCGGACGCCGCCGACGTCGCACGAGTGGAGGACCGCACCTATATCTGCAGCGAGAACGAGGCCGACGCCGGACCGACCAACAACTGGCAGGCCCCCGCCGAGATGAAGCAGACCCTCACCGGCTTCTTCAAGGGCTCGATGCGCGGGCGCACGATGTATGTCATCCCGTTCTCGATGGGGCCGGTCGGCAGCCCGATCGCTCACATCGGCGTCCAGTGCACCGACTCGCCCTACGTCGTGGTCAGCATGCACATCATGACCCGCGTCGGGAAGAAGGTGCTCGAGGCGCTCGGCTCCGACGGCGACTACGTGCCCTGCATGCACTCGATCGGCTACCCGCTGGTCGACGATGACGGCAACCGGCGCGACGACGTGCCCTGGCCCTGCAACGGCGAGAACAAGTACATCTGCCACTTCACGGAGACGCGCGAGATCTGGTCGTACGGCTCGGGTTACGGCGGCAACGCCCTGCTCGGCAAGAAGTGCCTCGCGCTGCGCATCGCGTCGGTCATGGCCCGCGATCAGGGCTGGATGGCCGAGCACATGCTGATTCTCAAGATCACCTCGCCGGACGGCGATGCCCGGTTCATCGCGGCGGCGTTCCCGTCGGCTTGCGGCAAGACGAACCTCGCGATGTTGAACCCGACGATCCCCGGCTGGAAGGTCGAGTGCGTCGGCGACGACATCGCGTGGATGAAGTTCGGGCCCGACGGCCGGCTCTACGCGATCAACCCCGAGGCCGGCTTCTTCGGCGTCGCGCCCGGCACGAGCGACAAGACCAATCCCAACGCGATGGCGTCGCTGACGGAGAACTCCATCTTCACCAACTGCGCCCTGACCGACGACGGCGACGTGTGGTGGGAGGAGATGACCGACGACGCGCCGGCGCACCTGAAGGACTGGCACGGCAAGGACTGGACGCCGGCGAGCGACAAGCCCGCGGCCAACCCGAACGCCCGCTTCACGGCCCCCGCGCGGCAGTGCCCGGTCATGGCCCCCGAATGGGAGGATCCCGCGGGCGTGCCGATCGACGCGATCCTGTTCGGCGGGCGCCGCGCAACGACGGTCCCGCTCGTGGTCGAGGCCCGCGACTGGCGGCACGGCACGTTCCTCGGATCGGTGATGGGCAGCGAGAAGACGGCCGCGGCCACCGGCGGCCTGGGCCAGCTGCGCCGCGACCCGATGGCGATGCTTCCCTTCTGCGGCTACCACATGGCCGACTACTGGCAGCACTGGCTGAACATGGGCGAGAAGGGCGGCGACAAGATGCCGCGCGTGTTCTGCGTGAACTGGTTCCGCAAGGACGACGACGGCCGCTGGCTGTGGCCCGGCTACGGCGAGAACAGCCGCGTGCTCAAGTGGGTCGTCGAGCGCTGCCAGGGCAAGGCGGACGCGACCGACTCCGCGATCGGCAATCTCCCGAACGACGGCGCCATCGACGTGTCCGGTCTGGACATCGCGGGCTCCGACCTCGAGACGCTGCTCAGCGTCGACGCCCAGGCGTGGAAAGAGGAGGTCAGCAGCATCGAGGAGCACTACGCGAAGTTCGGCAACCAACTCCCGCAGGGTCTGAAGGAGGAGCTTGCCGACCTGGCCAGCCGCCTCGGCTGAGAAGGGTTGGGGTTCGGGTCTCGAAGGGAAGCGCCGGCCGCAAAGGTGAAGCCGGCTCCGGCCCCCTTTGGCACCGGAGCCGCTCTGAATAAGGGCCTGACGCGCCGTCATCGAGGTTGACGAAGCGTGTGTGGCTGGCAGCCAGGCGCGGCGACCCTCGATGCCGTCTGAACGTGGCGCGCCTCGTGCCGCGGCCGTGCGACGAAACCGGAAATAATCCGGCCTCGCGGCGGGTTGTCCTCGGGACGCCCGCGCGGCGATCTCCACGTCCTGACCGCCGCGGCCGTGAAAGCTCCACCATGACCGACCCGCCCGCGGAAAACGAATCGTGCGCCTCGAGCTACCAGTGGTCGCCGTGGCGCCTCCTGATCGCCGTTCTGATCGTCGGCGGCATTCTCGGTCCGCTGGGGATCTATGTCTACAACGAGCTGTCGAAGGAGCAGCAGAAGGACAACTTCGGCCGGCGCGTGGCCATGGACGAACTGTTCGATCTGTCCAATCTCCGCGTGCCGCGCGATCAGATCCGCAAGGGCATTCAGGGCCCGCGCTACAAGGACCGGATCCCGGCGCTGACGCGTCCCGACACGGCCAACGTGACGGACGTTCAATTCATGCACGGCGGCGATCGCGTCGTAGTCGTGACCGCCGGCGGGCAGACGCGCGCGTACCCGATCCGCATTCTCAACTACCACGAGGTCGTCAACGACATGCTCGGCGACGTGCCGGTCGGCGTGATCTACTGCCCGCTGTGCGATTCGGTCAGCGTCGTCGACCGACGCCTCGATGGCAGGACCTACGAATTCGGCATCAGCGGGCTGCTCTGCTACTCGAACGTGCTGATGTACGACCGGACCGACGACGCCCTGTGGTCCCAGCTCGGACTCAAGGCCGTCAGCGGCCCGAACGCCGGCAAGTCGCTCACGCACCTGGACGGCTGGTCGCTGGAGCGATACGGCGACTTCGCGAAGCGGCACCCGGACGCCACGGTCGTGTCGACGTCGACGGGCCATCGGCGCGACTACGGCCTCAGCCCCTACACAGGGTATTTCACCAGCGACCGACTCATGTTCAGCGGGTTCGAGATCGACGACCGCATGCGCAACAAGGTGCCGGTGGTGGGCGTCAAGGTCGGCGACGTCGCGATGGCGTTTCCGCTCGACCAGGTGCGCCAGGCACCGGACGGCACGGTCACCGAGACGGTCGCGGGCGCCACGATTCGCATCAGCTACGACGGCGACACGAACGCGCTGCGCATTCTCGAAGCACCGGACCATGCGTCGGTCGTGCACACCTTCTGGTTTTCCTGGGCCAAGTTCCACCCGGACACCGCGATCTACAGCCTGCCGGGGGCGGGCGGGTGAGTGGGTGAGCGCCCGGCTGATCCTTCGGATCACCAACCACCCAACCACCCAGCCACCCACTCACCCATCCCCCCCCCGCGCACTATCCTATTCGCATGGAAACCGACAACCGCATCGCCCAGTGGGAGAACATGACCCAGGCCGACCCCGACAACTCGATGGGTTGGCTCAGCCTGGGTACCGCCTACCGCGACGCCGGACGCGACCAGGAAGCGGCCGACGCATTGAAGCGCGCCATCGAGATCGACGAGGGATTGTCCCGCGCCTACCAGTTGCTCGGGCAGATGCTCATCCAGCTCGAGCGTGCCGACGAGGCGGCGGACGTGCTGACGCGCGGCTATACGACCGCGGCGGAGCGCGGTGACGTGATGCCGCAGCGGGCGATGGGCTCGCTGCTGGAGAAGATCGATCGGCCGGTACCTTCGGTCAGCGCGGCCGCCCCGAGCGCCGAGCCCGTCGACGGCGACACGATCATCGACCGGCGCACGGGCCGACCCGGCGCACGCCTGCCCGACCCGCCCATGCGCGGCCCCGTCGGACAGTTCATCTACGACCACTTCTCCCAGGACACCTGGCGCGAGTGGATCGCCATGGGGACGAAGGTCATCAACGAGCTTCGCCTCGACTTCTCCAACCCCGAGCACCAGGACGTCTACGAGCAGCAGATGATGGAGTGGCTCGGAATCAGCCGGGAGGAAGTCGACGAGCACGCGAAGAACTCATAGGCTGAAGCGCTCGCCTTGGTTCCCCTTCCCTGCCGTGCGCGCCGTCACGTGCCCTCATCGCTGATCATCTCGCGCGTTCGATCCACGAAGTACCGAAAGTCGTCGAGCCTCGTCCCGTCCAGCACCCGGTGATCCAGGCACACGATCCATCCGCCCCCGGACGCCTTCATCGGCGGAATCGTCCGCTCGAGCATGGCGTCGATGGCCACCCGCCCATCTCGCAACACGCGCTTGTCGAGCCCGCCGTCGAACGCCATGCGCCGGCCGAAGCGACGGCGGAACGCGACGATGTCGTTGCCCGCCTGGACCTCGTCCGGCCCGATCAGGTTGACGCCGCACGGAAGGAACCACTCGATGAGCTGATCCAGCGCGCCGTCGGTGTCGACGGAGAAGATCGGCACCTCGTAGCGATCGACGAGGCGCCGGATTCTCAGGTAGTACGGCTTCATGAACTGCTCGAAGGTGTCGGGCCCGATCAGGCTCGCGTGGCGGTACGCCATGTCTTCGCCGAAGTGCACCGCGTCCAGGCGTTCGCGCCGCAGCGCCGCTTCGAGCACGCGCTCGATCAGGCCGCACCAGGTCTCGAGCATGTCGTGCACCAGGTCCGGATCGTCGTAATAGGCCAGGCACAGGTTCTCGTCGCCCATCAGGTCCCGCGGAAACCAGAAGAAGCCCGACGTCCCGAACATGTTGAGGTGCCCCGCCGCGCGGTTCGCTTCCGCGACACGCTCGAGATCCGCGCCGACGCGCTCCGGAAAGAACGCGAGCCGGCGCCGGAAGTCCGCCCACGTCGCCCGGTCCCGGACCGGGTATTCGAGCGCGCGCGGAAGCGTCGAGAATCGCTTCAGGACCAACGTGCGGCGCCCCATGTGATCGATCTCGACGCGCCGCTCGTCGTCCTCCTCCAGCACCCGCGCGTCGAACGCCGGATGAAATCCGAGGTCAAGGGGCAGCGAGGGGCTCTTGACCGGAAAACCGAAGTAACGATGAACGTCATCGCGGCTGCGCACGTCGTCCGGCAACCCCTGCTCGTGCCACGCCTCGAGCACGCCCGGCATCAGGCCGTAGGCGAACCGAAACGGGAGCCGATCGACGGGCTCGAAGCGCAGGGTTCGCAGGATGCGTTCGCGCTCGGTGTACATGGTGCCACCCGACGGCAGGACGCCGCATGACAGGAAGTGTCCGAGGTCCGCTGGCGAATGTCTACGGCCGGCGGAAGACGTCTCCGGGTCGATCTCGCGCAGATACTCCCAGCTGAAGATCCCGGTGTCGTGGCCGTCAGAGAAGACGATCCGGATCGCGTAGTTGCCGACCATCTCGGCGCCGGTCGCGTGCAGCGGCGCATCGGACGAGGCGCTCGAGGAAGGCAGCACCGTCAGCGGATTGCGCTTCATCTGCTCGCGAAGCTCGCGCTGGTCGGCGGACGGCGACATGCGGCGCAGGTAGTCGATGGCGTAGAAGCTGGTCCGATCGTCATGCCACGTGACGGTCAGGCCCTTCTTCTTGTCCAGGTCGAGATGCTTCGGCGGCGGCACGGCGGACATGGCGGCAATGGTAGCCGAACCCCTTTGCGACCGGGAGGTCTCGAACCGGGCGCGCGTCGCCTCGAGATATCACTTGACACTCTCGCCCCCCACCGCGACACTCCGCACCATGTCGGAAAGCGACCCCCTGCAGCGCATCGCCGAGGCCGTCGGGGTGACCAGCGCGCGCCGACACATCTTCCTCTGCTGCGACCAGGCCAGGCCCCAGTGCTGCGACAAGCAGCGCGGCCTCGAGGCATGGGACTTCCTCAAGCATCGCCTCAAGGAGCTTGGGCTGAGCGAGAAGGGCGGCGTCTGCCGCACGAAAGCGAACTGCCTGCGCATCTGCCAGGACGGACCCACCGCCGTGGTCTATCCCGAGGGCACCTGGTACGCCAGGTGCGATCCGCCGGTGCTCGAGCGCATCATCCAGGAGCACCTCGTCGGCGGCGAGCCGGTCGCGGAGCACCGCATCGTCGATCGGCCGCTGGGGGAATCTTAGACTCTTCCGCCGTCGCTTCTTGTCGTGGTGACGAGAAGTCCTGAACGTTGCGGCTGGGCCGCGTTAGACTCTTCGGGTGTAATTTCTCGTCACGGTGGCGAGAAGTCGAAGGTCGAAGGTCGCAGGTCGAAGGTCCAAGGTCGAAAGAGGAACTGTCGATGCCCGACCGCGCCGGCCGGAGTCGG
>NYZC01000035.1 GCA_002686995.1 Phycisphaeraceae bacterium | reverse complement strand
GCCGAACAACCCGTTCGTTACAGGACAGGCTCACATCTGACCCGCGGGCTTACGCCGCGCGGTTCGCCGACGACCAGTGCGCGGGCTGCGGTTGAGCGAAGCGAGCCCCGATGCTCCATCCGTGTTCATCCGTCCGCCTTCGGCGGATCCGTGGTGCCTGAACGCCTACGCCCCTTCGCCCGTGCAGCGCAGAACCGCTTCGCAGAACGCCGAACCGCGTGCTTCGTAGTTCTCGAACTGGTCCCAGGAGGCGCAGCCCGGACTGAGCAGGACGACGTCGCCGCGGCGGATCCGGGTGACGGCCTTCTCGACCGCGCGCTCGACGGTTTCGCAGACGCTGACCGACGCCGGCCCCGATGCGGCGGCGCGGGCCACCGATTCGCCCGTCGCGCCGATCGCGTAGACGCCCGCGCATCGTTCGGCGGCAAGACGGCCCAGTGCCGTGAGATCGGACTGCTTGTCGTAGCCGCCGAGCAGCACGTGGACCGTGCGCGGGGGGAAGCTCTCGATCGCGAGGATCGCCGCTTCGGGCGTCGTCGACTTCGAGTCGTTGAAGAAGCGCACGTCCTCGTGCTCACAGAAGCATTGAAGCCGGTGCGGCAGTCCCGCGAAGTCGGCCAGGTCCGCGGCGGCGCGGGCGACGCCGATCCCGGCCGCCTCGTGCACGGCGGCGATCGCGAGCCGGGCGTTCAGCTGGTTGTGCCGCCCGGGCAACCGCAGTTCAACGGGCGGGGGCGCGTCGCCGATCTCGTGGGCCGTCGCCGCCCGGGGCCGCAGGTGCTCGCGCACCGTCGGGCCCAGCACCGCGAGGTCGCCGTCGTGCTGATGGTCGAGGATGACCTGCTTGGCGGCGACGTAGGACACGAACGTGCCGTGCCGATCGAGATGATTCGGCGTCACGTTGGTGACGACCGCGACGTGGGGCGACCAGCGAACGACGTCGAGGTCTTCGAGCATGAAGCTCGAAAGCTCCAGCACGACCCAGTCGCCCTGGCCGATGCGGCGGAGATCCGTAAGGAGTGAACCGCCGAGATTGCCGCCGACGTGAACGGTCTCCTGGCGGCCCAGAAGGTGGCCGATCATCGCGGTGACCGTCGACTTGCCGGCGCTTCCCGTGACGCCGATCACGCGCCGGCGCTGCGGCAGACGCTCGACGAGCAGCCGGATCTCGCTCGTGGTCGCGATGCCGCGGGCCTCCGCCTCGGCCAGGAACGCGTGGCCGTGCCGGTCGACGGCGGGGTTCACGACGAGCAGGTCGGCGCCCTTGAGGATCGAGGGATCGTGGCCGCCGAGCCGGAACGTGACGTCCAGGTCGTCGAGCATTGCGAGACTGCGACCGAGCGCGTCGGCTTCGGCCATGTCGGTCACCAGCACGTCGGCGCCCTGCTCGACGAGAAAGCGCGTCACGCCCACACCGCCGCCGAAGCGTCCCAGGCCCATCACGACGACGCGCCGCGCCGTGAGGCTCGGTGGGTCTCCGGGACTAGGGTGGCTGGGGGTCAGAAGTAAGAAGTCAGGAGTTAGAGGTTAGAGGTTAGAAGGCAGACCATCGTATGCACCGGCCGCCGGCCCGCGCGACAAGAACCCGCGAATCACGCTCCTGACCTCTTCCCTCCTCGCGGGCGCAGCCTGCTCCGCTTACTCCGGCTCGCCAAGCGGTTTCACCTCGAGCGGCGGATCCACTTCCCAGATTTTCCGCCCGACCTGGTAGGAAACAATGCTGACGTTGTCCGGCACGGCGAAGTAGAGGTAGAACACGTCCTTGTGCTTGACCTGACTGATCGGAAGGTCGCTGGCCTCCTTGAACGTGCCGCTCTCCAGAATATGGATGCGCAGTTCGTTCTCGCTCGCCTTCTGCAACACGTAACCGAACGGCTTGTACGGGGCGTTCAGGCTGTCCGTGACCTCGGCCGCGCGGAGCGCCCTTGCCGTGGCCTTGATCCTGCCGAGGTACTTGTGGACCGCTTCCCGCGTCAGCCTGATGCGCACGCAACCCTTGCCGCCGGGCGGTCCGATCACCCGGACCGGATTCTCGCGCCTCGAGCCCCCCCCGGAGAGCGGCCATGCCTTCCCCTCGCCCCACTCCAGCCGGCCTGTCGTGAATTCCAGCGTCTCGTGCGCCTTTTCCGGGTAGATCGTGTAGGGCAGCGCGGCCGTCGCCGCGATCTCGACCGACTCCTGCCCGGAGTCCACGCCATGCTGCTCATTGGGCGGTGAGCCGTCCGGCCCCTTGGCCAACTGATCGGGGTCGCCGATCTTGCCGAGCGCCCGACCCACGGCGACCGCGTCCTTGCTCGCCGCGTCGGCGCGCGGCAGCTTGTAGCGCAGCCGCCTGAACATCAGGTAGCGCGGCGTCATTTCCTCGCCGATCACGAAGACCCATGCGATCCTCTGCTCCAGCCGGTCGCTCTCCAGCAGCGCGTCGAAACTGTCCACCGGAATGAACAGGCGGTGGCCGCTGCGCTCGTCCTTGTACACCATGCCGACCGGCACGTGCTCGTGGGTTTTCGTCTGCCGGCGGCGGCGACTCGTCGTGGTCGAGAGCAGCCTCGCCTGGCTCGCCACGACGCGAAGCCGCTGGTCACCGTCGTACGGGGGAAGGATCGTGTCCCCGTCGGCCGCGAGACGCATGTTGATCATCACCAGCCGGCGCAGGTTCGCGTCCACGTCGGGCGGTGAGCCGTCCGGCCCCTTGGCCAACTGATCGGGGTCGCCGATCTTGCCGAGCGCCCGACCCACGGCGACCGCCAGCACCTCGGCCACCTCCGAGTCGAGTCCGTCGACCGGCAGGGACGCGACGAAGTATTCCTCTTCCATCAGCGTGACGTTCGACGGCACCGCCGACAGCGTGGCATTCTCGTCGTAATGAAAGCGGTAGAGCTCCGCCTGGTGCGCGACGTCGGGCAGGTAGTCGGCCATTTTCGTGTCGCTGGACATGCTTCCGCTCGAGAGCCGGCTGAAGAAGCCCGAGGCCATCCGGTCGACGGCGATCAGCAAGCTGGAGCGCTGCGCCGCGCCTCCCGCCACCTCGTAAGGCTGGTGTCCGGCGATCGCCGTCCCGAGCGGGAGAAAGCCAAGTCCGATGATCGTGAACCCCGAGGTGAGAATCCCCGTGAGCAGGCCGAAGAATCCGCCGCCCACCATGTTGACCGTGTTGCTGAACTCCATGTTCGCCTTGACCAGCTTGTCGAGGGCGGTGCGAATCCCGACCAGCAGCACGACGAACGGCAGCAGCAGCCCGATGCCCCAGGCGAACTTGGGCGTGAACCCCATCAGCATTCCGTACGTGATCGGCTCCCACAGCGCGAACGCGAGCGTGCCGGCGACGATCGTCGCGATCAGGTGAATCAGCGCGCTGAACAGGCCGTACTGGGCCCAGAGCACGCACATCACGATCAGGAACACGATGACGATCAGGTTCAGAATCATTTGTCACCTCCGAGCGCCCGGGTGACCTCGGTGATGCTCGTCAAGCCCTCGACGACCTTGAGCAGGGCCGACTCCTGCAGATACAGCATCTTATGCCGCCTGAGCAGGGCCCGGAACTGGTCGATCTGACCGGTCGCCAGCACCTGCCTGGCCTCGTCGTTGAGGACCATCGTCTCGAAAACGCCGATCCGGCCGCGGTAGCCCATCCCCAGGCATTTCGGGCACGGCTCGGTGCGGTCCTTGCCGATGAGCACCTGGCCCGAGTGCTTGTACATCTGGGGCACCCGCTCGGCGGGCATGTTCAGCTTCTTGAGGACGGCCGGATCGGGCTTGTACGCGATGCGGCACGTGGGGCAGAGCCTGCGCACGAGGCGCTGGGCCACGATCGCCCCCAGGTTCCGCGCGGCAAGCTCGTCGTCGCCGACCGCCTTGAGCCAGACGCGCAGCGCCGCGAACGTATCGTCCTGCCGCAATCCCAGGTAGAAGCGCACGTCCGACGCGGCGTCCGCGATCAGGCGTGCATGCGACGCGTCACTGAGGCGGCTCAGCATGATCACCGACGGGTCGCTGCGCAGCATCGCGCTGATCCTGCGCTCGATCGTCTCGGCATCCGAACCGGGCTCGATGACCTCGTGCATCACGCCCTCGAGCTCGACCTCGACCTCCTCCTCGAGCGACATCACGCTCTGCGTGTACGCGTCGTGGCGGTTGACGATGCTCGACATCGTGCTGGTCATGCCGTGGTGCGACGGGCAGGCCACGATGACGACATGGCGGGTCTCGTCGAGCACGCCCGCCAGCTGTTTCTGCTGCGACTCGAGCAGGCCGATCTTGTCGAGCGTCATCAGCGACGCCTGCTGGCGATCGATCTCGACGATCATCGTCAGGCCGCGCGTCGTGCCCGCCGTCGCGACCATCAGCTCGTGGCGGCCGTAGACCTCGGACGTGACGTTGAGGCCGCCCCGCTGCCGGGTGCGGTGGTCGGCGACCTCGAGCCCCGCGTGCTCCTTGAGGTACTCGATCAGCCCGATGGCCATCGCGGGCTCGACGGCGTGCTGCGGATAACTGACGCCGTCGACGCGCACCGCCAGCGCCGTCTTGCTCTGGTCGGCGACGAGCTCGAACCGGTCGGCGCCGCGCGGCAGCGCGAACTCCATGAGGTGCTCGAACAGCGCGTGCGCCTCGACCGCCTTGCCCTGCCCGGTCGGCACGTCGATGGGGACGCCCTTGGTCGTCATCAGGCGCACCGAGGCGCGCTGCTGGGCGCGCCGGTGGCCCGCGTCGTCGATCCGGGCCTTCCACAGGTCGTCGAAGTGCCACCGCTCGCCGGCCGGCACCTTCGAGTTGCGGTAGATGATGTACCCGCCGAGGCCGGATCCGAGAATGACCATGGCCAGCAGCAGGCCCAGCCAGAACCACGGGATCATCAGCCAGAGAAAGAACGCCAGGACGCCCGCCGCGATCTGGATACCGTTCCACGAACGGCGCTTGAGAAACTGATCGGCGAGGTCCTTGTCGAAGAAGCCGACGGCCTTCGCCCATCCCCCCGCCACGAGCAGGAGGAGGATCGGCTTGTACAGGCTCATCAACGAAACAGGCTCGGTGGAGGCCACGAAGGAGATGGAAGGCATCGCAATCCCTGTCACGCGCGGCGCGCCCGCAACGACGACCTTCTACTCGGTCTTGATGCCGCGCAGCCGCATCTGGATCTCCTGCGCGCTGGCGGCGGCGGACTGCGCGACCTTCGGATGAATGTATTCTTTCTCGACCAGTTCGACAAGGCTGTCGGCGAACGTCTGCATGCCCGACTCGCGCTCACTCTTGATCACCTCGTCAAGCTCGTGCTCGCGCTCCTCGAGAATGAACTTGCGGGTCGGCGGGCTCTGCAGCAGCACCTCGACCGCAGGCACCCGCGCGATCTGCTCGTCCAGGGCCACGAGCAGCTTCTGGCAGATGAACGCCTGGGTCTGATAAGCAAGCAGGTTGCGGATCGCGCCGCGCTCGTTGACGGGAAACAGGTCGTAGATGCGCCCGAACGCCTGGGACGTGCTCGAGGCGTGAATCGTGCCGAACACGAGGTGGCCGGTCTCGGCCGCCTGCAGTGCCGCCTCGAACGTCTCCTTGTCGCGCATCTCGCCGATGAGCACGACGTCGGGATCCTCGCGAACGAGCGCCCGCAGCGCGATGTCGAAGCTCGGCACGTCGATGCCGATCTCGCGCTGACTGACGATTGCCTTCGAGTCGGTGAACAGGTACTCGATCGGATCCTCGACGGTCACGATGTGGCAGGGCCGCGACTCGTTGATCATCTGGAGCATCGTCGCGATCGTCGTGCTCTTTCCGCTGCCGGTGACGCCGCTGACCAGCACCAGGCCCTGGTGCGCGGTGGTGACCTTGCGGAGCACCGCAGGCAGGTGCAGCTGCTCGAACGTCATGATGTTGTTGTTGATCCGGCGGGCGGCGATCGCCGGCCGGCCGCGCGAGCGGAAGATGTTCACCCGAAAGCGCGTCCGCTCGTCGAGGTCCACGCCGACGTCGATCGAGCCGTTCACCTCGAACAGCTCGCGCTGCCCATGCGTCAGCGCCACGCTGATCGCTTCCTGGAATTCCGCCGACGGCACGGCCGGCGTCTCGAGCGCCTTGAGCGCGCCGCGAAGGCGCAGCTTGGGCACCTGGTCGCCGCGCAGGAGCAGATCGGAGGCTTCGTACTTGGCCGCCGCCTCGAAGAATTTGCGCAGGAACGACTCGCCCAGCGGCAGGCGCTGCTGCTCGTGAATCTCGGGGTCCTGGGTGAGGGTCTCGGTCATGGGATCAGAAGCCGGGGTCGGGGTCAGGGGTCGGGGTCCGGTGCTGCAGTCCGGCGTCGCGCATCCAGTCGAACACCGACGCGGCGCTGAATGCTGACGGCCGTTTCAGGCGGTCATCCGAACCGGCAGGCCGTGCTCGTGCAGGTACTGCTTCGTTCGGGCGATGGAGTAGCGATCGTAATGAAAGATGCTCGCCGCCAGGGCCGCATCGGCATCCGTCTCGGTCAGGACCCGCCGGATGTGCTCGGGCTCGCCGCAGCCGCCCGACGCCACGACCGGCACGTCCACCGCAGCGGCCACCGCCGCCGTCATCTCCAGATCGTAGCCGTTCTGCGTGCCGTCCGCATCCATGCTGGTCAGTACGATCTCGCCCGCCCCGCGATCCACGACCTGGCGCGCCCAATCGACCGCCTCCATCCCCGTCGACTTGCGCCCGCCGTGCGTGTGCACCTCGAACACCGTGCGGCCGTCGCGCTCCACGCGCTTGGGGTCGATGTTGACCACCGTCGCGCAGCGACCGAAACGTCGCGCGGTCTGGTCGACGATCTCGGGCTGGACGACCGCCGCGGTGTTGATGCTCACCTTCTCGGCGCCCGCCTGCACGAGCGCGGTCACGTCGTCGATCGTTCGAATGCCGCCGCCTACCGTGAAGGGCATGAAGCACTGCTCGGCCACGCGCCGCACGACGTCGAGCATGATGTCGCGCTCCTCGTGACTCGCGGTGATGTCCAGGAACACCAGCTCGTCCGCGCCCTGCTCGTCATACTGGCGCGCGATCTCCACCGGGTCGCCCGCATCGCGCAGGTTGACGAAGTGCACGCCCTTGACGACGCGCCCGCCCTTCACGTCGAGGCAGGGAATAATCCGGTGCGTCAGCATCGGGAGATTGTAGCAGGCGGGGATCGGCACCAGGGATGAACACGGCTGGGGCGGGGTCGAAGCGTCGAAAAGTCGAAGGTCGGCGGCGCGCGGTTCCGAGGCCGGTGCGTGGAAACGTGTCAAGGGTCAAGCGGCCCGCTCGCGCCGGCGCGCCCACTTGACACTTCGCCGGACGGGCCTCCCGACCGCGCATCACCATCCGATCTTCGACTCTTCGACTCTTCGACCTTCGACCTTCGACTTTCGACTTTCGACGCTTCGACCCGGACTGGCGACCGCGCCGCCTTCGCGTAAACTTTCCCGCGTGAGTCGCCGCGTCGTCATATCGGGTCTCGGGCCGGTGACCGCGCTGGGCATGGGCATCGAGCCGGCCTGGCAGCGCCTGTGCGAAGGCGACGGCGCGGTGGCCCGCATCGAGCGTTTCGATCCCGCCGGCTTCGACTGCCGGATCGCCGCCGAGATTCACGACTTCAAGGTCACGAAGTTCGTCCCCAAGTCCTACCGCAAGGCCACCAAGGTCATGGCGCGCGAGATCGCGTTCGCGGTGGCCGCCGCGGATCTCGCCGCGCGCGACGCGTCCCTGGTCACGCAGGGCACGGCCGAAGGCGACGAGCCGAGATCGTACGATGCGCCACGGATGGGCGCCCAGGTCGGCGCCGGGCTCATCGCCGCCGACCTCGACGAGCTGACCGGCGCGCTCGCGGAGGCACGCGACGACGGCGGCCGCTTCGACATCCACCAGTGGGGACGCGAAGGGCTGACGCACCTGACGCCCCTCTGGCTGCTCAAGTACCTGCCCAACATGCTGGCGTGCCACGTCACGATCATCCACGACGCGCAGGGGCCGAGCAACACGATCACCTGCGGTGAATCGTCCGGCACGCTCTCGCTGGGCGAGTCGCTGCGCGTCATCCGGCGCGGCGCGGCCGATCTCTGCTTCTGCGGCGGCACGGACACCAAGCTCAACCCGATGGCGTTCCTCCGCCAGCTGATGACCGGACAGATCAACACGTCGGCGAACGATGCACCCGAAGGTGCGGTGCGACCGTTCTGCCGGACGGCGCAGGGCACGGTCATCGGCGAGGGCGGCGCCATCTTCATCGTCGAGGCGCTCGACAGCTTCGAACGCCGCGCCGGCGGCCGTGCGTACTGCGAGGTGCTCGGGTTCGGCGCGTCGCAGACCGTGCACCCCGAGTCGCGCAACGCGCGCCCCGATCCGGAAGGCAGGGGCATCGGCCGGGCCATCGCGGCGGCGCTGCGTGACGCCGGCGTGGAGCCGCAGCGCATCGACGCGATCGTGCCGTTCGGCCTGGGCGTCGCGGAAATCGACGAAGCCGAGGCACGGGCTCTGCAGCGCGTTTTCGGTTCGCGCCTCGGCGAGATCCCGCTGGCGCCGGTCAAGTCGATGGCGGGAACCTGCGGCGCCGGCGCGGGCGCGCTCGATCTCTGCGTCGCCGCGAAGATGATTCACGAGCAGCGACTGCCGGCCGTCGTCAACTGCGCCGAGCCGCGTGAAGGCCTGCGCGCCGGCAACGCCGGCGCCACCCCGGCCGACATCGGGCTGCTGCTCGCCTGCTGCTGCGGCATCGGCGGCCAGAACGCGGCCGTGGTGCTGGGGAAAGTAGCGAGTAGCGGGTAGCGGATATACACCATGCGTGACGCACACGGAAGACATCGGGTCGTCATCACCGGCATCGGCTGGGTCACGCCGCTCGGCGACGAGATCGACCCGGTGTGGCAGCGGATGCTCGCCGGCGCCAGCGCGATGCGCCCGACGGCGCATTTCGATGCCTCCACCTTCCCGACGACCTTCTCCGCGCAGGTGGGCGAGTACGATCCGAAGCCGCGCCTGCGTCACGTCGAGTGCCACGAGGGCATCGGCCGCAACACGGCCTACGCGCTCGGCGCCGCAGCAGCGGCGTGGCGATCGTCCGGAATCGACAGCGCCAAAGGGGTCGACCACGAGCGTCTCGGCATCTACCTCGGCTCCGGCGAGGGCGTCATCGATTTCGACAACTATTTCGCGTCCAACCTCGACGGCTGGGACGACGAAGCTGGCGCCGTCGACACTGTCGCGTGGGCCGCCGCGGCCGGACGGCGCATGCAGGTCGTGCGCGAGGCGGAGCAGGAGCCGAACATGCCGCTGGCGCACCTGGCCATGGAGTTCGACGCGTTCGGACCGGCCTACAACTGCCTGACGGCCTGCGCCGCTTCGACGCAGGCGATCGGCGAGGCGACCGAACTGCTTCGCGCCGGCGTCGTCGACGTCATGATCGGCGGCGGAGCGCACACGATGATTCACCCGCTCGGCGTCACGGGATTCAACCGCCTCACCGCGCTGTCGACGCGCAACGACGAATGCACGACGTCGTCGCGTCCGTTCAGCATCGATCGGGACGGATTCGTGCTCGGCGAGGGGGCGGGCATGCTGATCCTGGAAACACTCGAGCACGCCCGCGCGCGCGGCGCCACGATGCTTGCCGAAGTCGCGGGGTACGGTTCGAGCGCCGACGCCTACCGGATCACCGACATTCATCCCGAGGGGCGCGGCCCGGCGGCCGCGATGCAGCAGGCTCTGGACGACGCGGGCCTGGAAGTCGGCGACATCGACTACATCTCGGCGCACGGCACCGGGACCAAGGAGAACGACTCGATCGAGACGAAGGCGGTGAAGCGCGTCTTCGGCGACCATGCGCGCCGGCTGGCGATCAGCTCCGTCAAGAGCATGGTCGGACACCTGATCGCCGCGGCCGGCGCCGTCGAGCTCATCACCTGCGTGCTGGCGCTGCGCGACCAGCGCGTCCCGCCGACGATCAACCTCAACCAGCCGGATCCCGAGTGCGACCTGGACTACGTGCCGAACGTGGCGCGCGACATGTCGGTCAGCGTGGCGCTGTCGAACAGCTTCGGCTTCGGCGGGCAGAACGACACGCTGATCGTGAAGCGGTTCGAGGACCCGCAGCGACAGGCGGCGCCGTGACCCGGCGCGCGCTGTAGATTCGAAACCGACATGCACTGCCGGGCCCCCTCGCGCCGGAAACGAAAGCGGACTGCGCTCCGGGCCGTTCGCGGTCCGGAGCGCAGTCCTGCTGTCCTGCGGTCGTGCAGCCGGTCGCTCAGTCGTACGACTTCGGCTTGACCGACGGATCCTGATCGCGCGGCATGAAGATGATCGAGCCGAGGTCGGTCAGGCTCGTGACAAGCGGCGTGATCAGGTTGCCCGCCGTCGACAGATCGAGGGCGATGAGCTCGTTCGCGACGTTCTCGAACCCGCGCAGCGTCGACGCCGTGAACTCGAGGCCGAGGATCTGGTCTTCCGAGGACGTACCGACCAGGGTCTCGGTCTGTTCGGAGAGGTTGATCTCCCACAGCTCCCGGCCCATGGTCGCGTGGAACACGACGCCGTCGGTCGTCGCCAGGCCGTCGTACACGCGATCGAGCGTCATGAGCTGCTCGTATCCGCCGGTAGCGTGGTTGACCTTGAGCAGCCGGCTCGCCGCCCCCTCGTCGCCGTCATCGTCGTCGTCCTCGTCGAAGTCGCCAGGGTCGCGGGCGAGCGTGACGAGGACCACCAGGTCCTGGAAGTCCGCGTAGATGCTCCCCATGTTGGTCGTGCCCAGCTCGAACAGGAAGATCACCTGGTTCTCGTCGAGCACGATCTTGTCGGTGTCGTCGTCGATGTAGTCGCGCACGAAGTCCTCGACGTTCGCCTGGTTCGCGTAGCCGTCGATGTCCGGCACCTCGCTGCCGTTGCGGAGCACGATCACGCCGGACACGTTCGTGCTCGATCCGTCGACGGTGATGAACCGCCTGAAGTGAAGGTCGTTGCTGCCGCTGTACCAGCTCTTCTTCTTCCGGTGCGAGCGGCCGATGATGTCGACCCGGGTCCCTGCCGGATAGGTGTCGGAGAACACGTGATGGCGGGGATTGTTCTCGTCGTTGACGTTGCCGCTCACCGCGAGGTGGAACGGTCCGAACGGCGTGTGGACCGATTCGTTGATCTTGGTCTTCAACGTCACCGGCATGTGGTAGGAGCCGCTGTGGAGGGCCGCGCCGAGCACGGTGATCTTCACGGCGAAGGGCTCGGCAGGCACGACCGAATCATCCTCGATCGCGAACGCGACCGGGGTCTCCTCGGTGGTCTCCACCGTCTGCACGCCGTAGACCATCCATCCGGTGGTCGACATGCCCGCCGCGGCGATGTCCTGGGCGGGCATCGCACGGTCCTCGATCCTGACGTCGCCGATCTGGCCCGTGAAGAAGTCCTTCAGCGGGGTGACGGAGCCGTTACCGCTCGTTACGGTGCTCGCCCCGAGCGCGATCGGCTCGGTGTTGCCCGACCCGCCGGACGAGGTGCCCAGGCCGCCGTTGTAGTCCGCCTGCGCGACGAGCGAGCCGTTCAGGTAGAGCTTCATGCCACCCGAGCCGAACGTGAACGCCGCGTGATACCAGGTTCGGGCCGCGATCGGTGAGGACGAGCTGATGTAGTGCGAATGATTGTGGCTCTGAAGCCGGACCTTGACGTGACCGTCCTGGAGGTAGATGTGGACGTGTCCGCCGTGGTCGTAACCGCTCGAGTCCTTCGAGAACAGGCCCTGCAGCCTGTCCACGTCATCGGCACGGAACGAGAACATGATGGTGCCTGCGTTGAGCAGGTAGCCTGTACTGTGCTCGATGACCGCGTGCTCGTCGCCCTGGAAGCTCGTCAGCTGACCGTGCACCGGGCCGTTGGCCGAGGTCGCGCCGGTGAAACGGCCCGGGCCGAGATCCTGGCCCACGATCGACGCGGCGGCCGTCTCCGTATTGATGTACACCAGCTTCGAGAGGCTGTCGGACGGATCGGTCCAGAGACCGATGATGTTGCGGTGGCCGGGAATGTAGGCCGAGCCGTCGATGTCGGTCACCGCGTCGCCGCCGTCGATGCGGATCGTGCCGACCGACGACAGGCGCTCCGCGGTGAAGTCGAATCGCGACAGGCTGCCGTCGCTGCGTCGAATGCCGAACAGGATCTGGTCATCCAGCTCGTCGGCGCTGGACGGCGCCTGCATCAGGCAGGCCGTCATCGCGAGTACGAAGAACGTCTTTTCCAATCGCATATGTGCATTCCTTCCTGACGCGGCAAGCCGCTGGTGATCCCGACCTCCGGTGCGCGAGCCCGCGCCTGGCACAGGCCGTCCCCGCGCCGCATCCGGAACCTCTCACTGAGTTAACCATACGATTCAACCGGAGCCGGTGAGAAGGTGCTGTGTGAATTTGCGACCGGCGCGCCGCTGCCCCGTCGGCACAGACGTCAGAGACGGAAGGCAGTCGTCAGCGCAGAGGCACCGACTCCGGACCTTCGACCTTCGACCTTGGACCTTCGACTTTGACCTTTAGCCGACCTTGCGGGGCATGGTCGACGCGATCATGCGGATGGGATCGGGGAAGCCGTCTTCGATGTCGAGCGTCGTGTCGTCGGACGGCTGGACCGTCAGGTCCATGGTGCCGCGATCGAGCACCCAGACGCCGTCGTCGTCGAGGCGGCGACTGCAGAAGAACTGGCAGTTCGTGACGCCGCTGATCAGCGGCTGCGCCACCTCGTCCTCCTCGCCCGGATTCGAGATCAGCCACAGCTCCTGGTCATCGACACGGAACTCGACCCGGATGATCTCGCCGTTGACGTCGAACAGTTCCATGAAGTTGCTGGTGATCGTATTGCCGGCGAGGGTCACCGGTGGCTCGACGAGGGCGTCGGGCACCAGCGGGCCATGGGCGGTGCTCGTCCGGATCAGGTGGAGCAGACGGTGGGTCACCATCCGCGTCGCGGTCTGCGTGCTCGCCTGCCTGGCGGCGCTCGCGTAGGCCGCGAAGCTCGCGTTGACGGCGACCATCGTCGCGGTGAGCAGCAGCGACGTGATCGTCAGCGAGACGAGCAGTTCGATCAGGCTCATGCCCCGCGCGACACCGCGCCGCCGCGGTGAGGGTCGACGCGCGCAACGGGTTCGGCGTTCGGTTCGCATCATGGCAAAGCCGATCTTACTGTCCCCCACCCTCGAAATACGACTGCATGATCGGGCGGATCTCGATCGGCCCGAGGATGCCGTCCGGCAGAGGGATGTTCTCGTTGTAACGGACCTGGATGACGCCGATGCCCCCCTCGGGAATCTCGGCCTCGAGGTCGCCGGCGGCGGACTCGAAGTAGCCGATCGTGGTGTTGAACTGCGGGCTCGTGTCGGAAATCACGGGCCCGGTGTCGTTCAGCGGCTCGAACGTCGTAAGCAGGGTGCCGTCGATCTTGACCTGGCCGCGCATGTCGACGACGCCGCTGACGATGGTGCCCGACAGCTCGACGACCTCGCCCGGATCAGCGGGATCGATGAACGAGCCCATCTCGATCGAGTAGTGCGGAGCGAGGATCGTGCTGCGCAGGTACAGCTGCTTTTCGTCGTCGTCGAGGTTCGTCGAGTCCTCGATCTCGAAGCGCGTGTTGCCCGTGAACGACACCTTGTTGCGCACCTGCGTGAATTCGGCCGGCTGGCTGCCGTCGGCATCGCCGCTGACCAGGGCGCCCTCGAACGTGCAGTCCTCGAAGCGGACGTTGTTCGACACGGTCTTCGTATCGGTGACGACCGCCCCGTTGACCGTGGCCTGCTTGTCGGGATGGGCCGGCGAGCCGTCCGACTCGAGTCCGCCGGCGAGATTGAAGTTGGCATCGTCATTGTCCGACGCCGTCTCGATGAACGTCAGGCCGATGAACGTGCAGTTGCGGAACAGCGCGTTGTTGCCCTTGGGGATGCGCACGTTCGTGAAGGTCATGTTCTCGTAGATCGGCCGGACGTAGTAATCGTACGGGTGCGCGGCGCCGAAGGGCACGGCCTCGAGCACCGTGTTGCCGAGCGCTCCGGGCGAATCGGGGTTCGACGGATCGTGCTGGGCGGCCTGCAGCTCCGCCTGGTCCGACAGGACCCCGGTCGCAAGGGCGCGGAAGCCGGACACGTCGAAGTCGGACGCCTCGAATTCGTGAACCTGAAGGTTGCCCGCCTCGAACGTCAGGGCGGCATCGCCGTGATCGGGGTGCACCGGGCCGTAGAGGTGGTCCTGGTAGTTCCCGTCGGCGGCGCCGTCGTTCCAGCCCTCCTGCGCGGCCGTCAGCATGATCTTTCCCCGGATCTTGGCGTAACGGTCCAGGTGATTGATGACGCCGTCGTCGTAGCCGTCGCGGTTCGGGTGGCCGAAGGTGTCGATCAGCTCCAGCAGCTGACTCGCCTCGATGGACGAGGCGGTGCCCAGCTCGACCCCGCTGACCGCGCCGTCGCCGTTGCCGTCGAACTGCACCAGGAAGTAATCGAACTCGTCGATGAATCCGTCGCCGTCCGCGTCGAGTGAATGGGGGTTCTCGAGCCCCTCGATCTCGGCGTCGCTGGCCAGGTTCAGACGGTTGTCCCCGTCGATGTCGTTGCTGACGATCGTCAGGTTCAACGCGTCCAGCGCCTCGTCGAGATCGTCGTTCAGACCACGGAAGTCGCTTCGTATCTGGACGGGATGGCCGTTCGGAAGGTGCGTGTCGGTGAACCGGCTGCCCACGGGGCCCTCGATCATGACGTTCCGGCCGATCATCACGCGGCTGCGCGAAAGCAGCGCGAAGCGGATCTTCTTGTCGATCTTGAAATCCATCTGGATGGACCGGGAGATGCTGCTCGACTCGGGTCCGTCGCTCGCCTCGACCCGGATGCGGATCCAGGTGGCGTCGAGCGGATCCGTGGCGGAGACCGGCGGGTCCATCCCGGAGTACGGCGCGCGGCCGTAGTAGGCCGAGTCGTAGTTCTCGCCGGTCAGCGGGTGCGGCGTGAAGGTCACGCTGAAGGTCGGTTCGTCCGGTCCGACCGCGATCGGACCCACGTGGAGCGTCGATCCCTCGAGATTCGGGGTCGCCAGGTTGTGCACGTCGCTCGCCAGCGCGGTCAGCAGCGCGGTGCGCGTCTCGACCCAGAGATCGGGGGCGTTGTCCGCGTCGATCAGACCGTCGGTCGTCGTGACGCCGGCGGTCGCCTCGTTGAGACGGTAGATGATGTAGTTCATGCCCGTCTCGGAGGCGGCCAGGGCGCGGTTGATCTTCAGGTGCGCGTCCGCGGTGGAGAGGTTGCCCTGCGCGACGATCGACATCGCGGCCGCCAGCGACCCGAAGATGACCAGGAACATCATGGAGATGATCGCGGCCACGCCCGACTGGCGCCGGCGATGGGCAACGATTCGCTTGCTCACGTCCGCTCGAACCATGTCACTCCAATTCGAAAATCAGGAATCCGAACCCGACACCATGAATCAATTCCCGATGACCCAGCTCAGCTGCGTCATCGCCGACGGCGCGTCCTCCTGGGGCGACTGGTAGAACACGGTGACCTTGATCCGCATCATGTCGGTCGACCCCAGCGGTAGCGTCAGGGCGTCGTCGACGCTGATGTTGGACGGCAGGACGTTGAACACCTCGATGCGCTGGCTCCATCCCGGCAGGTCGGCGATCTCCTGGCGCAGGGCGTTGATCGGCGGATCGAACGTCAGCCCCGCCCCGAGGCCGTCCGTCACGGCGCCGGCGAAGTCGTCCAGATCATCGAAGTCCGCGACCGACAGCTCGTTCTCCTCGGCTCCGACCGACGCCGAGCCCGTCAGCGGATCCTGCTGCGGCAGCGTCAGCGTCAACTCCCGCAATTCGTTGGCCAGCAGCATGGCGGTCCCGGTGCGCTGCGCCCAGTCGTTCTTCTGGTGGTACGCCTGCTGTGCCGCCACGATCGCGAGCACGCCGGTGCCGACGATCACCGTCGCCAGCGCCGATTCGATGAGGCTGAAGCCGGCGGCGCGGCAATTGCGTAAGTTCGGTCTTCGGCTGGATTGATGCATTCCCCACCTCATTCCAACCATACGATTCACGCGGACCGAATCCAAAGCGGAATCCCTGATTTTTGATTTACGATTCCGATCTGGAAGGTCCGGAAATCGGCCCCCCCGCTCATTTCACCAGCGTCGACAGGCGGAAGATCGGCAGGATGATCGACATCGCGATGAAACCCACGACGCCGCCCATGACCATGATCATGATCGGCTCGATCATCGACGTCACGGTCTTGATCACCTCGCGCAGCTGCTTGGCGTAGAAGGTCGAGACTTCGTCGAGCACCTCGCCGAGCTTGCCCGACTCCTCGCCGGCGCCCATCATCTGCACGACCGCGGTCGGCAGCAGCGGGTTGCGGGTCAGCGGCTGGACGATCTTCTTGCCCTGCTTGACCGACCCGTAGACGGCGCGCCACATCCGCTTGAAGTGCCAGTTGCCGCTGATGTCGCCGGTGATGCGAATCGTGTCGAGCATCGGCACGCCGGCGTTGACCAGCTCGCCCATCGTGTGCAGTGAGCGGCTGATGTACAGGGCGCGGAACATGCGCCGCAGCAAGGGCACGCGCAACTTGAGCGTGTCGAAGAACCTCGCGCCGACCTCGGTCCGCGCGAACAGCGCGAGGCCGATGATGCCCAGCACGAGCCCGCCGGACACAGCCCACCAGAACTTCACCATGAAGCTGCTCAACGCCATGAGAAAGACGGTCGGCGCCGGCATCGCCGCCTCCTTGCCGGCGAAGACGTCGGCGAAGCGCGGCAGCACGAACGTGAGCAGGAAGATGGTCACCGCCACCGCGAGCAGGCCGATGACCGCCGGGTAGATCATCGCCCCGATGACCATTGCGCGCGTCTCGATCTGCTGGGCGAGGTAGGCCGCGATCCGGTCGAGCATCCTCGAGAAGCTGCCCGACATCTCGGAGGCGCGCACCATGTTGACGTAGAGCTGGTTGAACTGCTTCGGGTGTCGGCTCAGGGCCTCCGAGAACTGCTTTCCGGATTCGACGTCCGTCTTGATGCGCAGCAGGATCGTCTTGAACCGCGGGTTCTCGATCTGGTCGGCAATGCCGTCGATCGCGGCCCGGATGCTGATGCCCGCCCGGATCATCACGGCCAATTGGCTGGTGAAGTTCAGGATGTCGCGGGCAGACGGGCCCGACGTCTGGTTCGCGGCCCGAAGGCGCTGACGAAACGACTGGGCGCTGGTGGCAATCGGCGTGAGCTGCTGGATCTGGTGACCCTGGGCGCGCAGCGTCTGCGCCGCCGTCATCAGGTCCTTGGCCGAAAGGACGCCGACCGAGCTCTTGCCGTCCGACGCGCGAATCTGGAATCGATAGTCAGGCATCGTGACTCAATTCAGCGCCAATCAGGAATCTGAAAACCAAACCCCCGAACGCCGTTCACGCCGCGAGCTCGCGCTCGAGCTTGGCCGGATACGCGGCCTGGGCGATGGCCGCGTCGCGGCTGATCATTCCGTTGAAGTAGAGCTCGGCAATCGCGTTGTCGAGCGTGTTCATGCCCATCGCGCGGTTGGTCTCGATGACGTTGGGGATCTCGAACGCGCGGTCTTCGCGGATCAGGGTGCGCACCGCCGGGGTGCACAGCATCACCTCGATCGCCGGCACCATGCCCTTCTGGTCGGTGCGCTTGAAGAGCGTCTGGCTGACCACCGCCTGCAGCGTGTTGGCGAGCATCGAGCGGATCTGGTTCTGCTGGTTCGCCGGGTACATGTCGATGATGCGCTCGACCGTCTGAGACGCGTTGACCGTATGCAGCGTGCTGAGCACGAGGTGGCCGGTCTCGGCGGCCGTGATCGCGGCGGCCGTCGTCTCGAGGTCGCGCATCTCGCCGACGAGGATGATGTCGGGATCCTGCCGCAGCACGTGCCGCAGGCCGCTGGCGAAGCTCGGCACGTCGTCGCCCAGCTCGCGCTGCTCGATGATGCACTTGTTGCTGACGAACGCGTACTCGACCGGGTCCTCCAGCGTGATCACGTGCTTGTGATATCGCTGGTTCATCGCGTCGATCATGGCGGCCAGCGTCGTCGACTTGCCCGAGCCGGTGTCGCCGGTCACGAGGATGAGACCGCGCGGCAGGTAAGTGAGCCGCTCGATGACCTCGGGCAGATTGAGGTCCGCCATCGGCGGAATCTTCTCGTTGATGGCCCGCATCGTGATCGCGACCGACTGCCGCTGCATGTGGGCGTTGACGCGAAAGCGCCCGATGCCGGGTATCTGGTAGGAGAAGTCGCTGTCCTGCACCTCCTCGAACTTGCGCATCTGGGGCTCGTTGGCCATCTGCTTGAGCATGCGCATCGCGCCCTCCGGCGTGATGAGCGGGTAGTCGAGCGCCGTCATGACCGTGCGGATGCGCGCGGTCGGCGCGTGGCCCGTCACCAGATGAACGTCCGACGCCCCCATCTCGGTGGCTGCCTTGAGGATCGTGTCGAGTTCCATGAAAGCTGTCCCCTGGGGCCCGGCGGATCCGCGGCGCGCGGCATCTCGCGGCTCGCCGCCCGATCGGTATCGTCACCCGATAACGGGCGGATGACGTCGGAGCCCGGGGCGCACGGAAATTGACGGCGCCCGGGATAGCCGAATCGTTTCAACTGCTACATCTGCGCTGTCCCGCGCCGTCCGCAGTCTTATAATCCACGCCGCGCCCATGAACGACCGCATACCGGACCATCGCGAGGCGCCGTTTCCCCCCGGTACGGGCGGATGGAGCGTCGTCACCCTGGCGATCGGCGCGGCGACGCTGGTCTGCCTCGCCTGGCCTTTTCAGTTCACGGCCCGCGCGGGACCGTGGCTCGCGGTGACGCACCCGACCGGCGTCGAGATCGCGGTGATGGTCGCGCTGTTCATCCCGATCGGCGTCGCCGAGGGTTTCCTGGGCAGCCGCATCCTGCCGCGCCACGGCTGGGTCGTCCTGCTCGTCGCCGTCGACGTCGGCGTGCTCGCCCTGATCGGCGAGACGATGCAGCTGTGGATCCCCGCCCGCACCAGCTCGATCGTCGACGTCGTCTGCGCCATGATCGGCGGCACCATCGGCGGCTTGCTCTTCCCCCCGCGAAAACCACCCTCCCCCTCCGAAATAACAGATAACGAATAGCTAACGACTAATAGCTTGATCAGCGCCCGCCGCCTTCCCCCCCCGGCCCCAATCTAAAAAAGCCCTCCTTCCAACCGGAAGGAGGGCCCGGTGGGGGCGTTGGGTCATAGACCCACCTCATCCTCAACGCCCGCCTACCGCGTGCGAACCCGCTTGCGACGCCCGGGATGGAAGTTCGGATGCGTCGCGGGATGTCCGTGTGCCGGGAACAGGTGGCGGTCGGCTCGGTGGTTCGCGTCGGTCTGCATGGCGTGGCTCCTGCGAGGTCGTGGCTGCTACCATGAATGCTCAGCGCGCCGCGTTGCACGATGCAGCGCGGGCCGTTGCCGTCCGGGGCCGACTCAGAGCCGACTTGGCACCGACTTAGAGCGACTTAGAGCGACCTAGAGCGACTCGGAGCGACATGGAGCGACATGGAGCCGACATGGACCACACCCCCCGATTCCTGCAGATCGTGAACGATGCGCGGTCGCGCGTCCTCGAATTGACGATCGCCGACGTGAAGGCGAAGCTCGACGCGGGCGAGTCGTTCCACCTCGTCGACGTGCGGGAGGAGAGCGAATGGGCCGCCGGCCATCTGCCGCATGCGGTCCACCTGGGCAAGGGCGTCATCGAGCGCGACATCGAGACCGCGATCCCCGACACGGGTGCCGAGATCGTTCTCTACTGCGGCGGTGGATTCCGCTCGGCGCTGGCGGCCGATAACCTCGAAAAGATGGGGTACGAGAACGTCGCGTCGATGGACGGCGGCGTCCGCGGGTGGCGCGACGCAGGCTACGCGATTCACGAGGATTGACCCGTTCCCGCTCGTCCTCGTCGCCGCGCTTCGAACCACGTCACCCGTTCACGGTCATTCGGGGACGATTCACGGATCCAGCAGCGCCTTCACGGACTCCAGCACGTTCTCCGCGATCCTTGCGTGACCGGCGCCATTGGGGTGCATGCCGTCCGGAAGGTTCATCTCCGGCACGCCGCCGACCCCATCGAGAAAGAACGGCACCAGCGGAGCGCCCGTCTGCGCGGCGACGCGCGGGTAGATCCGCGCAAACGCCTCCGTGTACTGCGGGCCGTAGTTCGGCGGCATGAGCACGCCGAGCAGAAGGACGCGCACGCCGCGATCGGCGGCCTGGCGCACGATCGCCAGCAGGTTCGCTTCGGTCATGTCGGTCGAAAGCCCGCGCAGCCCGTCGTTGCCGCCCAGTGCCACCACGAGCAAGTCGGGGTTCTGCCGCAGCAGCCAGTCGAGCCGGCTCAGCCCCCCGGCCGAGGTGTCGCCGCCGACCCCCGCGTTGACGATCCGCGCCCGGATGCCTTCTCGCGCCAGCATTCGGCCGAGCACGTCGGGGAACGCCTGCGCCGGATCCAGGCCGTGACCTTCCGTGATGCTGTCGCCGAGGAACACGATCCGGATCCCCTCGCCCGCCGGCTCGGGGACGGGAGCCCGCGTCGCCGCCTCCTCCGGCGGCATCGGCGCCGCCGCGGATCGAGACGCGGGCTGCCGCTCGCAGCCCATCCAGACCGGCGCCAGGGCCAGGAGCAGGCAGATTCGCCATCGGTTCGTCATGCCGCGCATGACTGGTGCCTCAAACGCCTCCGCCGTAACTCCTTGCCGTCCCCACGTACGTGGGGAACGAGAAGTGGGAGAACCACGGATCCGCCACAGGCGGACGGATGAACACGGATTGTTTCCGATTTTCTCTGATTCACCCGTGTCCATCCGTCCGCCTGTGGCGGATCCGCGGTTCCTTCCCGGTTCGGCTCCGCCGCGTCAGGGTGCTCCGGAAACACGCCAGAACGACCGATTCACGCCCCGACGCGCGACTATCATTGGCCTATGGCGTCGATCGAAACGCGCAACCTGACGCGCCGGCTGCCTTCCGGCCCGAACCTCATCACGATCATAGACGACGTGAACCTGTCGGTGGCACCCGGTGAGTTCGTCGCCGTCGCCGGCCCGTCGGGCAGCGGCAAGTCGACGCTGCTCGCGCTGCTCGCCGGTCTCGACCGGCCGGACGAGGGCGAGGTCCTGATCGGCGGCGCGCCGATCTCGAACCTGTCGGAGACCGATCTGGCGCTGCTGCGCCGACGTCGCATCGGCTTCGTCTTTCAGTCGTTTCAGCTCATCGCCAACTACACCGCCCACGAGAACGTCATGCTGCCGCTCGAGCTCAACGGCGCGAACGGCGCACGGCGCCGCGCGGCCGACCTGCTCGAGCGCCTCGGGCTCGCGGAGCGCACGCACCACTACCCGTCGGAGCTCTCGGGCGGCGAGCAGCAGCGGGTCGCGCTCGCCCGCGCGTTCGCGGCGAGCCCCGAAATCCTGCTCGCCGACGAGCCAACCGGCAACCTCGACGGCGATACCGGACGCACGGTCCTCGATGCCCTCGTCGCGATGCGGCAAGAGCAGCGGACCACGCTGGTGCTGGTCAGCCACGACGACGCGGTCACCTCGTCGGCCGATCGCTGCGTGCACCTGCGCGACGGTCGCCTGCTCGATGCCTCGCCGGAGCCGGATGCCGCGGCGGCCGGCTCATGAGGGCGCGGCAGCTGATCATCTGTGCGGGGCGCGAGTGGCGCGGCTCCCGGCGCCAGATCCTCCTGTGCATCATGTGCCTGGCGCTGGGCACCGCCGCCGTGGTCGCGGTGTCCGGCCTGGCCACCGGGATGGAGGCGGGCATCCGGGCGGAGGCCCGGCGCCTGCTCGGCGCCGACATCGCCATCGAAGGGCGCCGGCCCATTCCCGAGAAGCTGGATGAGATCGTCGCATCGCTGCACGACGCGCCCGGCTCGCCGTTCCGTGCCGCGAATCCGATCGTGAGGACCGACGTGCACGAGATGGTGACGGTCGTCGCCGGTCCCCGTCGGAACGACGAGGCCGGCCGGAGCGTGCTGGTCGAGCTGAAAGGCGTGTCCGGGTCGTACCCGTTCTACGGCGCCGTCGAGACCGGCTCCGGGACGTCGATACACGCGCGCCTGGCGCCCGACACCGCGATCGCAGCGCCCGAATTGCTCGAGCGGCTCGCTCTGCAGGTCGGCGCGACGCTGCGCATCGGGCACGCCGACTACCGGATCGTCGACACGCTCACCGCCGAGCCGGACCGCCTCGACTTCAATCTTTCGCTCGGCCCGCGCGTGCTGCTGAGCGCCGAAGGCCTGCGCCGCACAGGCCTGTTCGAGGCGCGCAGCCGCGTCGAGTACATCGCCCTGCTCCGGCTGCCGCCCGGCGCCACCGGGCGCGATGCCGACCTGGTCGCCTATTACCTCCGCCGGCAGCTACCGAACAGCACCTACTACCGGGTCGAGACGTTCTCGCAGGCCCAGCCGGCCGTGCGCTCGGGCATCCGGCGGATCGGACGCTTCCTCGGCTTCGTCAGCCTGCTGTCGCTGCTCATCGGCGGCGTCGGCGTGGCGCAGACGATGCGCTCCTGGATCGCGACGCGCACGACGACCATCGCGATCTACAAGTGCCTCGGGATGCGCCCGCGCGACATCACCTGGCTCTACCTCGTGCAGATGATCCAGCTCGCGCTGCTCGGCAGCCTCGTCGGAGCGGCGATCGGCCTCGTCACCCAGTGGTCGTTGCCGATGTTGCTGAGCCACGTGCTGCCCACCGAGCTCGTCCGGTGGTGGCAGCCGATCGCGGTGCTCAAGGGGGTCGGCCTCGCCGTCGTCGTTTCGCTCGTCTTCGCGGGCGGGCCCCTGCTCGCGGCGCGGCGAGTGCCGGCGGTGCGCATCTTCCTGGTCCGCGACAACGCGTCCCGGCGTGGCTGGGAACGCGTCGTCCTCGGCACGGTGACGATCGGCGTCCTGTTCGCCGTCGCCGTCGCGCAAAGCGAGTCCGCCAGGGACGCCGCGATCTTTACCGGGGGCCTGGTCGTGCTGACCGCGATCCTCGCGGCGACGGCGCGCGGTCTGGGATTCGTCGTGGGCGGGTGGTCCCGCCGCGCGCTGCGCGGCGCGGCCGGCGTCTGGCTCCGACACGGGCTCGCGGCGCTGGCCCGTCCCGGCGCCGCCACCACCGGATCGATGGTGGCGCTCGGCCTGGGCGTCACGGTCGTGCTCGCCGTGCACCTGGTGCAGGCGCAGCTCGGCGACGAGCTGAGCGGGGAGATCCCCACCGACGCGCCGAGCACGTTCCTGATCGACATCCAGCCCGACCAGTGGGCGGGCGTGCGGACGCTGCTCGAGCAGCGCGGCGCGCGCGAGGTGCGCTCCGTCCCGGTCATCGCGGCGCGGGTCAAGGCGATCGACGGCGTGGCCGCCGAGACCATCCTGAAGCAGTCGCGAGCCGGCGAGCGTCCCAAGGACGAGCAGCCGTGGGCGCTCACGCGCCAGCAGCGGCTGACGTACGCCGCCGAACTGCCGAAGGGCAACCGGATCGATGCGGACGAGCTGTGGCGGGAGCCCGGCGTCGACGAGATCAGCGTCGAGCAAAGCTTCGCTCGCGGGCTCGGCGTGGACGTGGGATCCGTCCTGACGCTCGACATCCAGGGGGTGGCGATCGATCTCAAGGTCACCAGCCTGCGCGACGTGAACTGGCGCACGTTTGGAATCAATTTCTTCCTGCTCGTCGAGCCCGGCGTGCTGGAGGACGCCCCCCAGATGCGCCTGGCCACGGCGCAGCTGCCGGCGCCGCAGCAGCAGATCCAGGACGCGCTGACGGAGGCGTACCCCAACGTGACGGCCGTCCACATCCGCGCCGTGCTGGACAAGGTGCTTGGCCTGCTCGGGCGTCTCGGGATCGCGGTGCGCGCGCTCGGCGGGTTCGCCGTATTCACCGGCCTGATCATTCTCGGCGGCGCCCTTTCCGCGACCTACGCGCGGCGCGGGCGCGAGGTGGCCCTGTACAAGACGCTCGGCATGACCCGCCGGGACGTGCTGGCGATCTTCACTGTCGAGTTCGCCCTGCTCGGGATCGTCGCATCGATCATCGGCGCCGCCGCGGCGAGCGTGCTGGGATGGGCGACGATGACACACGTGCTCGAAGTCGAATGGCAGCCGCGATCGCTCGACCTCGTCGTCGCCGTCGCCGTCAGCAGCCTGCTGACCGTTTCAGTAGGATGGCTGGTCAGCGTCGGATCGCTGGCCACGCGTCCGATGCGCGTGCTGCGCAGCGAGTGAAAGCTTCCTCATGGCGATCAAGCATTCTCTTTCGTGGTGGTGTTTTCAGGACAAGGTGGCGCCAAAGGTGCTGATCGAGGCCGCGGTACGGATCGGTTACCACGGGATCGACCTGGTGGGGCCCGAGCACTGGGACGCCATCGTCGACGCCGGACTCGAGCTTGCGGCCGTCAACGGTCACGATTCGCTCGAGGACGGACTCAACAAGCCGGGCAACCATGACCGCATCGAGCGCGAGATCCTCGCGAACCTCGAGCACGCGGCGAAGTACCCGATCCGGTGCCTCATCTGCTTTACCGGCAACCGTCACGGCGACGATGACGAGCGCGGCATCGAAGTCACCGCCACCGGGCTCGCGCGGGTCGCCGGCGCAGCGGAGCAGGCCGACGTCGACCTCGTCCTCGAGCTGCTGAACAGCAAGGTCGATCACCCGGGCTACCAGTGCGATCGCACCGCCTGGGGCGTCGAGGTGATCCGGCGCGTGGACTCGCCGCGCGTGCGCCTGCTCTACGACATCTACCACATGCAGATCATGGAGGGCGACGTGATCCGCACGATCCGGGACCAGCACGAGCACATCGCGCATTACCACACGGCGGGCAACCCGGGCCGCAACGAGATCGGACCCGACCAGGAGCTGAACTACTCGCCGATCGTCAGGGCCATCGCCGAAACCGGTTACGACGGCTACCTCGCGCAGGAGTTCATCCCCGCCGGTGACCCGATCGAATCGCTGGAGGATGCGCTGCGAATCTGCACCGTCTGAGATCTGATTTCATGAACCGACAACCCGCCACACCGAGTATCGAAGACGGTATCGCCTGGTACGACGCGAAGGACTGGGGCGCCGAAGGCAAGGGATGGTCGGATACGCCCGGTCCGTTCGATCGCCTTCCCGCCCGGGCCGAGCCGTTGATCTGCCCGGATGTGTGGGGCCTCAGCCTGCATTCGGCGGGCCTGTTCGTCCGCTTCGAGACGAGCGCCACGAACCTGGAATTCCGGCACACCGTCAGATCGGACCGGCTCGCGATGCCGCACATGGCCGCCACCAGCGTGAGCGGCATTGACGTCTATCGTCGCGACGAGCACGGCCGCAGCCGATGGGTCGCGGTATCGAAGCCCGAGGCGCGCGACGTCCGGCTTCGGATCGAGAACGTCGACGCACCGTCTTCCGGCACCTGTTGCTACACGGTCTACCTGCCGCTCTACAACGGCGTCGAGTCGCTTCGGATCGGTGTGCCCGAAAGCTGCGACTTCGATCCGATCCCGCCCCGGACCGACCCGCCGATCGTCTTCTACGGCACGTCGATCATGCAGGGCGCCTGCGCGTCGCGCTCGGGCATGTCCATCCCGTCCATCCTCGAGCGGCGCCTGGACCGGCCGATGATCAACCTCGGCTTTTCGGGGCGGGGTCGCATGGAGCCCGAATTCGCGAAGCTGATCGCCGAGATCGACGCGGCCCTCTTCGTCATCGACTGCGTGCCCAACATGCCCGCCGAGACGATCGACGCGAACGCCCAGCCCCTGGTGCACACCCTCAGGTCTGAACATGCGGACACGCCGATCCTGCTGGTCGAGGACCGCACCTACACCCACTCGCAATTCTACGCCACGGCGTGCGAAACGAACTCGACGCGCCGCGAAGCGCTGCGCCGCGCGTTCGAGCGCCTCGTCCGCGACGGCGTCACCGGCCTGCACTACCTCGAGGGCGACCACCTGCTCGGCGACGACGGCGAAGCCACCGTCGACAGCTCGCATCCGACGGACCTCGGCATGGTGCGATACGCGGATGCGTACGAGGTGAAGCTGAGGGAGATTCTCTGAATCGCATCCCCAACGCGGCCGAGCCGCGTCGGGAAGGAACCACGGATGGGCACGGATGAATGCTGGCGAACCGCGATCGAGCGACGCGAGCCCCGCTGCCCCATCCGTGTTCATCCGTGGTTCGTTGCTTCAGGCGATCCTCGAACACGTCGCCGCCGGACGGGCCATGAGCCTGATTCCCTTGAACGCAGAGTTGACCATCTACAGTCAGTCGCAATCAGCTCGTCCGGACGCAGTCGAACTGCGGGAGTTCTTCGAAACCGAACCGGACGGATAGTCCGCACCCGGACGCCAGCATGACCTCCCTCGACGACCTCCTCAACCAGCAGATCGACTACTACGACGCCCGCGCGCCCGAGTACGACCAGTGGTTCCTGCGGCAGGGACGATACGACCGGGGTGAAGAGCACCGCGCGCGGTGGCAGGCCGAGATCGCGCATGTCGCCCGTGCGCTGGAAACGGCCTGCCCCGGCGGCGACGTGCTCGAGCTGGCCTCCGGCACCGGGCTCTGGACGCGACGACTGGCCCCGTCGTGCGATCGATTGACCGCCGTCGACGCGTCCGCGAACGCGATCGAGCTCTGCCGTCGGCGCGTCGACGCGCCGCACGTCGAGTACATCACCGACGACATCTTTCGATGGCGGCCCGATCGCCGGTTCGACTTCATCTTCTTCGGATTCTGGCTGTCTCACGTTCCGGAACAGAGGTTCGGCGCCTTCTGGTCACTGGTCCGAGACGCGCTCAAGCCCGGGGGGCAGGCATACTTCGTGGACAGCCTGTTCACCAGCGCATCCTCGGCGATGGATCACGGACCGGTTGACCGGTCCGGCATATCCGCGCGGAAGCTTAACGACGGGCGCGCCTTCAGGATCGTCAAGGTGTTCTACGAGCCGGACCGACTGACGAACGACCTGTCGGCCCTGGGATGGACGGCCCGGATTCGAACCAGCGGCGCGTTCTTCATGTTCGGATCGGCGTGGCGGGAAGCAGACGACTGACGGCGGCCGGATCGGCGCACACCGAAGCGTGGCCACTTCCCCTACTCCCCTCCTCCGTTTCTCCGTGCCGCCGTGAGAGGCACTCCCCGTCAAGCCCGGCGTCGTCCCATCTTCACCCACAGCGCGGCCAGGCCGAGCGGGACCAGCAGCGCCGCCGCCGGCTCCGGGACGACGCGGACCGTGCCGTTCTTGACCTGGTAGGGAATCACCTGGGCGTCGGGCTCCGTGTCGTCGGTGATGTTGGTGTTGCTCATGTCGATCGAGATGTTGAACAGCCTCTGCGAATCCAGCTCGCGCGAGAAGAAGACGCGGAGCAGGCCGTCGCCGTCGTGAAGCGGGACCGAAGGCGTGCCCGGAGGCGGCGGCGGGTTCTGGGGAAAGCCGAGGAGATCGACGGCCTGCAGGTTCTCCGCGGTGAGGCTGATCTGGAACGGGACCTGGTCCGCGTAGGGCGGATCGTTGCCCGAGAAGACATACGGGTGCGGCGCCGTGGGGGCGTCGATCGACGTGAAGCTGAACCCGCCGCCGGAGGGGGTCACGTCGAGCTCGAGATCCCAGCCCGAGACCTGCGGCGGCACCCCTTCCACCTCGACCCACACGTCGAAGAACCCGGTGGTCTGCGTCTCGAGCATCACGACGTCGTCGACGTGTATCGTCAACGTCGCCATCGATGCTGCCGGCGGCACGGCCAGCCACATTACCGCTGCCAGAATGGGATAGATTTCAATCGTTGCTCTCATCTTGCACCTCACTGCTTGATCACTTCCTCATCGCGCTGCTCGAGCCAGCGCACGAACGCTCCGTCCCCGGACTCATCGCTTCCGTCCAGCCACGCGGCGGCAGCGCCGCCCGGCTCCGATCCCGACGGCGCCGGCGAGGCCGCCAGTGCCGCCGCCCCGGCGATCAGGTCTTCCGTCACGAAGGAGACCGCCTCCTGTCGCCCCGGCGCGGGCTCGACCGGCGCTCCGCCGGGAAGCTGCGTGAACGTCCGGTTCCGCGCCAGCAGCGTGTCCTCGATGGCGTTGTGCCCGCTGCCGTCCAGATCGTGGAAGATCGTGTACCACGGCCCGTCCGTCGTGCTCTGGAACGCGCGGTTCCGCACGTTGACCGTGTCGACGATGTTGACGCGATTGTCGCGCGTGGCGTCGCCCGGGTGGACGTGGAACTGGAACCGGAACTGGCCGCCGCTCACGCCGTCGCCGCTGGGCAGCGCAAAGTTCTTCGGATCGCCCGCGGGATTGGTGCCGTCGATCGGCGTGCCGCCGACGTTGACGTCTTCCGAGAGCACGAGCAGCACCCGATCGCCGCCTGTCAGATTGTCCAGTCCGTCCGGCAGGTTCTCGGCGCCCTGGCGGCCGAACGGATCGGTCAGCGTCCAGGTCGCGCGGAACAGCGCGGGATCGTATGCGAACCCGGCGAACGCGTACTGCGGAACCGTGACGCCGTACACGCCGAGGTCATCCTGCTGCACGGTGACGTCGCGATCGAAGACGATCTGGATCTCGTCGGCATTGGTCCAGGGCAGGGTGCGCAACTGATTCGCGCCGCTGTCGAGGACGAAACCCGAGGCCCGAGCGGGATCCGAGTCCGCCGCCGTGCGGAACGCGTCGGTCCACTGCGACCCGCTGACGAGCACCTGCTCGACGACGGGCAGGCTGAGCTCGGTGCTTTCCATCACCTGGTTGTTCGATGGATCGGCGTCGTGCGTCGAGGCCTGAACGTCGAACGTCGCCGTCACGCTCGTCGCCGCGTCGCCGCTGAAGCTGCCGCGGGCGCCGCTGACGGGCGCCGGGATGTCGCCCACGACGCGGATCTCGAACGTCACGGTGGCCAGCCGCGGCAGCGTGCCGACATCGCATGTCACCTCGCCGGCGATGTGGTCGCAGGGCGCCGGGGCGCTGTCGAAAGATACGCCCGAAGGCAGTGACGCCGACACGATGACGTCGTCCGCCGACTGCAGGCCCCCGTTGGCGACCGTGACGAAATAACTGTAGAGGTTGCCGAAGGTGACCGGCTCGGGAACGTCGCCCACGATGACCGAGACGTCCGTCTGCGGCACGTCGGTCACCGTCGGGTTGTCGGTGCCCACCACGTCGGGATCGTCGCTCAGCACGTCCGTGATGTTCGATCCGGAGACGACGCCCTGGTTGGAGATCGTCGTCCGATCGGGCGGGAAGGACGCGTTGATCTCGACGTCGAACGTGAACGACATCGAGGTGCCCGCCGCCAGCGTGCCCACGGCGTGCTGGTAGGTCGTCCCCGCACCCGACAGCAGCGTCGTCTCCGGGTCGATCTCGTCGGTAAACACCACGACCGTTGCATCGGCGTCGCCGACGTTGAGAATCGTGACGTGATAGCGAACCTGGTCGCCCGGGTCGGCGTCGCCATCGCCGTCCGCGTCAAGCAGCAGCTCGTCGCGCTTCGTCGCGGCCACGTCGGCGCCGGTCAGAAGCTCGAACGATCCGATGTCGCTGCCATCCCCGCCCGCGGCGTTCGGCACCGCGCCCAGGTCGACGACGCGCGGCCGCGTCCCGCGCTGATCGAACGTCGGCGCGGGCACGACGGCCGATCCGCCCTGATCGAGCGCGGGACTCGTCTCCTCGAGCGCGTGGGTGCGCGTCGAACCGCCGTAGTCCCCGAGGGGGAGCAGGCCCGGATCGATCGTGTCCATGATGTTGCCCGGTCCCGTCGGCACGTCCCCGTCGAGCGCGCCGAAGAGGTTGAACGAGCTTGCCGGGTCAATGTCGCCGGCAAGGTCGTTCTCGAACCCGGCCGAGCGCTCCTCGAAGAAGTTGCCCGAAAGGATCGAGCCGTGAATCGTGGCCAGCTCGCCGCGGTGCCGGATCGCGCCGCCGTCGCCGCTCTCGGCGAGATTGTCCGTGATCGTCGTCCGGTCCACCTTCAGCATGCCGCCGACGGCGGATCCGCTGGCCCGATCGTTGTAGATCGCGCCGCCGTCGTCCTCGGCGACGTTGCCGCTGAACGTGCTGTTGCTGATCTCGACGGTCCCGCCCACGGAGAAGTCGCCGGCGCCGCCGTCGATGTAGACGGCCCCGCCGTCGCGCGCCGCGCGGTTATCGTTCAACGTGCTGCCGGAGATGACCAGCCGGCCGCCGACGGCCGTGTCGCCGCTGCCGCCGTCGACGAAGATCGCACCGCCGCTCGAGTCGGAGTAGTTGCCGCGGATCGTGCTGTCGATCACGGTGACCGTGCCTCCGACGTTGCTGCCCCCGCTGCCCCCGTCGTTGTTGATGCCTCCGCCGTTCGAGTACGCGGTGTTGTCGGCGACCAGCACGCGCGTGAGGCTGGCGACCGCGGGCAGTCCGCTCGCGCTGCCGCCGTCGTTGAACAGGCCGCCGCCGTCAAGCTCCGCGATGTTGCCCGAAATCACCGAATCGACGACGTCGAGGCGCCCTCCGCCGACATTCTGAAGGCCGCCGCCGTCGAACGTCGTGTTCTCGCTGATGACCATGCCTTCAATCGTCGTGTGCCCGCCCTCGTTCTCGAGGCCGCCGCCATTGATCGCGTCGTTGCGGCTGATCTCGCCGTCACGGATCAGCGCGGTGCCGCCGTGGACCTTTACACCGCCGCCGAAATCGGCGCGGTTGTCCGTGATCGTCACGTCGGTCAGCAGGAGCATGCCGCCGCCGCTGTAGATGCCGCCGCCCTCGCCGTTGTCGGCCTTGCTTCCGCTGATCCGGCTGTCGCGGATGTCGAGCACGCCGCCGACGCTGTAGATCGCGCCGCCCTGGGCGTGGCCGCCACCGTTCGCGACCACGCGGCTGTCGACCACGGCGACCTCCTCGAGCGTCAGCGATTCGTGATCGTTGAGCAGCGCGCCGCCGTAACCCGTATCGAGGCCGTCGGCGAACGTCAGCCGCGAGAGGGTCACGTCGATGACGTGGCCGTCATCGCCGTCATCGACGTCCACGATGCGCGACACCGTGCTGCCGCCGATCGTCAGCAGCGTCGCGCCCGGACCTTCGATGGCCAGATCCTTGTCGATTCTCAGCGGCCCCTGGATCAGGTCGATTCGACCGGTGACCGCGAAGTCGATCGTCGTACCGGGCAGCGCGTCGGAAAGGACCGTGCGCAGCGTCCCCGGGCCCCCGTCGTCCTCGAGGCTGGTCACCGTGGAAAGCAGCCACCGCGCCTCGAGCGGTTCGAACCGCGGGTTGCCGGGAATCGGCCGATGGCCGTTGCGATGCGCCGCCCCCCCCCCGGCAGGCCGACATACCGAAGCCTTTGCCTCGCGCGCATGCCGAACTCCTTTTCGACGATACGGCAGTACCAACGCGCCACGCACAAACAGCCGCGGGAGTGCTTCTCACACGAAACGTGGTGACGGTTTCAGCCCTGCCGGATGCCTCGTACACCTACTTTCCACGCTGACGTATATCAGATGAAAAGTGCTGACGCAAGGGTTCTTCGCCACGGCAACCGCGGCCAGATCCCTCTTGCGGCGGCAGGAGACAGCCGGCCCGCCGGTCATCGGCCGCCCGGATCCCCGGTCGTGAAATCATTCGGGTGTAAGCGGTCGGCCGCGGATTCATAGCCACGAATAGCCACGAATAGCCACGCAAGAAAAGGAACGAAGCATTCGTGGGTGCCGCTGACGATTCCGCCGATCGGCTGTCGGTCCGCGAAGTCGGGATCGTATGCTTCCGCTTTTCGTGGCTTTTCGTGGCTTTTCCGGCCCGCGGCGCACCGGTCGCGCCCAAATCATTCATAAAATATTTGTTTAAATTGACTTATAGGATACGGCCGCAAAGTCACCCGGTCCGGATCTGCCGCAGGTCGGTCTCGCCGGCGACGCGCAGGACGCCCGTGGTCAGGTCGTCGTTGAGCAGATCGAGCCGTCCGTCCTCCAGGCCGTTCGTGTCGAGCGGATCGACCCCGCTGGCCGTCGCGAGCCGGCCGATCACCGCCCCGCCGATCACGATCTCGGCGTCGACGACGCGCCCGATACGACCGCTGCCGAGATGCCCGGTCACCTCGAACGCCGCCCGGACGTCGGCGGCGCGCCACCGATCGAGCTGGTCGGCCTGGACCGTCACCGTCCCGTCGACGTTGCCGCCGCGCCCGCGCCGGGCCGTCACGAACAGCTGGCCGACGCGCGTGCCCG
Organism: Phycisphaeraceae bacterium; assembly: GCA_002686995.1. Lineage (GTDB taxonomy): Bacteria > Planctomycetota > Phycisphaerae > Phycisphaerales > Phycisphaeraceae > NYZC01. The sequence continues at coordinate 11,158 of NYZC01000035.1, read as the reverse complement.
GCTGGGTCTCGATCAGGCCTGCCTCGAGATCGGCGCCCGTCACCCGGATCGCGCCGACCGCCGGCTTCCGGCCAAGGTCCGCCACGGTGGCCGTGGTCAACACGTCGATCGCCGCGCCGGCGCCCGCGGCCTCGACGCGATCCACGCGGCGGGCCTCGATGCGCACGTCGAGGCGGCCCGCACCATCGCGATCGCGCTGTCGGACCTGTCCGAGGTCGCCGGTCGCAATGACGTCCGCGTCGACGTGCCGCGCTTCGACGCGCTTCAGGTTGCCGTCGACCTCGATCCCGTCGTCGCTCTCGAGCGCGCCACCCGTTCCGTCGCGGCCTGCGCGCACCGTGATCCGACCGCTGTCGCCGTCGCCGCCCTCGACGCCCGTCCGAATGACCGGCGATCGCAGGTCGCCGCCGCGGACGTCGATCAGGTCGAAGCCGTCGGCGATCTCGACGGTCGGAGAGAAGTCCCCGTCAACGATCCTGATCCGCCGCGCCGCGCCGATCTGCCATGCGCCGCCGTGCCAGGCGTCCGCCGTCACCCGCACCTCGCCGGGAAACTCGAGGTCGACACCTTCCGTGCCCGGCGCCCCGAGTTCATCCCGGCCGATCGTGCCCGTGGCGACGATCGACAGCCGATCTCCGCGCTCACCGCCGAAGCGCAGGTGCGATCCCTCGGCGATGTCGTCGACCTTCAGGGTCGCCAGCGCGCCGCCGAGCACGATCGTGTTGCCGACGAGGTCGCTGTGGCGCAGGTCGATCAGGCGCATGCCGCCATCGCCCTCGATCGAATCGATCGTCGTGCCGTGGCGCGCCGACACGATCAGTCTGCTTGCATCGGCGCTCGTGCCCGTCAGTTCGATCGATACCAGCCGCTGGCGTCCGTCGCCGTCAGGAGGCGTCAGGCCCAGCGCCGCCTCGCCGAGACGGGTGATCCTTACGCTGACTGGCAGACCCGCCAGGTCGATGAACTCGTGACGATCCGGGAAGAGCGTGCCCCGGTCGGCGTCGATCGTCATGATCTCCAGCGGTGGTTCGAGCACGCCAATCGAGATCATCGCGGGCAGGCTCGTCAGCGCGTTGCCGGCAGCGCCCGACGGGTCGCCGTCGTCGGTCACGGTGAACGTGAACTGGTCAGGTCCCGTGAACGGCGCCGTCGGCTCGTACCGAAAACGCCCGGGGCCGAGCGCGGTGAGCGTGCCGTGCGCCGGGCCGGTATCGATCGCGAAGTCGAGCGCGCCGGGCGCCGTCTCGACATCGGAGCCCGACAGCGTCACCTCGACCGAGTCGCCAGCCACGACGTCGACCGACTGCGGATCGGCGACCGGCCGATCGTTGTCGGGGGCGACGGTCAGGCGAAGCGCCGCGTCGGCGAACAGTTGCCCGTCACCGACGCGATAAGTCAGATCGATCACGCCGTTGAACTGCTCGTCGGCGATGACGCGGATCACGTCGTCTTCCGGATCGTTCGGCGTCAGGGCGTCGTCGATGAACGCCGTGAACCCCGCCGGCGCCGTGACGTCGACCAGCCGAAGCGCGTCGGCGTCAGGATCGCTGTCGTTGCCGAGCACGTCGACGGCGAGCCCGGCGCCGGTCAGCGCGCCTTCGAGCACCGTCTGCTGATCGTCGACCGGCTCTGGCGGGCGATTCGGCCGATCGTCGTCACGAATGGTCGCGATGGGCGCGGCACCCGGCAGCGTGACGTTCACGGCATCGGAAAGATCGAGCCGAAAGGTCTCCGGCGGCTCGTCGTCCGAATCGTCCTGAATCGTCACGATCACGACCGCGGCGGTCTCGCCGGGCGCGAACGTCACGACGCCGTCGGCCGTGTCGAAGTCCGCGCCCGCATCCGCCTCCACGCCCGACGTCATGAAGCTCACCTCGATCGGGCGCGCGCTCGGGCCGCTCAGCAGGAGGTCGAACACGGCGGGCCCCACGTCCTCGTCGACGAATACGTCCGGCACCACGAGCGTCGGCGCTGCGTCGTCGTCTTCGATCGTCCCCTCGGCCTCCGCGCGCTCGATGGCCGCATGCAGGGGCTGGGCGATCAGGACCCGAATCGTCTCGTCGACCTCGTCGACCGCGTCGTCGACGAGCGTGGCATCGATCGTGAGCGACGTGACGCCCGGATCAAACGTCAGCGTGCCCGTGGCCGAAACGTAATCGTCATCGGCGGTCGCCGAGTCGTCAGACGACTCGAACCGCACCGACACGGCCCGGCCGCTGGGGTCCGAGAGCGTGACGGGCCAGCGCAGGACGCCGTCGCCCTCGACCGCCATCGCGTCGTCGACCCGGACCGTCGGCGCCGCGTCGTTGTCGACGATCTCGGCCTCGGCGTCGGGGTCGAGCAGCGTCGCGTTCTTGGCGTTGTCGAGCACGACACCGAACCGTTCGTCGAACTCGTCGAGATCGTCGTCATGGATGACGACGGCCACCTCCATCTCCACCTCCCCCGGCTCGAAGCGGAGCGTGCCGGCATTCGCCTCGTAGTCCTCGCCGACGACGGCGCCGTCGACGTCCACCGTCTCGAAGTTGACCTCCACCGGCACGGGCAGCAGCCCGGTCGCAGGGAGGCCGCCAAGTCGCACGGTGAAGCGCGCCGGCCCCAGCGCCTCGTCGACGATCGCGTCCTCGATGCTGATCGTCGGCCGCGCGATCACGTCGATCTCGACCCGTGTCGGCTCGGAATCGGCAAACGCGTCGCGGGCCACGTAGGTGAACGCGTCGACGCCCGTGAAGTCGGGCTCGGGTACGTACCGGAAGGCGCCGTCGGCATCCAGTTCGAGCGCACCGTGCGCCGGCAAGTCCTCGACCACGGCGTCAAAAGGGTCGAAATCCTCGTCGCGATCGTTCTCCAGCACGCCCGCCGCGGCAGGCACGTCGAGCGCGTCGCCGCGAAGCATTCGGTAGGCATCGGTCTCCGTCACGGGAGGCAGGTTCGAAGGCGTCACGGTGAGCATGCCCGCGAAGCCGGTGAACCCGATCGGAACACCGTTGCCGTCGACGAGGTTCACGCTGTCGAGGCGCACCTCGAAGTTGCCGGTGGTGCCGGCCGCGACCTCGAACGTCGCCCGAAACAGCCCGGCACCATCGAGGATCGGCGCCTCCTGGAACGGCAGCGGAAGGATGTCCTGGACCTGGAGCGTGGCGCCGCCCGCCGCCGCCGGCGTCTGACCCGCGAACACCGCCGCGGGCGCCTCGGACGCTCCGGTGAACACGATGTCGGTCGTGGCCGGACTCAACGCGAGGATCGTGTCGTAGCCGCCCAGCATCGGCGTGGCGCCCGCGGGCACCTCGAACACGACGTCCACGAACGCCGAGACGGCCAGGACCGGATCGCTCTCCACCGCGCGATCGGCCACGCTCAGGACAGGATCCGACCCGTTCAGCATCAGCTTCGCCTCGAGCGGCTCGACCTCGTGACGCGGCGCGGGCGGCGGCATCGGTGACCGCCGTCGACCCAGAAGCGGCAGCGCCGCGACGAGCATCGACCAGAGCGACACCGGCTCGGGAAGCACGCGCAGCCAGCCGTCGGTCGGCACGTATTCGATCACGGCGATGTCGTTGTCGCGCAGCATCGTCATCGACGTTTCGATCGTGAGGGGGAACAGGTCCTCGATGCCCGGAGCCACCTCGAACGGGACGCGCACCAGGCCCTCGTCGTGGTCGATCGCCGTGGCGCCGGCGAAGAGAAACGACTGGACGCGCAACTGGTTGCTGCCGTTGGGAAACGTGATCGGCGGGATGCCGGGAAAGACCGGCGGGTGCGGCGACTCGGTGAGCTGCGCGTTGCCGAAGGTGATGCCGTCTTCCGGCGGCGGGAGGTTGATCACCAGGTCGAAGCCGGCGAGGTCGTTGCGGCCCTCGTCGGGCTCGACGATGCGGAAGAAGACGTCGAAGAACCCCTCGACCGGATCGGTCGGGGAGGCCACCACTGTCCGGCGCTCGACCTCGATGCGCAGCTCGGCCCCTGCCGGGTGAGCGATCCCCACCAGCACGACGATCCCGAACACCAGCAGCGCCAAGCGGCGTCTCAACGTTCTCTTTCAACCGAAGGATTGTGGCTTCAACTTCTCTAATGATAGGCCGCGGCCGACGGTATTCAACCGGCCGGCATCGGCCCTGCCGCAGCGCCGGCCCCTCGACTATCGGACCGACGGCCCGTCGCGAGGGTCACCATTACGCTATACACCGTACCCCCAACCCCGCGGATCGCCACGCCATCGCAGACCAGGACACCCAGGCCGGACGTCACCTCGAGGCCGAGCTCCGCCGGGCCGTGCGTGGCCCGGTCCATTTCGACCGCCTGACGCGGGGCATCCACGCGACCGACGCCAGTCACTACCAGGTCATGCCGGCCTGCGTGGTCGTGCCGCGCGACGCGGACGATGCGGTGGCCGCGATCCGGATCGCCGGTCGCCACGAGCTGCCGGTGACCGCGCGCGGCGGCGGCACGAGCCTGTCGGGGCAGACGATGTGGGCCGGCATGGTCCTCGATGTCTCGAAGGGACTCGACGAGGTCCTCGAGGTCGACGTCGACGAGCGCTGGGCCCGCGTCGGACCGGGCGTCGTGCGCGACCGGCTCAACGTGGAGCTGCGCGACACGGGCCTCCATTTCGCCCCGGACCCGGCCACGGCGAACCGCGCGACGATCGGCGGCATGATCGGCAACAACACGTCCGGCATGCGCAGCGTCATCTACGGCAAGACCATCGATCATGTCATCGAGGTCCGTATCGCGCTGGCCGACGGCACCGTGCTCGACCTGGCTCCCTGCTCGCGCGCGGCCTTCTCGGAGGCCGGGCGCCGGCCCGGGCGCGAAGGGGAGATCTTTCGCGGCGTCGAGCAGGTCGTCGCGGCGCACCGTGACGAGATCGACCGCCGCTTCCCGAAGGTCATGCGGCGCGTCAGCGGCTACAACCTCGACGCGTTCGGTCGGGAGGGGCCGTGGAACCTCGCGCACCTGGTCGTCGGCAGCGAGGGCACGCTGGGTGTCGTGCTGGAAGCGAAAATCCGCCTGACCCCGCCCCCGGCGGCGACCGCCCTGTGCGTCGCGCACTTCGACGACGTGATCACCGCGCTCGAGCCGGTGGAGACGATCCTCGAGCACGATCCGTCGGCGATCGAGCTGCTCGACGACCGCATTCTCGACGAGGCGCGCCGGAACCTCGCGACCGCGGGCTCGGTCGACTTCCTCGTCGGTCGACCGTCCGCCGTCCTGATCATCGAAGCACACGGCGCCGACTCGAACGAGGCCGGCGACCGTGCCCGGCGGCTCGCGGCCGACCTCGAGCGGCGCGGGATCGGCAGCGCGTGCCCCGTCGTCGCGGACGCGACGGGCCAGGCCGCGGTCTGGAACGTGCGCCGGCTCGGTCTCGGCCTGATCAGCAACGTGCGCGGTCCCACGAAGGGTCAGGCGTTCGTCGAGGATGCCTGCGTCCCGGTCGGTTCGCAGGCGGAGTATGCCCGTGCGCTGCAGTCCATTTGCGGACGGCACGGCGTGCCGCTCGCGATTTACGGACACGCGAGCGTCGGCGTCCTGCACGCCCGGCCGATGCTCGACCTGCACCAGCCGCAGGACGTGGAGAAGATGAAGGCCATCGCCGACGAGGCGTTCGACCTCGTCGTGCGCTGCGGCGGCTGCATCAGCGGCGAGCACGGCGACGGGCTGGTGCGCGGCGGCTATCTCGAGCGCTTCTTCGGTACCGACCTGTTCGCGGCGTTCGGATCCATCAAGCGCCTGTTCGATCCGAAGGGCCTGATGAACCCCGGGAAGGTTGTCGACGTGCCGCCGATGACCGAGAACCTTCGATACGGTCCGGATTACCGGGTCGAGCCGATCACCTCGAAGTTCCACTACCGCGACCAGGGCGGTTTCGCGCTCGCCATCGAGCAATGCAACGGGGTCGGCGCCTGCCGCAAGGTCGGCAGCGGCACGATGTGCCCCAGCTACATGGCGACGCGCGACGAGGCGCACTCGACGCGCGGGCGCGCCAACGCGCTGCGCCTCGCGATCAGCGGACAGCTCGGCCCGGACGCGCTCACCGGAGACGCGCTGCACGAAGTGCTCGACCTGTGCCTGTCGTGCAAGGCATGCAAGAGCGAATGCCCGAACAACGTCGACATGGCGCGGCTCAAGAGCGAGTTCCTCGACGGACACCACCGCCGGCACGGCGTGCCGTGGTCCACGCGCCTGGTCGGTGCCATGCCCGCGATGGCGGCCCGGCTCGCAGGCCCCGCGGCGCCGGCGTTCAACTGGCTCCAGCGGCGGGGCCTGGCGCGGCGCTTGCTCGCCGCATGGGCCGGGATCGACCGGCGCCGGACGCTGCCCGAGTACGCGCGCCGCCCGTTCAGCCGGTGGTCGCGCCGCCACGCCCCTCGGCGCGGCGGCCCCCGTATCGTCCTCTTCGTCGACACGTACATGAACTGCTTCGAGCCGCAGGTCGGCATCGCGGCGGTCGAGCTGCTCGATTCATGCGGATACGAGGTCGTGATCAGCGCGCCCGGATGCTGCCAGCGCCCGCGTCTGTCCAAGGGACTGCTCGATCCGGCGCGGCGCCACGGCGCGGCGACGCTTCGCGCGCTGGCGCGGCGTGACGCGGAGCTGCCGATCGTCGTCTGCGAGCCGAGCTGCGCGTCTTCGCTCGCTGATGACCTGCCGGACCTCGTCGCAGACGAGGCGCTCGGCGCCTCGGTCGCCGGGCGGATCAGGATGATCGACGTCTTCCTGGCCGACGAGATCGCGGCGGGACGTCTCGAGGTTTCGTGGCACTCGCCCCACGACCGCATCGTGCTCCACGGCCACTGCCATCAGAGGGCGCTGTTCGGCACCGCCGCGATGAAATCCATCCTGGCCCGCGTCGACGGGCTCGAGGTCGAGGAGGTCGACTCGGGCTGCTGCGGGATGGCCGGTTCGTTCGGCTACGAGCACTACGACCTTTCGATGCGCATCGGCGCGGAGCGGCTGTTCGACGCCGTCCGGCAGCGCCCCGAGGGCGCCGTGGTCGTCGCGTCCGGAACGAGCTGCCGCCACCAGATCGCCGACGCGTGCGGCGTCCGTGCCCGGCACTGGGTCGAAACCGTGAGAGCGCGTTTCAATTCCGTTTAGTCCGTTTAGTCCGTCTATTTCTTGTTTGCCATTTCGTTCGCTCCATCCGAAATGGCAAATAAGAAATAGACGGACTAAACGGAATAAACGGAATGACTGCTTTCCACTGGCACCGGTTCTGTCTGTATTGGATGCTTCGGGAGCCGGGCGCGCCTTGCGCCCCGCGCCGGAGGTATGTCGTGGCGACCAGGGTCCACTCGTTCAGCCCGATGCAGCAGGTTCGCGAGCAAACGCAGCAGATGCGTGGGCGGATGCCCGTGCAGATGGCCAAGAGCCTCGTGAACGCGACGCGTCACAACCGGTTCGTGGTCATGGCCCGCAGCGCCCAGGTCCGAACGAGCCCCAAGGCCCTGCAGAACAACCTGCACGCGGCGCATGGCTTCTCCCGGTCGAGCATCGATGTCGCCCGGGATCTGAACCGGGGCTCGACGCTCAACCTGTTCGCCTGACCGACGGATTCGTCTGGTCCGGGTATTCCGCCTCAAGGCATTGCGCGCGGTAGTCGAAAAAGAGGAAGAGAAGAGGTGGACCGCCGCCTGATTTAGCGATTCCTGCCGACCAGGAGCGGAGACAGACAAGCCATGGCTGTGGCCGATAACTGTGCCGTGGGGGACAGTGACCAGGGATGCCGCGGCGATACCGATCTGATCGGTTCGGCCCTGCGGACGTTGCAGCGCGCCCACGAGACCATCTCCGCCTATCCCTCCGAACATCCCGCCGTGCTCCGGGCCGTCGAGGAAGCGACAACGGCGCTATCGGCGTCGCTCGAGCAGACCGACTCGTTCGTCCTGGCCATCTCGCGCGACGATTTCCTCGTCGGCGGCGAGAGCATCGGGGAGAAGCTGAAGGCCCTGCGACCGTTCGCGGCGATGATGCACGAAATCGATCTCGCCTGGATCGAGTTCCAGGCCGGCGTCACCGTCAGCGAGGTCAAGGCGCTCACGGCCTGCCTCGGCAGCGCGCGGCGCCAGAAGGTCCGCGGCGCCCAGCTGGTCGACATGCTCGGGCCCAAGCCCCTCGATCACATCCGCGTCGTACCCATCGACTACCGCGCAATCACGTTCGCCGACGCATCCGGCGACCATGACGGCCGCACCAGCGGCGCCCAGATCTGGCAGAACCTGTCGCAGGTGCTCATGGATCCCGGCGACCACCCGGAGAACAGCAGCATCGAGCCCCTCGCGGAGGCCGCAACCTCCGAGATCCGGCGCACGGCCGGCGCCGACGGTCTCCGGAGCACCGTCGACGGCATCGTGCGCGACATGCGATCGATGGACAAGGATCAGCGTGCCCTCAGCCAGCAGCGACTCGGCGGCTTCATCGCCGCGCTCAGCCCCGAGCTGCGGCAGGACCTGATGCAGGTGCTCCCGGAGACCACCGAGACCTCGCTGGGCCTGATGGCCGAAGTGGCGAGCCACGTGCCTTGCGCCGAGCTGCTCGAAGCGCTCAAGGGCGTCGACGTCGCCGGCGGCCGGGCCCCGGACGAGATGCTCACCCTCACGAACAAGCTGGTGCGCATCGCGCGCGAGCGCCCCGCGGAGTCGGAAGGGCTCGGCGACCTGCTCGAGCGCTGGGGCATCAGCAAGGAAGTGCTCTCGCTCGATGACGACGACCTGCGCGATTCGCTGGAGGAGGTGTTCCAGCGCCGGGTCGAAGAGGATTACAAGCCCGAAGGCTACACCGAGCTGCTGCACAACATCTCGAAGGAGAACCTCGGACCGGGCGATCCGACGCAGGCCGATCGGTACCAGCAGGAGCTGACCGACCCGTCGATCGCGATTCACGCCGCGCGCATCGGCGTCCTTTCGCTCGACGAGGAAGGCGGGGACACGTTTCACCCGGGCATCTACGGCTTCGTCGGCTCGAACATCGAGCGGATGCTCGAAGACGGCCGGGTCGACGAGCTGCGCCAGGCCGCGGCCGCCGCGCAACGCGACATCGATGAGCAGGTCGAGGAGCAGGGACGGCTCGCGGCCGAAGGCTTCCTGGGCGAGTTCGCACGACCCGAGTGCTTCGAGCAGATCCTGGACCAGCTTTGCGCCGACCCGCAGCTCGGCCCCGCCGCGCTGCCGCTGATGCGCCTGGCCGGTTCCGACGCCCTGCGCAGGGTCGCCGAGCGCCTGACCGCCGAAGCGTCCGGCGCGTCGAACGGTCCGCTGTGGCAGTTCCTCGAGCAGAGCCCCGCCGAGGAGCTCGGCGCGCTGCTCGTCGAGCGCGCCGGACAAGGCTGGGCGGCGCTGGCGCCGCTGTTTCCGATTCTCGAGAAGATCACGTTCGACGACGCACTGCCGGTGCTCGTCACGCTCAGCGAGCGCCCGGAGCTGGACGTCCGCAGCGAAGCGTTCGGGGCGCTCTACGTGCGCGACAAGCGTCCCGGATCACCGGAGCGCCACCTGCGCCGCGCGCTGGCCGACCCGCACCGCCGCATCGAGACCGAGGCGATCGAACGGATGGGCGACCTGAGCGGCTCGGCGTCGCTCGACCTGCTCGGCAAGTTCATCGAAGGGCAGCTGACCGAGCAGGAGCCGATGTCCTACCACTGTCGCCTCGCCGCCCAGACGCTCAGCCGGCGCGGCGACGGCGGCGCGCTGCAGCTGTGCCGCACGCTCCGCAACCTCAGCGGCACCTGGCATCCGCCGCTGGCCCACAAGGCCCGGCTCGTCGCCGAAACGCTGAAGGACCACCGCCACATGCCCCAGGTCCGCCGGGCGCTACGACGCTGGAGCTACTCCCGGACGCGGCTGATCACGATCTTCGTCAAGCCCAGGACGCGCAGCGCGGGGGAGGCCCGCACGTGAACGAACTGGTCAACGCCGCATTCATGGAGCTTCAAAGCGCGCTGGTCGCGCGGAAGCTCTACTCCGCCGATCACCAGAGCGTGCGCGAGGCGACGGACCGGCTCCTGGAGCTGCTGCGGAAGATCTTCGTCGAGCGCGCCGAGATCGCGGTGTTCGCGGTCGACGATCGCGTCGTCTTCGAGGGCGACGTGCTCGCGGCGAGCGAGAACCTGGCCGACAGGCTGTTCGCCGATCTCGGCCGGCACGGCATCGATCGCGTCATCCTGCGCCGCGGGCTCAAGCCGGACGAGATCGGTCGGATCGTCGAGGTGCTGATCGACACGAAATCCGACCCGCCGCCGGCGCTCACCCCGAGCGCGCACGTGCTTTTCGGCTTCATCGACACCCACGCAGCCGACGACATCGCGACGGACGGCGCCGCGCCGACGCAGCAGCGGCTCGAGGATCTCTGGCAGGACATCACCGAGGGTCGATCACCGAACGACTCGAACGTCTGCAACATCGTCTCGAGCGTGTCGACCGCCGTGACCGCGAGCGCCAGCGCCATGCTGCCGCTGGCGGCGATCAAGCGGTTCGACGAGTACACCTTCGTCCACACCATCAACGTGGCCATCCTGAGCACCGCGCTCGCCGAAGTCGTGGGGCTCAACCAGAAGGCCGTGCACGAGCTGAGCATGGCCGCCCTGCTGCACGACGTCGGCAAGCAGCTGGTGCCCAAGGAGCTGCTCAACAAGAGCGGCCGGTTCACGGACGAGGAGTACCGCCTGATCCAGCTGCACCCCGTCGACGGCGCGCGCCTGCTGTTCAACGCGCCCGGCGTGCCCGAACTGTCGCCGATCGTGGCGTTCGAGCACCACATCGGCGGCGACGGCAGCGGCTATCCGAAGGTGCCAAGGGGCTGGAAGCTCAACCTGGCGAGCCGGATCGTGCAGGTCGCGGACGTGTTCGACGCGATGCGGACGCATCGGCCGTATCGTCCCGCGATGCCCAGGGAGAAGATCAAGTCGATCATGTGCGGCGACTCGGGGCCGTGCTTCGACGTCGATCTCGTGGAGATCTTCTTCCGCATGGTCGAGTCGCGCGGCATCCCGGAAGAGGACCGCGTCGCGGCCTGAGCCAGGCCATTCAATTGAGTTATTAGTCGCTAGGCTCTGTTCAAGACTCTGCCTGGCGTCGACCGGCTGCATCGCCCGTTGGCGGCGTCGGCCTCCATCGACGATGCACAGCGACATCGCCTGCTTCGGCCTCCTTGCCAACGG
>NYZC01000034.1 GCA_002686995.1 Phycisphaeraceae bacterium | reverse complement strand
GTCGGCCAGGTCGCGAAGGCGGAGCAGAGCTACGCCGAGTGCACCGCCATCTTCAACGCGCGACGCATGCCCGGCCGGCTTTCGGTCGTGCGCTACAACATGGCGACGATGTACCGGCAGATCGGGCTCGACGCGCGCCGCCACGCCCAGCGCGCGATCGACGCGGCCGCGGCGAAGCGGCACGCGACCGAAGCGCGATCCTGGTTCGAAAAGGCGAAGCAGATCCTGCAGTCCGAGCTGGCATACGTCAGTCGCCTGCGGCTTGCCGCCAACGATTTTCGCCGGCACAACCGCGAGAGCGTCCTGGGCGAATTGCACCTCGATCTCGGCGACTTCACGCAGGCCCGCCAGCTCTTCCAGGGCGCCAAGGCTTTCTCGGATCGCATCCTCGGCAAGGACAACCACGGCCGCGACCTGATGAATCTCGGTCTCGCGCAATGCGCCCTCGGCCGTTACGACGACGCGCTGTCGCTGTTTCGCCGCGCGTCGAAAAACGCGAAGGAGCAGCTCGGCGAGCACAAGCCGCTCTACGCGATGACGCTGGCGCTGCAGGCACGGGCGCTCGGGCACCTCGGCCGCTGGAAGGAGGCGGGTCGCGTGATGGACCAGTGCCAGCGCCTCGAACGGCGCTATGCGCTCGAGGTCCTGCCGACGCTGAGCCAGTCCGAGCAGCTCTCCTACCTCTTCCGGCCGGGCTACCTCGAGGGCGGGAACTTCGACCTGGCCCTCGCGCTCGGCGCCGCCGGCGGCAAGGCCCTTCGTGAGCAGAGCGCGGAGTGGCTGATCAACACGAAGGCGATGGTGCACGAGCTGCTCGCGGACCGATCCCGGTTCACGCGCTGCGGCGAGGCGGCGAAGCTTGCGCGCGACCTGAGCGCCTTGCGGGCGGGTATCGCGAGGCTCGTCGCGATCATCAACGCGTACCCGGACGGGTCGAACGAACACAAGATCGCGGTGCGCGACCTCTCTACCCTCATCAACCGGGAATCGACGCTTTCCAAGCAGCTTGGACGGACCGCGGGCACCTCGGACCGTCCCCTCTGGATCGGGCTCGGAGACGTCCGCAAGTCGATGCCGCGCGGCGCCGTGCTCATCGAGCTTGCCCGGTTCAGGGCCCCGAAGTTCGGGTCGAAGGGCGCGACGGCGCTCGTCGGATCGCCGCGTTACGCCGCGTGGGTGATCCCCGCCGCGGGATCCGGAAAGGTCGCGCTCGTCGACCTCGGCGACGCCCGTGCCATCGAAGCGTCCGTCCGGGCGCTGCGCGACGGCATGGATCGCGACGTGCAGACCGTGCGCAACCAGGTCATTCGCGAATTCGAGACGGAGCTTGCCGCGTTCGCAAAGAAGAAGGGGCTCGGCCCGAACGATCCCAGGTACCAGGCGAAGCGCGCCGCCCTGCTGCAGACCGCGTTTCGAAAGATGGGCGAGCGGCTTCGCGCCCAGGCGCCGCGACTGCAGGCCGCTTACCGCCGGTTGGCGGCCGACTGCGCCAAACGGATCATGCATCCGTTGGCCGGACATCTGCGCGGCGCGAAGCAGGTGCTGCTGAGCCCCGACGCGCACCTGTGGCTGCCGCCATGGGGCGCGCTGCCGCTGCGCGAAGGAGGCAGATACCTCGTCGAAGAGAAGGCCGTCACCTGCCTGGTGAGCGGGCGCGACCTGCTCGCGCGGCGCGGCGCGAAGGCGAAGCCTGCCGCCCCGGTCATCTTCGGTGACATCGACTACGACCTGGGCGTGCGCCACGCCGGCGACCGCATCGCGCATCCGGCCTCGCGTCTCGCGTATTCGCCCGTTGAGGTGCGCGCGATCCGGCCGCACCTCGAAACGTACGCCGGAACGAAGCCGCTCGTCTACACCGGCCGCGACGCCACGGAGGAACGTCTGAAGGCCGTGCGCAACCCGAAGGTCCTGTTCCTCAGCACCCACGGCGTGTTCGGCAGCGTCGACGAGGCGCGGTTCGTGCCCGGCCGGGAAGGGCTCCTCTTCGAGAACCCGATGATGCGATGCACGCTCAGCCTCGCCGGCTGCAACCGCAAGCCGCGCCCTGGCGACCGGGGCGAAGACGGCAGACTCTACGGCATCGAGGTGGACGCCCTCGATCTGCGCGGCACCGATCTCGTTATCCTCAGCGCGTGCCAGACGGCGCTCGGCGATGTGCACGCGGGCCAGGGCGCCGCCGGACTGCGCCAGGCGTTCCAGCTTGCGGGCGCCCGATCCGTGCTCGCCACGCTGTGGTCGGTCGACGACGAAGCGACGACGCGACTCACGATCGCGCTGTGCAAGGCGCTCGGCTCCGGCGCGTCGACCGCGGAGGCGCTGCGGCAGGGACAGCTTGCGCTGCTCAGGGCAGGTGAGACGTCGCATCCGTTCTTCTGGGCCGCGTTCACGATCACGCGGAGCGGCGGAGAGTAGGGGACGCCGCCTGTACCATGGACCATGGGACCGATGCCTCTGAAGCTCGAAGACATCGCGCGGATACCTGCCGAAGGCGACAACGTCGTGATCGCCACGCGCCGACTCGACGCCGGCACGGTCATCGACGATGACGGCGCATCCCGCGTCGCGGGCCATACGATCCTGGAGGGTCATCGCTTCGCGCGGTGTCGCATCGGCCGCGACGAGCCCCTGCTGTCCTGGGGCCTGCCCTTCGGTCGGGCGCTGCGCGACATCGAGGCCGGCGAGTATCTCTGCAACGAGAAGATCCTCGACGTTCTCGCCGGTCGTGATCTCGACATCGACCTGCCCGACGGGCCCAACTTCGTGAACGTCTACGAAACGTTCGACCTTGACACGGCCGGCGTGCATGACGGCGAACAGGTCGCGGCCGACGGGCAGTCGTTCACGTTCGAAGGCTACGACCGCGGTTCGCGTCGCGGCGTCGGCACGCGCAACACGATCGCGCTGATCGGCACGGCGTCGCTGACGGGAAGCTACGTCCACGCCCTGGCGGAACGATTCCGCGAAGCGACGGCGCGGCACCCCGACCTCGACGGCGTCGTCGCGATCGCCCACACCGAGGGCGGCGCCGGGCCGCCGAACAACCTCGACATGGTGCTGCGGGCGCTTGCCGGGTTCGTCGTGCATCCGAACGTCGCGGCGGCCCTGATCGGCGACTTCGACGACGAGCCGGTGAACAACCGCGCGCTGCGGCAGTTCATGGAGGCGAACGACTACCCGCTCGGCGACCTGCCGCATCGCTTTCTCAGCCTCGACCCACGGTCGAACCTGCAGTCCTGGCTCGACGCCGGCGCCGAGGCCGTGACCTGCTGGCTCGAGCCGGTCGGCCGCGCCGCCCGCACGCCGCAGCCTGCCTCGGCGCTCCGCCTCGCCATGCAGTGCGGCGGCTCGGACGCGTTCTCCGGCATCTCCGCGAACCCGCTCGTCGGTCGGATGGCCCGGCGCCTGATTCAGTGCGGCGGCTCGGCGAACCTCGCGGAGACGGACGAGCTGATCGGGGCCGAGCAGTACGTTCTCGCCAACGTGCGCGACGCCGCGACCGCCCGCGCCTTCCTCGACAGGGTCGAGCGCTTCAAGCAGCGCGCGGCCCGCCACGGTCACAGCGCCGAGGGCAATCCGAGCGGCGGCAACTACTACCGCGGCCTCTACAACATCGTCGTCAAGTCGATCGGCGCGGCGCGCAAGAAGGATCCGCAGGTTCGCCTCGATCACGTCATCGACTACGCGCAACGGATGGACACCCCCGGCTTCTATTTCATGGACAGCCCGGGCAATGATCTCGAGAGCGTCGCCGGGCAGGTCGCGTCGGGCGCGAACCTGATCGTGTTCACGACGGGGAACGGCTCCATCACCAATTTTCCGTTCGTGCCGACGATCAAGGTCGTCACGACCACCGAACGCTACCGCCTGATCCCGCGCGAGATGGACGTCAACGCCGGCCGTTACCTCGACGGCGAGCCGATGGACGATCTCGGCCGCGAGACCTTCGATCTGGCTCTGCGCATCGCTTCCGGCGAGCGCAGCGCCGGCGAACGGGCCGGCCACGCGCAGGTGCAGCTTTGGCGCGACTGGAGACAGACCGCGCCGGACCGTCATCATGCCATCGCGGCGCGACCCGCTCGCACCGGCGCGCCGCTCGAGGTGCAGGCGCCGCCCGACGGCGGGGACCTCACGTTTCGCGCGATTCGCAGCGACCGCGGCTACGCCACCGATCGCGTCGCCGCCGTGGCGCCGACCAGCCTCTGCGCCGGGCAGATCGCGCGGCTGATCGTGGACCGGCTCAACGCGACCGGGGCGCACCGACCGGCGGTGTCGCGCTTCGTGACGTTCACCCACACGGAGGGATGCGGCGTGTCCGGCGGCCACAACATGGACGCCTTTCTACGCACACTCGTCGGCCACATGGCGCACCCGATGGTCCATCGAGGACTGTTCCTCGAGCACGGCTGCGAGCACACGCACAACGACACCGTGCGCCGATCGGTCGCCGGCCACGGCCTGGATCCAGACGATTTCGGCTGGGCAAGCGTGCAACTGGACGGCGGGATCGAGTCGGTGACGGACAAGGTGAGCCGCTGGTTCGAATCCGCGCTGCGCGACGCGGATGCCGAGCGCGTCAATGCCGTGGGGCTCGAACGCCTTCGGATCGGCGTTACGAGCGTCGGCGTCGTGCCGGACGAGACGGCCGACGCGTTCGCGCGACTCGCCGGGACGATCGTCGGCGGCGGCGGCCTCTTCGTGATTGCGGGCAACGCGACGCTGTGGGACCAGACCCGATTTCGCGCGCGGCTCGGACTCGGCGACGACGTCGAGCCCACGCTCGACTACGGGCAGACGGCGCGGCAGGCAGGCATGCACGTCATGGACGCTCCGACGGACCATGTGATGGAGACGCTGACCGGTCTCGGCGCGACGGGCGTGGAGGTCATGCTCGGACATGTCGCGGAGCGGTCGCTGCAGGCGCATCCGATGGTCCCGCTGATCCAGGCGACGACCGGCAGCGTGCTCGACGACGCGGACGAGATCCTGGACGCCGGATCGTCGGCGCAGAATCGCGCCGAGCGCCTGCTGCAGCGCGTCCTGAACGTCGCGTCGCGCGACTACCGCCCGAAGCTGTCCGAGCGCGGATACAGCGACTTCCAGGTGTCTCGCGGCCTGCTGGGAATCTCGCTGTAAGAGAGATGGCATCAGGCCATCTTTCTATCCGGCCGCGCGCGTCGCGTACTCCAGCGACTGGACCAGGAGCTTCGCCGCGCGGCGGCACTCTTCCATCAGCGCCTTGCCGCGATCATCCTTCAACGCGATGCGGCGCGTCATGACGCTTGACGTCGGCAGGACCATCTCCCTCGAATCGGCGCGCAGCAGGGCGACCCGCTGCTGGATATCGATCATGAACACGATGCCCACGACGTCCTCGATGGCGTTGTCCGTGGCCGGCCACACGGTCACGTTCAGCCTGGGGGTGACGCTGTCGTCACTGGAAACGTCGATCCCCGCATCGCGCAGGATGCGACTGACCGCGGACTCGATGTCGTTGATCGTGGCGCCGCCCCCGGCGAGCGTCACGGGCAGCGGATGCACCGAAAGGTAAACCTCGTCGATGTTCGCCAGGGCCAGGACCTCGTCGGCCAGGCGCCCCTTCCCGACGAGCATGGGTCCGGCGTGCAGCGTGAGTGCCGCCCAGGCAAGCAGAGCGACGACCGCCAGCGACGTGGCGACTGTCTTGAATCGATTCATATATCGCGCTCCTCTCGGCCGCGCGGCCAGCCGGTTCATGATAGGGCGCAGTAGAATCGGGCGAAATTGCCGCGCGGCGCGGCGGCCAACCCGAGAGGACGACTCATGGTCACGAAGAAGGCGACCGTATTGCACCAGATCGTCCGCGACATCTTCATCGCGGCGGGCACCGGAGAAGCGGACGCCGACCTCGTGGCCGAGCACCTCGTCTCGTCCAACCTGCGCGGCGTCGACACGCACGGCATCATCCAGGTGCCGCTTTACGTCCGCGACATCCGGGAGGGTCGGCTCCGACCCGGCGCGCGGCCCCGCGTCGCCCGCCGCATCGGCTCGGGCGCCCTGGTCGACGGCCAGTGGACCTTCGGCCAGGTCTCGGCCCGTTTCGCGATGGAGCAGGCCATCGAGCTGGCCGGCGACCACCGGATGGCGGTGGTCGGGCTCGTCGCCTCGACCCACATCGGCCGGCTCGGCCACTACGTCGAGATGGCGGCCCGCCGGCAGTTGATCTCCATCATCATCGGCGGCGGTTACTGCCGCGACGCGCCGCGCACCGTCCCGTTCGGCGGCCGCGAGGGCGCGCTCGACACCAACCCGATCGCGATGGGGTTCCCCGGCCTCGACGAGGAGGTGCCGATCCTGCTCGACTTCGCCACTACCACGGCGTCGGGCGTCAAGGTCATCAACGCGCAGCGCCGGGGCGAGCAGGTGCCGCCCGGATGGATCGTCGACAGCAAGGGCCGTCCCACGACGGATCCGCAGGATTTCGCAAACGGCGGATTCTTCGCTCCGTTCGGCGGGCACAAGGGGTACGCGCTGATGTTCGCGGCCGAAATGCTCGGGCGCGTCTTCACCGGATCCGATACCGCGGCGGAGGACGGGCCGGACTACCCGATGTTCCGCAACCAGGGCGTGACGATGATCGTCTTCCAGGCCGACCTGTTCAGCCCGTACACCGACTACGAAGCCCGGGCCCGCGAGCTCGCGGAGGAGGTGCGCGGCATCCCGCCCGCCGAAGGCTTCGATCGCGTCATGATTCCCGGCGACCCCGACCGCGCCACGACCGAACAGCGGTCGCGCGACGGCATCCCGATCGCCGACGACATCTGGGAGCAGGTCGTCGAAGCGGGCCGATCCGTGGGCGTGGAGGTCGCGTAGGCAAAGCCCCGGCGCCGTCTTCGAACCGGATCAGCGATCCCTGCCCCGACCCGCCAGCACCAGGAGCGCAGCCGCCCCCAACAGGATCAGGGCCGCGGGCTCCGGGATCAGGAACATGCGCATGCTCGACGTGCTCTGCGTCCAGTTGGCGCCGCCGTCCACCGACAGCTCCGTGAACACGTCGAAGAAGCTGTCGATGTGATACAGGCCGCCGCCGAGATCGGCGATGTCCGTCGAACCGGTCG
The DNA here is from genome assembly GCA_002686995.1 of Phycisphaeraceae bacterium. Taxonomy (GTDB): domain Bacteria; phylum Planctomycetota; class Phycisphaerae; order Phycisphaerales; family Phycisphaeraceae; genus NYZC01. Next base: position 5,033 of record NYZC01000034.1, on the reverse strand, counting down.
AGGCACGCTGCGTGTCCTCTCGCATCATGATGGGGGCGCCAGGCGCGGCGCCGGACAGGCTCATCGAGACGATTTCCGCGTCGAAGAGGCCCGCCGTGCTCAGCGACCGATTCGACGTGCGCACCTGGACCGGTCCCGTGAGGAAGATCGGACCCAAGCCCATGCCGATCTCCGTGGCCCGGAATTCCGCGTCGAAAGTCTCGATCTCGTCATTGCCCACGCGTTCCCGCAAGGCCGATTGCACAATAGGTCGAAGGCTGGCATCGTCCAGGATCCGCTCGAGCTCCGGGTACTCCTGGACATCACGGGGCGAGACATAGATTCCATCGGGCGGAAGGTCGGCGGTGTCGGTATCCAGACCGTCCGCCAGCGCGGGGCCGCAAAGCAGCGGCAGCACGATCAGCGTCGACATCAACACCATTGAGAATGAGATTCGCCGTTGCATCGGTATTCTCCTTTGGACTGGATGTGTCGCGCACGGCATCGCGATCGACACTCTGGCCGATCGGACCGCGCGAACCCCCGGCGTTCTTCTTTCGACGTTCGCTTCAATCAGGATGTAAGGCGCGGCTCAGCGTGTTCGCGGCATACGGACCTCCCTTCAGATCCGAAACATGCCGTTCTTCCCACCTTGATCTAACAAGTGGCACTGCAACCTGAGCCTATGCAGCGATCGCCGGATGTCAAGACTTTAAAGTATTTTTATTTTCGAAAGACCCGCGGCAACGCGACATCGATCGATCGCCAATCGGAAAACGTGCTTTTCGGCCATGAGGGTCATCCTTCCCGACGGACTGACTTCGAACCTGATAAAAAGTGTAACCGAGCCCGATCGGCATTCGGGCGGCGCGGATGAGCACCGATGAGCACGGACAGCCACTGAGCAACCGATGACCGACGACGAATCCCAGCCACGAGTCACCATCTACACCGACGGCGGCTGCGCCGGCAACCCGGGCCCCGGCGGCTACGGCGTCGTGCTGCTGCACGGCGGGCACCGCCGCGAGCTTTCCGGCGGCTTTCGCCTCACGACGAACAACCGCATGGAGATCCTTGCGGCGATCAAGGCGCTGGAGGCACTCACCTCGCCCTGCGCCGTCGATCTGTACAGCGATTCGAAATACGTCGTCTCGTCGATGCGCGACGGATTCGTCGAGCAGTGGCGCGACCACGGCTGGTACCGGGACGCGAAAAAGAAGAATCCCGCGAAGAACCGCGACCTCTGGCAGCGCCTGCTCGACGCGATCGAGCACCACGAAGTCACGTTTCGCTGGGTCAAGGGCCACGCCGACGTCGCGGAGAACGAGCGCTGCGACCAGTTGGCCGTCGAGGCCGCCGCAGGGCTCGATCTCGAGATCGACGAGGTCTACGAGCAGGAGAACGGAGGGCCGCCTGGCGCAGGCGGACGCCGACCCGCGACGGGTGGGTCATCCGACGTGAAGATCACCGAGGAAGGGCAGCCGTGCCGCAAGTGCGGCGAGCCCGTGGTGCGACAGCGACCCAAGCGCGGTCCGAAGCCAGGACAGGAGTACTACTACGAGTACTACCTGAGCTGTCCTGGCTGCAAGACGATCTACATGGTCGATGCGGCGAAACGATACCTGTAGCTGAAGTCGCCAGACTTCAGGCGGCCAGCGCGCGACCTCAGGACGGATCGGCGTTCGCCACCGGAGGCACGACATCGCGCGGCGTCGCGCCCAGCCAGCCCGCCGCGACGTGGTACCAGTGCACCATCGCGCTGGCCGTCTCCGATTCCGGCGGCACCATGCGGTGCAGCCAGCCGCACGAGGATCCGACCGACTGCAGTGCGCGATTATCGCTCGTGATGCTGATCAGCCCGAGCGAGAACATCAGCAGGATGAGAACCGTGAACGTCCAGTGCACGATGCGGCCGACCCGGCCGACGACGCGACACGTGCTGCCGATGCGCCCGGGCTCTTTCGGGAGGGGCTTATCTGTCATGGCTTTCCTTCTTGATGCTTCAATACGGCCTGGAAGGGCGGCCGTAACGCATCGGCCACCCCATACCTGAACCATCGAATTCAATCCCGGTGGAAGCAATCGGGTTTCATCCCGCTCCGCCGCCGGATGGCCGGATCGAACAGGTCGTATCGGTCGTGCGGAATGGGTCGAAGAGTCGAAGATCAAAGGTCGAAGGCAGTGGCGCGGTTCTATCAGGGCCGGGCGCCAAGGGGGCTGGGGGAGCGACGGCGCCGCCAGCGCGACCCTCGACACTTCCACGCCCAGGCCTTCGAAAGTTGCGCCGACGTCGCCTGCGACCTTCCGACTTTCCGACCTTCGACTTTCCGACCTTCGACCTTCCGACCTTCGACCTTCGACCTTCGACCTTCGTCCTTCGACCTTCCGACCTTCGACCTTCGTCCTTCGACCTTCGTCCTTCGACCTTCGACCTTCGTCCTTCGACCTTTGACCTTCGTCCTTCGACCTTCGACACTCGGGGCATGAATATTCAGGCCGATCCGCTGCGCGATCTGATTCGCCGTGTTTTCGAGGGCGCCGGCTGCGACGAGGCCGAGGCGCAGTGCGTCGCCCACCACCTTGTCGACGCGAACCTCTGCGGCCATGACTCCCACGGCGTGATCCGCGTGCCGCTGTACCTCGGTTACATCACGGAGCAGGCCATCCGGCTCGGGAAGCAGCCCGAAGTCGTCTTCGAGTCACCGTCCATGGTCGCCGTCGAAGGCCACCAGGGCTTCGGCCAGGTCATCGGGGAACAGACGACTTCTACGACGGCGGCGCCGTGCTGCCCATGGCGGCGCACAAGGGTTCGGGGCTCACGGTTCTGATCAACCTGCTTGCCGGCGCACTGTCCGGAGGCGGCTGCACGCGTCCCGGCGTCACCGTCATGACGAACACGATGGCGAGCATCGCGATCGACCCGGCGCCGTTCACGGATCGGAAAGCCTATTTCGACGAGATTCACCGATTCGCCGAATGGGTCGCCGGCTCACCACCCGTCGACCCGGAGCGCCCGGTGCTGCTGCCCGGCCAGGTGGAGCACGAGACCCGGCAGACGCGACTTCGTGACGGCATTCCCATCGACGACGAGACGTGGCGCCAGATCAGAGAGGCCGGCGTCGGCGTCGGCATGGCAGCGGAGGCCTTCAACCCCTGAATGCCCTGTCGTCCGCAACGCAACATGGGCGCGACGGTGATCAGCCGTCGCCCCGTATCTCGTCCATCCGCACGGTCCGCCCGAGGTCCGCGGACTTTCGCGCCGCCAGCACGGCGTGGTGATTGACGATCGCCATGTCGAGGTCGCAGCGCACCATCGCTTTGCCGCGAATCGCGTCGACGAAGTTCTCGTCGTTGGCACGAAAGGTCTCGTCCCAGCTGTCGTCGAACCGCTCCACCTGCGTCGTCTCCGTCGCCGCGTCGAGAATCTCGATCGACGGCTCCTCCACGTGGAAGCGGATGACCGCCTTCTCGCCGTTGATGTACCACTCGTTGTGTTGCAGCGGGCACTGCATCGTGAAGTCCACCGCCACGACCAGGTCGTCGCGGAACCGCATCCAGAGCCACGCGGTGTCGTCCGCCGTCACGTCCGCGCGGCGAATGCCGATGTGGTGACGCTGGCAGGTGATCTCCAGCTCCGGGCCGAACAGGATCTCCAGCCCCATCATCGGGTGCATCGCATCGTCCTGGAGCACACCGCCGCCCTGCGCGTCGACGGCGTAGTAGGTCTCGAAGAAGTCGGGCCGATACTTGAGGATGTTCTGGCCGTGGTGAATCTGCACCGAGCGGATGCGCCCCAGCGCGCCCGTCTCGATCAGCGCGCCGATCCGGTCCATGGCCTTCATGTTCGCGTACGGAAACGACACCGCCGCGACGAGCTGCTTCGCCGCCACCAGGGACCGAAGCTCGTCCAGGCCCTCGTCGTGCAGCACGGCGAGGGGCTTCTCGCTCAGCAGGTGACACCCTGCCTTCGCCGCAGCGATGAGCTGCGGCACGTGCAGGAAGGGCGGCGTGCAGATGACGACCGCATCGAACTGCGAAAGGTCGGCGCCGTCGTAGGCGTCGAGGCGGCGCGCGTCGGGAAACTCCTTCATGACCCGACAGTCGGGCGCGGGATCGCAGACGGCGCAGCGCTGGCCGTAGTCGCGCAGGTACCGGAAGTGACGGCGGCCGGCCGAGCCGCCGCCGACCACGAGTATTTCGAGCGGATCGCTCATCGAATCGGTCTCCATGAACGGGAAGCGTTCGTCCTCGTTCTCGTCGTCGATCGCCGACGTGCCCCACGTGCGGATGTGACGATTCTAACCACCCGTTCGGCCGTCGCGGCGAAGCTGAATCCGGTAGAGCGTCACGCCGACCGCCACCATGAACAGGAGCAGGCCGAGTACCGGCAGCGTGAGCGTGATCACCATCAGCGCGCCGAGCGCCGCAAGCAGCGCCGGCCCGCCCTTCGACGCCAGCACCGCGGCGATCCGCGGCCCGACACGGGCCAGCGCAACGATCACCAGGAGCACGAGGATCGTGATCCCGACCCGCTTCAGCCCGTCGATCCAACCTCTGCCGATCGCCCGCGCGCTAACGCGAACATCTCCGCCCGGTGTCGTGAACTGGTGCTCCTCACCTCGCAGCGCCAGGTCGACGTCGAGGCTGAGCCACCCCGACGCGACGGCCGCCGCCCCTTCAGCCGGCGCTGCCCCGGGAGCGGCACGGCCCCGACCCGGCGCCTCGTCCGAAGGCGCCGCCTCATCCTGCGACGCGGCCAGCTGCTGCCGGTACCGCTCGACCCGCGCCTGACGACCCAGCTGCGGGGACGCGACCCGCTTCGCGGTCTCGGCGGCGGCGCCTTTCCTGACCTCCGCCTGAAGACCGGCCGCCAGGTTGTCGCGCTGGGCGGCGACCGTCAGATTCGAGCCGGCCTTGCCCTTGAAGCGCACGTTGCCCAGTTCGAGCTCACCCGCGACGCGCGCCATGTCCATCAGCGAATCCATCGCTTGCGACTGCCCCGTCGAGCTGACAACGATGTCATTGGTCACCAGCCAGTTGCGGTCGAACTGTCC
>NYZC01000033.1 GCA_002686995.1 Phycisphaeraceae bacterium | reverse complement strand
CGTCGCTCACGGTGTCCCAGGCCAGGACCGACGCCGCGGGCGCGCCCTTGCCTTCGGGCGTCGATTCGAAACCGCCCGTCACGTAGACCGTGCTTCCGATGACCCCACCGACGTGCCCCCACCGCGCGCGGGGCAACTGGGGGCCCGGCGTCCACCGCGGTTCGGCCGCGTCGAGGTCGAGCACGTACGTCTCGCGGTGGCCGCGATCCGCATCCTTGCCTCCCACGACGATGAGTCGTCGATCGATCGCGCACGCCGCCGCATACCCGGCGTCGTGCGGATAGGCGGGAAGCATCGACCAGCCGGCATCAGGATCCAGCGCGTAAACCGACCGGCGCCAGCGCTTCACCTTGCCGCCGTCGACCGTCTTCCACGAGGTGCCGCCGACGGTGACGGCCATGTCACCGACTCCGGTCGTCGCCCGCGCGCTGCGCGCCTCGGGGAGCACGGGACCCCATCGCCAGTCGATGGCGCGCGGCGCAGCGGAGCAACCGATCATCAAGGCGATGGCCGGCCCGATGAGAACGATCGATTCCTTCACGGACATGGAATGTGAATCCCCGGAGGCACGTAAGGGCCCCAGCCCGGATGCGTGATGCCGTGCGTCGGATTGGCATTGTCGGTGCCCCACCACTCGCCGTGCTGGCGCAGATCGTCATTGTGAATATACCTGGCGTGACCGTCGACGAACACGGCGTTGCTGCCGCAGTTGTGCCGCCGCGAAGGGCCTTCGTTCGCATGATCGACGAAGGAGAACAGGTACTGGCCCGCGTCGTCGAGCGCGCGGAACTGCCGCTCCATCGTGTAGGTGCCCTCGCCGACCAGCATGACGCCGGACGGTTGGAACACGGCGCCGAAGTCCGACTCCCACGGTCCGTCGATCGTCTGGAGCAGCTCGTCCTCGAATGGGCCGAGCGGGCCGAACGCCATCCAGTTGTAGGCGTAGTCCCACGTCGCGGCGCCCCGCCCGCCACCCATGTCGGCGATGTTTCCGGTTGCGGTTTCGGCCGTACCGTGGAAGTCCGTGACCGTGCTGATCACGCGACTGCCCCCGAACGGCTCGGAGAGATTCTCGCCGCTCGAGGTGGGGCAGTTCCACGTTTTGCCGACGACGTCGTACGTGACGAGGCCGTCGGGCCAGAACCAGTCGACACCGTCACGCCGAAACGGCAGGATCTGGCGATAGTCCGACGCGTACATGCCGAACCCGATGCCCATTTGCCGAACATTCGAAAGACAATGGACCACTCGAGCTGATTCGCGCGCCCGTTTCACCGCGGGAAGCAGAATCGCGATGAGCAGTGCCACGATCGAAATGACCACGAGCAACTCGATGAGGGTGAAGGCATGTTTGACGACGGGTCGGTGACGCATCCGCTCAGTAGTATAGGTGACAGGAACCACGACTGATGTCTCAATCCCGCAGAGTCCTCACCACTGACGGCGCCGGGCGCATTCGCGTCATCGACGAGCCGTGCCCGGTTTCCGCCGCCGGCGAGGTGCTCGTCGAGGTTGCGGCGAGCATCGTCAGCCCGGGCACCGAGCTGGGTGGCGTTGCCGGACGTCGTGCCGCGCCCCGTGATGACGGACCGGCGCCCTTCGGCTATTCGAACGCCGGCGTGATTCTTGCGCTGGGCGATGGCGTGACGACGCGCGACGTCGGTCAGCGCGTGGCGTGCATGGGCAAGGGCGCCCTTCACGCGACGCACGCCGTGGTGCCGGTCAACCTGACCGCGCCGATTCCGGACGGGGTCAGCGACGCGGATGCCTCGGCGGTGCACCTGCTGGCGACGGCGCTCCACGCCGCCCGGCGACTGGAACCTGAGATCGGCCACTACGTCGCCGTCGCCGGGCTCGGGATCGTCGGCAACTTTTCGGCCCAGTGCGCGCGGCTCGGCGGCTGCCACGTCGTCGGTATGGACGGGCTGCCCTTGCGGCGCGAGATCGCGGGCCGTTGCGGTCTGGACCTGTGCGTCGATCCACAGGATGGGGGCTGCGCCGAGCAGATCGGTGACCTGACGCGCGGTCACGGCCTCGACGGTGCGGTCATTGCTTTCGCCGGCGAGGCGACGGAGACGCTCGAGCGCCTGATGTCCATGATGAAGCACGCGCCGGACGGTCACGCGATGGGGCGCGTGGCCATCGTGGGCGGAGCGACGATCGACCACGCGTTCGCCGCGGCGCTGGGGAACCTCGACTTGCTGTCGGTGGCGCGGACCGGCCCCGGTTACCACGACGCCGCGTGGGAGCAGGGCGGCGACTACCCGCCGGTGATCGTGCCGTGGACGACGGGGCGCAACATGGAGCAATGCCTCGATTTCATCGCAAACAAGCGCCTGCTCGTGGAGCCGCTGATCACGCACCGCGTGTCGCTGAGCGATGCACCGGATGCGTGCGACCTGCTGATATCTTCACCGAACGAGGCACTGGGCGTGGTGATCCTCCCGGGCGAATAGGGATCGTGTCGATCATGCAGGTTCGCCGAGCCGGGACGTCTCGGCCCGCAGTGCGTTCGTGCGCGCGCCGGGCTGGAGACAGCCGGCTCGGTCGACCCGGTTCAATGACAAGGCCCTCTTCCTGGGAAGAGGGCCTTGTTCAGGTCGTATTGTCTCAGTTCGTCGTCACGCGCCGCGCCGGCGCTTCAACATCATCAGGGCCCCGAGGCTGAGCAGGCCGACGCTGGCCGGCTCGGGAATGTCGATGAGGATGTTGTCGACGGCGAAGCCGTCGTTCTGGGCCGCGGTCACGTAAACGGCGGTCAGACCGAGCCCCTGGTTGTTGAGGGTGCCCGAGACCGAGTTGGCGCCCTGGCCGTCGAGACCGGTGACGAGCGCCGTCATGGCGTTCGTGTCCAGGTCGATCGCGAAGCGGACATGCACCCGGCCATTGATGCCCGAGCAGACGTTGCCTTCCACGGCACGCGAAATACACATGCCGCCAGGTTCATCGGGGTTGCCTGAGCCCGGATTCGGCGCGAGCCACCGCATCGAAACGAGTCGATCGCTGGTCACGTTCGATCCGTCGAATCCGAAGTAGCCGAACTCGGCATCTTCGTCGTTTCCGGGATCCATGTCGATGTCCATCACCACCGGGCCGCTCAGGATCGATCCGCCGTCGAAGGGACGGAAGAGTCGCGACCATCCGGTACTGGAGGTGTTGCCATCGATCGCGGCGTCGCCAAAGGACGTTACGTCGGTGACCTGGATGTTCGAGGCGCCCGCGAACGAGCCGTAACCCAGATCCGGATGCGTCAGGTGCTTTCCGGCGTCCGTAGTGAAATCTTCCTCGTACAGCGCTGCGTTCACCGATCCGACCACCAACGAGGTGGCGAGAACGGCGAGTACGATGACGTTACTTTTGACCATGCGAAGTTCTCCTTTCAGCAGGTCTGAGAATGCTGCCCGTTTTCGTTCTTTCAACTGCTTTCACATGCATCCGAATGGACGCGTACTACCTCACAACTGCGGACAGTCATGACCGCAGCAGTGCTTTCCACCCGCATTATGCGGCAGAACCGACACGAAATCAAGGGGTGGCATTAAGAAGATTTCGCGCCATGGATCATAAGTGTTTTGTCATGCTCATTTTATGGCGCTGGCGGGTTTCGGGGCCGTTTGCTCGGGCTCCTCGAACAGGTGGCGTCGACCCACTTCGACCGGCCCCTCGATCGTCTGGGTGGTGTCCGAGGGCCATCGAATCTCGATCCGGCGGATCTCCTTCGCGTCGCCCAGTCCGACGTAGAGGGGCGTCCGGCTCTGGGAAAGGTATCCCGATTTGCCGTCGTGGACGCGCGTCAGGGTCGCCGTGTCCGTCGTGACGACGATACGTGCCCCGAGACCGTCGCGGTTCGAAATCCGGCCGCGCAGTGCGACCTCGATCCATCGCGGCGGCTTCTTCTGCGACAGGTTGCTCACGAGCACCATCGGCTCGGAGTTGAAATCATTGGTCACGATGTCGAGGTCGCCGTCGTCGTCAAGATCGAAGATCACCGACGATCGCGATCCGAGCGCGCCCCAGATCGCGACAGGACCCTCCAGGCCCTCGCAGAACCGGTGTCCCTCATCGGCGCCCGAGCAGTCCAGATCGAACCAGGGCTTCGCCGTGCGCCGGTCTCGGCGCGGTTCGACACCGAGCGTGAACGCGGCCTCGACGAACTTCTCGCCACGATCATTCAGGAGCACCGAGTTGGGACCGTACCGGTACGGGAAGTTCATGCTCGATGCGAGGAACGCGTCTTCGTATCCGTCGGCGTTCAGGTCGGCGACGCTCAGCCCCCACGGCCAGTAGTTCTCGGCGCTGATCGCGTCGGAGACCTCGGTGTACTTTCCTTCGCCGTCATTGCGGAAGAAGGCGTTGCCGTGCACGTGGTTGCCGTCCGTTTCGAGGAATCGCGTCGAGGGCACGTGCTTCTTCCGCGCCTTGCGTTTCTCGAATCGCGGCCAGTACTTCTTGAACGGCATCGGATCCCACATGTCCGAGTGCATGTCGGTGACGAAGATGTCCAGCCGGCCGTCGTTCTCGAAGTCGAGCACCTCGATGCCCATCGCGCCCCATGACGTGGCGGGAAACACCTCGCGGCTCCGATCGACGAACTGCTCTCCGTTGCGATTCTCGTAGTAGCTGTCGTGCCCTTGCATGCTCAGGACATAGAGGTCGATCCAGCCGTCACCGTTCACGTCGATCGGGCAGGCGTCGCCGTTCCAGGACGCGTCGACGAGGCCCGTCTGCTTCGACACGTCTTTGAAGACGTTGCCGCCCATGTTCCGGTACAGAATGCTGCGCTCGCTCCGTTCCGGTACGAGGTGATTCGCGAAGGCCTCTTCGTAGCCGATGTAGTAGTCGTCCGGTCCGATTTCGTCGGTCGAGTACACGCCGACGTTCGCGAGAAACAGGTCGAGCAGGCCGTCGCGGTTGTAGTCGAAGAAGACCGCCCCGGAGGAATGACCGACGTAGTCGAGGACGGACGCCATCGTGATGTCGGTGAACCGACCCGCACCGTCGTTCCTGAACAGCAGGTTGCCGCCGCGCACGGTCGTGACGAACAGGTCGGCGTCGCCATCGTTGTCGGTGTCCGCGAACGACGCGGAGACGCCGATCCGGTCCGCGACGCCGACGCCGGCTTTCTCGGTCCAGTCCTCGAAGCGGCCGCCGCCGAGGTTGCGCCACAACGCGTTGGCGCCGACCTGGTTCGAGAAGTAGATGTCCAGGCGCCCGTCGCCGTCGACGTCGGCCACGGCCAGCCCGTTGCCGTGATCGTAATGGACCGGCTTGTATGCCTTGCCCGCATCCTCGACGACCTTGTGGACGAACGTGATGCCGCTCTCCGGCAGGCGATCCTCGAACCTGAAGCCGTGAAAGACCTTCATCTTTCCGGCGTCGATCTCCTGCTGCTTCTGTACCTGCTCGAGCCACGGCGTGTCGAGGATCTCGGCAGGGATGCCCACGCGTTTGCGCTCGGCGGGCGCCGCGGCAGGCTGCTCGGGTTGCGGCGCCGGCGCCTCCTTCGGTTCCGGGGCTTCAACCGGCGCGGGGAGCTCTGCTTCGGCTTTCGGATCCGGTTGCGGCGCGGACGGCGCCGGCGGCTCGGAGCATCCGCCGAGTGCGGCGAGGGCAAGGAGGACAGTTGGAAGGACGTTCTTCATGTCGCATTCCGATCGTGGGTGGGTTGATTCGTGCAGTGCGGGCCCCTCGCTCCCCAGCCGGCAAGCGCGTCACGGTCTTCATCGTTTCGTCACTCCAGCCATCCATTGCCGCCAGCTCTCCGGTGACTCCACGACAAGCTCGCCGAAGAGGGACTCGTGGGTGTATCCGCACATCTGGTCGCCGCGTAGCTCGAACGCGCCCGCGGCGCCGCTGTCGAACTCGATCCTGAACACGATGCCGGGCACCGCGACCTCTTTTGATGCGAGCTTCGGGCACATCAACGTGTAAATGAAGTCGTCACTCGTCAGGTGAATCCGAACCAGCGTGTTCGTGGGAACGTGCAGCGCGGCGCCGACCGGCACGTCGTCGTCGGTTTCCAGCGTGCCGTCGGGCCCGGCGTAGCGGCACTTCCACTTGAAGTCGTGCCCCGTCACGGCGATCTCGATGACTTCCGGTGCCGGAACGGACGAATCGCAGCTCGCAGCACCGACCAGCGCCATGATCGCCACGGGGATGGCACGCGTTGTCGAACTCATTCGTGTTGGAATCCGACCTCACTTCGCTTCGGGCCACCGCGGAATCGGCGGCCAGGGATTGTCGTGCACCAGCTGCCGTTTCCACTGGCTCACCCACTGCGGGTACGTCAGCTCGCTCTGCGGGTTGCTGCGGCTGCGGACGATGCTTCCTTCGAACACGGGGTTGCCGGTCGGCTGCGCGGGATCCTGGTAGCGAAGGTCGATGCTCCAGCGGACCCGGTCCGACTGGTGCGGCAGGCCGCAATGACAGACGAGGTGCGTGAAAAAAATGACGCTGCCCGGATCGACCGGAAGCGGGCGCAGGTCGCCGGGCGGAAGCTCCTCGTCCGGGATGGAGTGCGGGTCGTGTCGTCGCACGCCGTACCGGTGGCTGCCGGGGATGACCGCGAGGCAACCGTTCTCCTCGTCGGCGCGCGTAAGCGGAATCCACGCGGTGATCAGCAGCGTCTCGTCGACGTCGGGACGCAGCACGCCTGCATCCTGGTGGATCGGGGTGCGATCGGTGGTCCGCCTGCGGTCCGCGCTGAGATCGCGGTCGCGAATTCTCGGGCGAACGACCTGGGTGGGGTGCGCGAGGATCTCGGGGCCGAGGATCGAATCGAGCGCGTCGAGGAGCCTCGGGTTGCACATGAGGTTGAACATCGCGCAGCCCAGCACGCGATTCGGGCCAAGATCGCGTGCGATCGGATGGTGCTCCGCCGCGAGCAGGCCGATCCGCCGTTCAAAGGGCTCTCGCTCGTGCAGTTGCGTGAGATGGCCGTCCGCGTACATCTGTCGCGCGCGTCGGTCGATGATCATCTCGAACTCGTAGATGACCGGGTTGAGATCCTCCTGGCGCAGCAGACCGTCGATCTGGAGATACCCCTCGTCGTGGAACCGGTCGACCTGGGCGGCGGAGAGCGACATGCGGCACTAATCATAACGATTGGGCTGCCGCTTCCCGTGCTCGGGAACGGAGTAGGGCTATTCCCCAGGCGCTTCCGTCGGATTCTCGATGAACGGAATGATCACCTGTGAGCTGTGCTCGAACATATATGCCTGCGGCTCGAGGTTCGGCTCAACGGGGGGAGGATCCTCCGCTGGTGCGTTGCCGGTGAGCTTCAGCAGGTTTCGGGCGCTGACGTCGTAGATCCAGGACTTCCGGTCGAGGCGAATGCCGTCGAGCAGCCGCTCCCAGCGCGTCGCGGCTTCGGCCAGCGAGGACGCGACGTCAGTCGCTTCGATCGAGAGCCCGAGGCCGGGCTCCTCGAAGACGACGACGCGTCCTTCGCCGACGGAGTGGTCCATGGCGCTGACTCCGTCGAGTTCGGCGCCCAGTCCCGCCGGGGGGCGGCGTTCGTCGCCGCCCATGTCGAATCGGGCGAGCTGCCGATCGCCGACGACGAGGACACCTCCTCGATTCACGAACCCTTCGATTGCATCGCAAAGGGCATCGGAAGCGAAGGGAAGCGAAGGAACCGCAAACAGACGGATCGCGTCGAGACACCCCCGATCACGCTCGACGCTTCGTGCGGACACCAGCTTCGACCACGTCCGCGCCGTTTCCAGTTCGGTGAAGGTGCCGAGCACCCTGCGCCAGCCCTCGGTGTCCAGAACGTCGTAGGGAACGAGAATGCCGATCTCGCCGTCAGGCGGCGCGAACCGGCGCGCCGGAGCGATGTCGCGAAAGCAGTCGAGCATGGCATCCCAGCGCTCGCGTCCGTGCGTGCTCGGGTCGGGGTTGCCGGGCAGCGAGCCGAAGTACTGGCCCTCGGCGCTGGGGTAGTCGGTCACCCAGAAGTAGAAGCCGCTCGCGCCGTGCCGGACGGACGTGTCGAACCAGCGGCGGATGGTGTTCGGTCCTGGAATGATTCGCGTGCCGGAAACCAGCGTGTTGACGCGCACGCTCATGACGGGCGCCCGGCCGGTCAGGTCGGACAGAAGTCGCACGCTGTAGCCCATATACGGCTCGCGCAGCGCGGGCTCCTCGATGTAGCCCGATCGCGCGGCCACGCCGGGGTATTCGAAAACCTCGCCGATCAGCTCGTAGTCCATCGCCGGGAGCGTGTGGGCATTGCCGACGAAGACGCCGCGCGGCGCCGCAATCTCGCGGAACACGCGCCCCATGAGCTGCAGGACCTCCATGTGTCGGCGCCGGATGAAGGTCCACGCCTTCGCCTGGGCCGCACGGTCGCGGGGCGCGCGGCCGTCGATCGAGAAGCGAGGCCGGCCACAATGGGTTTCGAGCTCCGCAGCCGTCTCGTGCGGTTTGCGCTGCGCGGACAGTTCGAACAGTTGCAGGGGCGTGGCGCGCAGATACAGAATCCACGGGTGCCCTTCACGATCGAGCAGCGGGTGACCGTATACGCCCTCGAGTCGTCGAATCCAATCGGCGAACTCGGTGATGTGCCGGCGATAGGTCTGTTCGAACGCGGCAAGCTCCGAGGCGAGGAACGGCAGGGCCATGCCCATCGTCGGCGCCTCGAAGATCGGCATGACGCCGGTGCGGCGACAGAGCACCAGGTGCTCGAGCATGTTGTCGCCAAGGGAGTCGGCGTAGTTCACGCCGGCGCCCGCGATCATGTCCGCCGCCTCGGCCGGTCCGAAGATCGTCTGCCGCCGAAAGCCGCCCATCCGCAGCAGGTACCGCCCCTCGACCGAGCAGGCGGAAACAGGGTCAGATCCCGTTTTCGGGGCGCCGGAAAAGGGGGCGGACCCCGTTTTCTCGTCGAACAACGGGTAGGCGCCGGTTTCGACCGGCTGGGGGATCACGCGCCGGTAGGCTTCCACGTCGTAGGTCGCGACCTTGCCCGGGTGGAAGACGAGCGACTCGCAGCCTTCCAGGGCGAGGGCGTCAAGCTCTTCGGGCGTGTAGCGAAGGTCTTCCATCGACGCGGTGCTCAGTTGTATTCCCGGCGCTCCAGGCCATGGCGCGTCAGGCCGTAGAGCGCCGCGGCATTGTCGAAAAGCATGCGTTCGGCAAGATGGACCGCCTCGTCTTCCGTCGACTCACCCTCCGAGACGCGTTCGGCAAGGACCTTCGCAAGGTTGACCCTCGTGTGAATCAGGTCGCCCACCGTGTGCTCGATCCAGAACGCCGAGTCGCCGCCGAAGGCGATGATCTTGTTGTGCGGCACGTGCTCGAGCCACTCGGACAGGGCACTGCGCGCCATGCGCGGCGACAGCGACTGCGTCCAGCACATGTTGAGCCACACGTTCGGGAAGCTCATCGCGATCATCCCCGCGTCGCGCACCCATGGCATGCCGCAGTGAAAGACCTCGAAGCAGATGCGTGGATACTTCACGAAAAGCGGGACATGCAGGTTCGGATCCGTCGATCGGAAGTCGATTGCAGGTCGCATGCCGCTGTGAAACATCACGCGCAGACCGAGCGAATCAGCGGCCCGCAGCATGGCATGGCCGATGCTGTCGCGCAAGGCAGCCCGTTCGCCGTCGACGAGCTCGGGCGACCGCGTCTTTCCTTCGCCTTCCGCGACCAGGCGCGAAAAAAGCGGGGCGACATCCTGCCGCGCCGGCTCTTCCCCGATGGCCTGCTTCATGAGCTTGATGCCGATGACGCCCTCGCGCTGATAGTGTGCCATGGCCGGCTCGACGGCGTCGAGAAAATCGTCCAGCGTTTCGAGCGATCGGCCGACGCAGCGCTCGACGCGCGGCAGCGCGTCCGACCGCCACGCGACGTTGAACAGGTTCTCGAACATCTGCGCGATGCGGAACGATCCGGACGGCGGCATCTCCCATGGCGGATCCACCGAGTTGTACTGCTGGACGAACGCCGCCTTCACCCGGCAGCGATCGCGAAAGATCTCGCCGTAGATGCCGGGACGATTGAACGCCTGCATCGCCTCGGTCAGCGCCACGTAGCTTCCGTCGTCAATTCGATCGAAGCCGTAGAGCTCATGGATGCCGAGCATCAGGGCCCGGGGCAGGGCAAGGCCCCGGATATCGTCGAGCCTGGGCTTCAGTGTCGCCCACCGCTCGTCGAGGGGCCGATCGAA
Organism: Phycisphaeraceae bacterium; assembly: GCA_002686995.1. Classification (GTDB taxonomy): domain Bacteria; phylum Planctomycetota; class Phycisphaerae; order Phycisphaerales; family Phycisphaeraceae; genus NYZC01. Next base: position 25,831 of record NYZC01000033.1, on the reverse strand, counting down.
ATCGGCAAGCGAGTCGAGCTCGGACGCCGGCATCCCCGAGGCCAGAAGTCCGAGCGCGGGGTACTGCTGCTGGAACATCGCGACCGCGTCGACCGGCTGGCTGACCCGGAAGCGCTCGGCGAAAAGGTGCTCGTGGGCGTCGATGGCATCGAGCCGGGCGATTCGGTCGTACAGCCGCCGCGCGATGTCGCACCGGATCGGGACGCCGAGTTCTTCGAGGGTCTTCATGGTGGTTCGCTCCGCCCTCTGTCGTCGAAGCGGTCACCCGCGCCTAGTCAATGAGCTGCGCATTCCTGAACAGGTGCCTGCCGCGTTCGGACATCGCCTCGAAGTGCTCGCGGTGAATGATGAGCGGGCGCCGAAGCTGGTACCAGGGCTTCGAGAAGCAAATGCACAACTCCGGCCGCGCGTGATCCGAAGTGTTGGGCGTGCCGCGATGAATGGTGCGCGGATCCTGCATCCACACGGTGCCGCGCTTCATGTTGACGCGGCGCGGATTGAGGTGGAACCCGGGCTGGGTGAGCATGTCGTTGTACTTGCCTTCGTACTCGGGAATGGCGAGATACTGCGTCCCGGGGATCACCTCGAAGCTGCCGTTCTCCTCGCAGGTGTCCACGAGCGGCACCTTCACCGCCGAGGTGGGGTGCGAGGGATTGCCGATGTTCGGCGTAAGCAGCTTCGTGTCGCGGTGCCAGTTCTGGTAGACGGAGCCCGGGTACGGATTATTCGAGTGCAGGCAGGAGATGAAGATGTCCTTGTCCACGAAGTAACGTTCGAAGAACTCGACGATGACCGGGTGCTCGTAGACCTCGGGGTCTCCGAGCGGCGGGTCGAGCGGCCAGTCCATGCAGTAGCGGTGGACGCGCTGGAGGCGTCCCTTGCCGGTGCGCAGATCGCCTTCCTCGACGTCGCGAATCTCGGTTTCGCGCTCCCGGACCTGATCGAGCAGTGCCATGAACGCCTCGCGCATCCGATCGATCTTCTCGACCGGGATCAGGTCTTCGAACACGGTGTAGCCGTTGACCCGGAACTCGGCGATCTTCTGGTCCATGTCGTATTGCACGGCAGCGTCTCCTTGTGCTCTGACGCTCATCATAACGCGGCGGTCACGTCAGTATCCCCTGTGGAATTCGACGTGACCCGTGGGCGCCCACGGATCGGGCGCGTCGTCGTCGCCTGCCTGCGTCGATCGTGCGAAGCGATCCCGCACTGCGCGGTCGGCGTCCCACCTCTCGAAGAAATTCAGCACCTGCTGCCCGGACCAGTCCGCAAGCGCGGCCGCGATGAGCTCCTCGCGCATCTCGGCGCAGCGCGGATCCGCGCCGAGATCGATTCGTTCGCCAGGATCGTCATGCATGTCGAAAAGCTCGGGACGATCGTGACCGTGATAGTAGTTCAGCTTCCATCGACCCCTGCGGATCATGCGCGCCGGCTCTCGCATGCCGGGTCGGTACACCTTCTCGGCGAACGCGGTGTCCGGCCACTCGACCGGGTCGTCAGGGCCGGGCTCCCAGTCGCCATCCGTCGTGAGAAACCGCGTGAGACTGCGGCCGCGCACCTGCTGCATGCATTCTGCGCCGGCCAGTTCCAACAGGGTCGGCCCGACATCCATGAGGCTGCATACGCACGACTCGGTCGCGCCGGTACGAAACCGATCCGGCCACGAGACGATCAGCGGCACGCCGCAGGAGCCGTCGTAGAACGTCGTCTTCCACCAGAACCGTTGCTGGCCCGCCATGTCGCCGTGGTCGGAGGTGTAGATCACGATCGTGCGGTCCGCCAGGCCGGTTTCCGACAAGGCATCGAGGACGCGGCCGATCTGCTCGTCGACGAAGGTCACGAGCCCGCAGTATCCGGCCCTCGCCGACTGATGGATCGCGTCAGGTACGTCGTCGACCCCGGCACGCTGTCGCCAGAGCCGCGTCGCGGGGTGAAGCGTGTCGAGGTAGCCGTTCGGGAGCGGCGGCACCCTGGATTGCGGGTGGTATTCGTCGAAGAGCACCTTCGGGCAGATGCAGGGGTCGTGCGGAAGCGCCGTGCCGACCGTGAGTAACCAGGGGCGGTCCGATCGCGCGTCGGATGAACGAAGGAAGCGCTCGGCTTCCAGCGTCACCTGCTCGTCGTAATTCATCCAGGGCGTCTGCCCCCATCCGGAAAGTTCGAGATAGTCGGCGGTGTGTGCAATGAGCTGCTCGACGGGGATGGAAGGCGCACGCCACATCTGCTCGCCGATGATTCGGCGCTCGTAGCCGTGCCGCTTGTCGGGCCCGTCGAAGTGCATGCGCCCGCAGAGGACGGTCTGGTAGTCGGCGACGGCGAGGTGATGCACGAAGGTCGCGACGTCCGACGCGAGAAACGCACCGTTGTTCCAGACATGAATATCGCTGCTGGACCGGCTGGTGAGAAAAGACATCCGCGACGGACCGCAGAGCGGATTGGCGCAATACGTGTTCGTGAATCGCGTCCCGGATGCGGCGAGACGATCGAGGTTCGGGGTCCTCACGTACGGATGGCCGGCGCATCGCATGTACGAGCGATTGTGCTGGTCGCTCATGATCAGGAGGATGTTGGGGCGTTCCTTCAATCGCGGCACGGTGAGAGTCGGCATCGAGTCGGCAAGTATAATCCGCGAATCGTATCAATCGCATGGAGCCCGGATCTTGGCCGAAGCGAATGATGATGTGCCGTATTTCCCGGAGGCCGTGCGGTTGCTGGATCCGCAGCGCGTCCGTGATGTCACCGGAATGCTTGCGAACGGACGGCGCTGTCCGGGCCGGGCCATCGAGGATCGCGAAGCATGGCAGCGCCTGAATCGCTGGGAGGGATTCAGAAGGTTGCCCGACGAGGCCGCGGCGCTGCTGGAAGAGCCGCTGCTCGTCCTGACCGAGGACATCTACCTCGATCATTCGCGCACCGGCACCGAGGAGGTCTACAGCCACTTCAACCGGACGACGCGCGTCCGGTTCACGAAGCTCGTCCTGGCGGAGTGCATGGAGAGCGAAGGCCGCTTTCTCGAAGGCATTCACGAATCGATCCGCGCCGTATGCGCCGAGCCCACCTGGGTTCACGCGTACCACGACATCACCCTCCGGAACTGGCGAGGCGAGGCGATCGAGATCGACCTCAGCTCGTCGACGATGGGATACCGGCTCGCGGTGGCGGATTTCTTCCTGGGGGACCGGCTCGACCCCGATGTGCGAAACCTGGTTCGCGGCGAAGTACGGCGCCGCATCGAGGAGCCGTTCGAGGCGATGCTCGATGGCGCGAAGCTGAACATCAACCAGGACGCGCCGTTCACCTGGCTCGAATTGACGCATAACTGGAACGCCGTCTGTCTCGCCAACGTCGTGGGAACCGTGATGGCGCTGAGCGGAGACGTCGAGCGGCAGGCCCGGTTCGTGGCCGGATCCGAGCGCTACATCCTGAACTTCCTCGAGGGATTCGGCGACGACGGCGCCTGCCGCGAGGGGCTGAACTACTGGAACTTCGGCTTCAGCCACTTCCTGCTGCTGAGCGAGACGCTCTGGCATGCGACGGCGGGTGAAATCGATCTCATGGGGGACGAACGTGTCCGCGAGATCGCACAGTTCGGGGCGCGGATGGAGATCATGCCCGGAGCGTACCCGGCCTTCGCCGACTGCCAGGTGGAGGTGTCGCCGATCACGGACGTCATGCGCTACGTGAGTCGTCGTTTCGGCCTGGGAATGACGCAGTGGGAAGCGGCGGAACCCGAGACGACCAGTCTGCCGTTTGCGGCCTGCTTCGGGTTCACCGATCCGGCAGGGCGCGGAAGCAACGATACCGCGATGGCCGACGAGCTTGCGTTGCGAAGCTGGTTCGAGGACGCCGGCATGTACGTCGGTCGCGGCGCGACGGATGCGGTCGAAATCAGTACGGCGTTCAAGGGTGGCAACAACCAGGAGCCGCACAATCACAACGACCTCGGCAGCTTCGTCGTGGCGCTCGGCGGTCGCATCCTGCTCACCGATCCGGGGTCGGAGCATTACACGTCCCGCACGTTTGGACCGAACCGGTATGAGAGCAAGGTGCTGAATTCGTATGGTCACTCGGTGCCGCGCGTCGCCGGGACGCTGCAGTCGGCGGGACGCGACATCATCGCGCAGGTGGTCGGGCGCGGGTTCTCACGGGAGGAGGACTGGGTGCAGTACGACCTGCGTCCCGCGTACGACGTCGACGGGCTGCTGCTTCTGACTCGCAGGTTCTCCTTTTCACGGAAGGGCACGGGTCGTCTGGTCGTTCAGGACGAGATACGATTCGCGAATGCCGATCGTTTCGAGACGGCGCTGATCACGTTTGATCAATGGAGGCACGTGTCGGAGAACTCGATCGAGGTGTTCGACAAGTCAAACGCCATCAGCGTCCTGATGCGATGCGATGGTGGGACGCTGGCGATCAGCGCGGAGCAGATCGACGAGAACGTGCGGGCGCCGAGCCGGCCGACGCGGATCGCCATTTCGGTCGAGAAGCCGGTGACTCACGCGGTGGTGGAGATGGTGATCGAGCCCCGTAGCTGAAATCATCGGACTCCAGCTCTGGCGAGTCCGATTGCGGCTGCCGCGATAGAATCCTCTCCGAACATGCCCCAACCCGCTTCATTCGAAGAAGCACGCATCTGCGTCACCGGTCACGACCACAACCGGCCCGATCCCTTTCCCGGGCTGGGCGACTTCATTGGATGGGCCGAAGCGGTCGAGCGAATGCCGGACGGTGACATCCTCGTCGTTCATTCGGCCGGGTACGCACACGTTTCACACGCGTCTCCGCGCGACCTTGCGAAGGGAGACAGCGGTTTCGAGGCGCCGAACGGCGGGCGATCGATGGCGTGCCGGTCGAGCGACAACGGCAGGACCTGGTCGCGGCCTATCACGGTGGTGAACTATCGTCTGGATGATCGTCCGGATGCGCTCTACGTCTGTCCGGACGGCACGGTGCTGTGCATGGTCAACGTTCAGGCTTCCTGGGCGGGATACGCGAGGGCGCCAGAAGGATTCGAGAACGACATCGACGGGCTGAGCTCGAAGCAGTTCGTGCTCCGGTCGACCGACAGCGGGCGCACCTGGTCGGAGCCGATCTGGATCGACGCTCCGGGCAGCTTTTACGAGCGCGCTCACGGGCGGCCGATCGGCCTGGATGACGGCGCGATTCTCTGGCCGACCTATTGCGAGGACGTCGGCGGCGAGGAGTCCGGCGGCGACATGCCGCTGTACAGTGCGATCCACCGCTCGATGGACTCCGGCCGGACGTGGGAAACGATCGGCACCGTGCGCGGCGAGCAGGACATCGACGAGCCTGCGATCGCGGAGCTGAAGGACGGACGCCTGATCATGGTGTCGCGTCCGGCCGGCGCGGTGCACTATTCCGAAGATTGCGGCGTGACGTGGCATGCGTCCGACGTCACCGTCAAGAAAGGCGGCCCGATCATGCGGGCGCCGCAGGTGTACGTGCTTTCCGATGGAACCGTCGTGGTGCTCGCCACCTGGCACGTCTTCGAGGTCGGTCCCGATCTGCCGTACCTGTGCGGGTGGATCAGTCGCGACGGCGGCGCCACCTGGACGGACGGCCAGGCGCTGGACACGTCGAGCTACGGATATCCCGGCGGCTTCGTGATGCAGGACGAGTCGATATTCATCTGCTATTGCGCCAGCGCGCAGCCTCCGAATCGGGTCTACGTCATGCGGCTGCGGGTGAACGAGCGGAGAGACGCGTTCGAGCTGATGGCCAACAGCCTGATGTAACGGAGCCCACACATGAAGGCCCAGGAGGTCAGCCACCGATTCCTCGACCAGGAGGTCCTTCCCCGCGTTTCGCGTTTCGAAGCCGGGCTCGAGCAGCGCGTGGCCGCCGGCATGCTTGGCTTCGGTTCCGACGCGTTCGGTCTGGACGACGCGATCTCGCAGGATCATCACTGGGGGCCGAGGGTCAACCTGATCCTTGCCGATGAGGATTCGGGGAAGGCCGACGCGCTGCAGCGCGCCTTGCGCGATCAGGTGCCGAAGGAGTTCGAGGGCCTGTCCGTCCACCACGAGGACGCCAATCGCGCGGGCGTCACCGTCGAGCCGGTCGATCGTTTCTTCGAGCTGGTGCTGGGCATCGCGCAACCCCCGAAATCCCTGGTCGGATGGGTCGGGCTTTGCGAGGCCGATCTCTGTCACGCCGTCGGCGGCACGCTTTTCGTTGATCCGGTGGGTGCCTTCTCGCAGCGTCTCGAATCGTTTGGATATTACCCGGACAAAGTCTGGCGCAAGAAGATAGCCGACTGGCTGATCCTGATGACCTCCCACGGTCCGTACAACCTGGCGCGATGCATCAAGCGTGGCGACGACGTCGCGTCGACGCTCTACCTGGGCGAGAGCGTCAAGCGGCTGATGGAGCTGGGGTTCATGCTGAACCGCCGCTACGCGCCCTACAACAAGTGGCTGTATCGCGCGTTCACGACGCTGCCGCGACTTGCGGACGACGTCGCGCCGCTGCTGAATCGGTCCGTCACGACGTCCGACTGGGATGATCGTCTCGACGCGCTGCTGACGGTTCTCGAAATCTACATGCGCGATATCTATGCTCAGAAGCTGACGAAGATCGACCATCTCAAGCCCCGTGACGCAAGCATCGGGCTGAGTGAATCACAGTACGACTTCGCGGTCGAAATGCTGGAGGGGCTTCCCGACGACCTCGTCTGGGCTCGGTTCAACGAGATCGAGCGCTGGGAAACGACGGTCAAGGAGGTGGTTCTCGATCCTTCCTGGAAGACGGGCTTTGCCTTTGACGAGGAGGGAGACTGACGTACTCCTGTTCGGCACGGCATACGCGGCGCGTTCATCGGGATCGCCTCACCGAGCCGGGCCGTCTCGGCCCGGCTCGGAAACGCAGGTCGAACATCCAGGGACGCGGACGCTGCAGTCGGCTTCTCGAGCGAACGCCGTGCCGAACAGTCCCGGCTCGGCGCTTTGACACCTGATACCTGACCCTTGAAACTCTGTCGATGCGCGAAATCGACGTGACACAGGCGCAGCTTTTCCTCGACGAAGAGGTTCTCGCGCACCACACCCTGGTTCAGCGCGTCGTTCACCAGCCCGTGAGGTACCGGATCAACCCGGTGTATCAACACGAGGAGCCGTGGGAGGGGGGTTGCATCTCGTTCGTGTCCGGAGTGTATCGCGACGAGGCGCGCGGGATGTTTCGTGGGTGGTACGTGACGCATCCGCGATGCTACGACGGGATCGTGTCGATGCTGTGCACGATCGAAAGCGACGACGGTGTCCATTGGGCCCGACCGAAGCTTGACCTCTGTCGCAATGTCGTCGGCGGGCCGAGCAACGTCCTGTTCGCCTCTGCCAACGGATGGGACGGCCCGACGGTGCTGCACGATCCAGACGACGCGGAGCATCCATGGAAGATCGTGCTGTTTCAGTTTGCCGGTCCGTCGCCGGATATCTACATGGGGCGTTCGCCGGACGGGATTCACTGGACGATTCCCGAGGATCCAGAGCAGGCGATCATCCGTAACTGCGGCGATCGCACGAGCGCGCTGGTCCATCGCGGCGCCGACGAGCGCTACGTCATCCTGACGCGCGACAAGAGCGACATGGATGATCATCAGCTTGTCCGGTGCATCTACTCGGCGACCAGCCGCGACGCGCGGACGATCACGGGACGGCCGACGCTGGCCTTGCGTCCGGACCTCGAGGACGATCCGACGCTCGAGCTCTACCAGATGGGCGCGTTCCAGTACGAAAGCGTTCTGATCGGCCTCATTGAGCGTTATCACCGGAAGGAGCGGCCGTACGCGGACGTCGAGCTTGCGGTGAGCAGGGACGCGCGCACCTGGCAGCGCGTCAGGCCGCGGAGCGCGTTCTTCGCGCCGCCGCCGAACGGACGTGAGCACGGCGCCTTCGATGCCGCCGTGTCGACGCCGGGCTACAGCCCCCCGATTCTCTACAACAATCAGCTCTGGTTTTACTATTACGGCGGTCCGTGCTTTCACGGGGATCGATTTCTGACCGCGGATCGCTGCATCGGCCTGGCGAAACTGCGCCCGGACGGATTCGTGTCGCTGCGTGCGGGCAATCGCGAAGGAGTGGTCACGACGAGGCCGTTCACGTGGCCTGGTGGCCGTCTACAGGTCAACGTACGGGTCCTCGGAGGCAATCTCTGGCAGTACGACGCGCCGGAGACGATGGACGGCTGGATGCGCGTCGAAGTCCTTGATGACGGTGGTCATCCGATCGCGGAATTCACCAGGAACGAAGGCGATCGGTTCTATCGCGACGACATCGCCCATGAGCCGATGTGGGGGGGCAGACCGCAGGACCTGTCACGGTTCGAGGGGAAGAGGATCGCCCTGCGATTCCTGATGCGCATGGCTGAGATCCATTCGTTCCGGTCGGTGTCCCTTCCGACCTGATAAAATGCTTGATTACATTTAGAGTCCCTGACAGAATGAATCGTCAGGCCCGAGACCGACGACAGTGGTGCCTGGCAAGAAGTCCGAAGCAGCTTGCCTTCACGGCCGGTGATGCAGGACGACGCAGCCAGGCGCCGCTGTCGTCGGTCGAAGCCAGAGGCATTCTGTCAGGGGCTCTAAGACCCGAATTGCGAGGCCTCTGCGCCAGGAAACCAACATGACGCGATTCCATAGAACAGTCCTTCTGACGGTCGTTGCAATGCTCACGACGATCCTGCCGGCCGAGTCGTTTGCTTTCGACGTCGTTGTCGACGGCAAGCCGATGAGTGCCATCGTCATCGCCGACAAGCCGTTACCGGTCGTCGAGTACGCGGCGCGGGAGTTTCAGCACCACGTCCGTGAGGCGAGCGGTGCGGAGCTGCCGATCCTTCGCGAGAGCGCGGCGCCGAAGGACGGCAACCGGATCTATCTCGGCCGGTGCCGGGCCGCGGACGAGGCGGGCATCACCAGCGAAGGCTTGTCGCCGAACGCATTCCGGGGAAAGATCGACGGGGCGGGCCTCTACATCGTCGGAAGGGACAACTGGGGCTTCTCGTCGGTGGATGCGCGCGGCGTGTCGATTGGTCGAATCCAGCACAACGGCACGCTTTTCGGGGTGTACACGTTCCTGGCCGAAAAGATGAACGTGAAGTGGCTGTGGCCCGGTCGGATCGGCGAGGTCATCCCGTCGGCGCGCACGATCCGGATCGCAAGCTGGGACGTCACCTGGAAGCCGCCGTTGCGTCACGCGCGCCTGCGCACGCATTACGGTCCGGTTCGGTTCGAAGATGGTTGGGCGAAGCGGGAGAACATGTTTCAGTTTCGCGTCGACCAGACGGCCTGGATGCTGCGGCACCGCATGGGTAACGAGGTCAGCCTCGAGTACAACCACGCCTGGGGCAACTACTGGAACAAGTACGGGCAGACGCGCCGGGAATGGTTCCCGATGATGCCCAACGGCGAGCGCGGCCTGGATCCCATCTACAAGAACTATTTCCCGATGTGCATATCGTCACCGTCCTTTCACGAGCACGTCATCGAGGAATGGAAGAAGCGGCGCACCGCCGAGCGGCCGTGGGTGAATGGCTGCGAGAACGACAGCGGGGGCAAGTGCATCTGCGAGACCTGCCGGTCCTGGGACGTGCCCGCACCGGGCGACGAGGTGTCGATGGCGAAGCTGCAGGAGCAGTTCGACAGGGGCGAGGGAGGCTGGGAGCGATGGATGGGCTCGCTCACGGACCGTTACTGCCGGTTCTACCTGACGCTCCAGGAAATGGCCCGCGAAACCGATCCCGATGCCACCGTCATCGTGCTTGCCTACGAGAACTATGCGAAGCCACCCGTGAAGGCGAAGCTCAACCGGAACATCGTCGTTTCGCTCGTCCCGGGCATGATGTACCCGTGGACCGACGATGGGCGCGAGGCGTTCCGCGATCAGTGGCAAGGGTGGTCCGACGCCGGCGCCAGCCTCTACCTCCGACCGAACTACTCGCTCGACGGCCACGCCATGCCGATCTTCTACGCCCACAAGTTCGGCGAGGACTTCGCATTCGCGTTCAAGCGCGGCATGATCGCCACGGACTTCGACTCGCTGACCGGGCAATACGCGACACAGGGGCCGACGCTCTACATGAAAGTGCGCATGCAGGTCGACGGCGACGTGCCCCCGCAGGAGATCCTGGACGATTTCTACGGCGGCTTCGGTCCCGCGAGCGAGCAGATTCGCGCCTACTTCGATCACTGGCGTGAAGTATCCGACGCGGTCACCCACGAGAAGCTGCGCAAGGCGATCCGCGAGGAGCTGGACGGCGATGGCGGTGGTTGGCCGGAGTTCTACAAGACCGCACCGGTCATCTTCAGGCCGAACGTGATGCGCCGAGGCTCCGAGCTGCTCGCCGTGGCGGAGCGAGCCGCGCGTGACGAGGAGCGCACCGCCGAGAAGGTGGCGTTCCTTCGCCACGGGCTCACGAACGTCGAGCAGATCCTGGAGACCCAGGCGGCGTATCGCGGCTACAAGAAGTCGGGCGAGCCGTACGAGTTCGTCGCGGCGCTGCGCAGACTCGACCGCTTTCGCGCGAAGCACGAGCACCTGTGGATCGCGAACATGGGTTACCTGCGCTGGTCCGAGGACCGGCACTGGGATCGCAACCTGGTCGACGTGCATCGCGCCGAGAACCAGGCGCTGCCGACGAAATGGAAGTTCATGTGGGATCCCAGGGACAAGGGCGTCAGGGACGAGTGGTACGCAGACGATTTCAACACCGACGCATGGCACGAGATCGCGACCACCAGCCACTGGGAGAAGCAGCCGATCGGGAAGAAGTGGAAGCAGAAGCACGGACGGAACTACGACGGGTTCGCCTGGTACCGCAACGCGTTCGAGGTGGAGCGGTCGGACGACGAGGCGAAGTACATGCTCTATTTCGGCGCCGTCGACGAGGCGTGCACCGTCTGGATCAACGGGCGGAAGGTGCTCGTGCGACCGTTTCCGTTCGAGGAAAACATGAACTCGTGGATGGAGCCGTTCGAAATCGACGTGACGGACGCCCTTCGCTTCGACGGGATCAACACCGTCGCCGTGCGCGTCGAGGACAACCGGGGCGGCGGCGGAATCTGGCGTTCGGTCTACATCGCCGAGCGCCGCTGACGCGGGTATAATCGTGGGGACGATTGAGATGGCCGTTCGTTCGAGCGGCCGTGGCGAAGGAGAACGACCCGCGACGGAAAACAGCGTGGGATGGCCCACCGTTGAAGGAGAACGAGATGACGCGAATGCGCAATGGGTTCTGCGTGCTGATCGTGGCCCTGAGCCAGGGTTGGGTCGGCGCCGAGATGCTGAACATCGCCAACCCGGGGTTCGAGGATATCGTCGGCGAGCCGCAATTCAACGAGTTTTCGTTTACGCCTCCTCCCGACTGGGATCTTTACGATCCGGACGGCATGACCAACGGCGGCAACGGCCCCACCTACTTTCTCGGCACGCTGACCCCGTTCGAACCTGATCCGCTCGGCATGCCGGGCGTCTACACGAACTTTCCCGCCGGCGCGCCGGAAGGGCAGCGCGTGGCCATCGCGTTCAACTTCGAGGGCAGCGGCGGGCAGGGCGAGTACGGCATCGAGCAGAGGCTCACCGACCGGTTTCAGCCCCACACGATCTACACGCTCCAGGTCGAGATCGGTGACATCGCGTCGGGGACCGCGATGAGCGGCGAGTTCTTTCCGCTGGACGGCTTTTCCGGCTACCGGGCCGAGTTGACGGCCGACGGCGCGACGATCGCCGAGGACAACAACACGCTCGCGTCGGTCCTCACGGACGGACAGTTCGCGACCAGCACCATCGAGTTCGTCACCGGCGCGTCGCCACCGGACGCGGAGATCGGCATCCGTCTCGTCAACCTCAACGATGTCGACCCGGACTTCCCGTTTTCGGATCTCGAGGTCGACTTCGACCACGTCCGGCTGGACGCGACGCCGGTGCCGGAACCGGGTGTGATGCCGATCGCATTGGCGATGCTTGCGTTGCGACGTCGCGTTGGCCCGTCACACACCGCCGTCCCCCGACCCGCGGGCTGACGCCGCGCGGTTCGCCAGGCAAGTCGCGGTGCAGCACGTCGGCGAACCCTGATGAACGTCGGGGGTGTACCGCGCACGGGACTTCATCAGGCACGCGGCTCGATCACTTGAGCAGGTTGAGCACGTAGTTGTACAGGCCGAATCCCGAGTAGATGCACAGGAACAGTCCGGCGAGCACGACGAGGACCTTGAGAATCGTCGACATGCGCAGCGCCGACGGCAGGTGCCGCCGGTCCGACCAGAGGATGGCGAAGCACCAGATGCCGCAGGTCAGCCCGGAGCCGACGAGGGCGGCGGGGGTGACGATCTTCGCGGGACTGCCCTTGAGCCCCCAGAGCAGTGCGATGCCGGGTACCGCGCACCACAGCAGCGTCCAGAAGCGAAACCTGCGTAGGGGCACCGTTCGCAGGCGGGGCATCGCCGCAATCAGGCACTCGCGCGTCGTCCAGGTGTATAGCTCGTATGCGCCGTAGATGGTCCCGAAGAACGCGAAGAATATTCCCGTCTTGTAGATGAACGCAAGAATCATCTGCAGCGCGGGCGACTGGTCGGCGTGCGTCAGGTAGTCGGCCTGCACGACAAGCAGGTTCATGCCCGTCGGCACCTCGTGGTTCGGGTGCAGGATCGCGGCCCCGAGGATCAGGAAACAGACCGTGAAGACCAGGACGCAGGCGAACGACACGCCGGTGTCGATCATCGGAGCCTTCAGCCAGGCGCGTCCTCGTGAAAGGTTGTCCTCGGCGTCGGAGATCTCGGCCGGCGGGCCGTCGTGAACGTTGCGGCCGAGCAGGCCCCACGCCTTCTCGCGAAGAAGGCCGAGGTATCCGAAGTAGTCCTGCGTGCCGCCGCCGATGACGCCCATGTAGAGCCCCATCTCGACCCACGGGCTTCGTTCGCTGAACGCCGTGCCGTGCTTCTGGATGAGCCACTCCTCGAAGGCCGGCGGCGTGGGCACGAAGATGCCGGTGATCAGCGCGACGAGGTCCGGGTGCGTGGAGATCGCGGCGACGAGCATGCAGACCAGCAGCAGGCTGACCAGCACGGTCTGCACCTTCTCGAGAAAGCCGTACGTCTGGAACCACGTCAGGGCGACGCCCACGACGATGAAGAGCGTGGCCCAGAGACGCGCCCAGGTCTTGAGCGTCGCGTAGTGGGATTCGATCTGCGCTTCGGTCATTTCTCCGAGGCGCACGTCGTCGAGGCGAAACCCGACGATCCAGTTCGTAAAGTCGCCCAGCATCACGGGAAGTCCCGGCCCGAGCCAGAACGGCATCCAGAAGATGGTCAGCACCGCGAGCAGCCAGACGAACCATCCGTCGGGACCGGGCAGCTCGCGCCAGCTTTCGAGCGGGTGCCGGCCGGTCAGCACCATGAACCGCGAGCCGCTGTAGACCTGGATGCCCTTGAACAGTGCGCTGGCCACGAAGCACCACATGAGCGTGTAGCCGAACACGGCGCCGCCGCGCGACGCGAACACGGTCTCGCCGCTGCCGACGGTCACGCTGGCGATGATGGCGCCGGGGCCGAAGAAAGCGAGCAGCCTGAGCCACGATCCCTTTTGGCGCTCAGGAAGGTCCGGATAGGTGGCCGCCTGGTCATTCATTCTCGGATTCCTGTATCGAGTCCCGAAACCAGTAGATCGCGAGTCCGTCCCGCGCGGTGCGGTTCGTGGCTCTCGGCCGTCAAAGATCATGTCACCGCGGACCGGATGCGCACGACGAGATCGTGAGTGAATGCCGGCGTCGCAAGTCGGCGGTCGTTACCTCCGTCCATGGTCATCCACGGGGAATAGAGCCCCGTCACCGGCGAGTATGTGGCGACCTCGTACACGCCGGCGGGAAGATCGAATTCGAGAGTGGTCTCGAGCGCATCGCCGGCGCCAGCATCGTCTTTCTCGCGAGCGTCCACAAGGTAGATACAGTAATCCGAGGCTTCAACGGCGAGCACCGAAGCGAGAATCGCCTCGCGGTCGTGCTTCAGCCAGCCTTCCCTCGGTCTGGCCCGCGCAAGGTCGACGCTGTGCGTGAACTGCGAGAGGTGGCCGAACCATGTACGCAGGCATCGATTGGACTCGGGCGTGCCGGCTTCCAGCCAGGGGAGCACGCTGAAGTCGATGTAGTCGTAGTGGCCGCCGCAGAAGACCGTCGTCCAGGCACGTTTGCGGTGGATGGTCCAGCCCATGACGTCGCGGTACTGGGAGGCGGCATTGTCCTCGTCGAAGTTCATCGGGCGCGGCACGTCGCAGGTGTCCAGCACGTATTGCCGGACTTCGCGCAGCTTGAGCTCTGCCGACATGAACATGCCCAGGTCATACTTGCGGCCGCCGTACACGACGTTCGGGATCGGGTGGACGTTCGCGATGTCGATCGGCAGATCGACGAGGCTCTGGTCGGTTGGGAACGTGCTTGTCTCGATGCGGTCTGCCGCGTGGGCCGCCTGTTGACCGGAGATCAGGTGCCGTTTCGCAGGTTCCGCGTGGTCCGCGTCGCGGATGACTTCGACGATCCGCCGCTGCCACGCGTCGACCTCGTCGGCCGAGGGCTGGCCCGGCCCGGACGCCTTGGCGCCCGCCGGCTCATTGCAGATCTCGTAAATGACGTTGTCGTACTGCCGCGTCTGCTCGACGATCCGGCGCGTGTGCGCGCTTTGCCAGTCGAACAGATCAGGGGGGCGCAGGCTCATGCTTTCGGCCCACGGGAAGTCGGGCAAACCGTTGACGTTGTTTGCCGGGTTCAGCGGATTTAGGTCCCACACGGGCGTGTCGTAAACGTTGCTGAACAGTACGATCTCGACGATGACGCCGAGCCTGGACGCGGTGCTGACGAAACCGTGCAGCCGCTCGTAGAACTCGCCGTTCGGGCGGGTGAGATCGAACTTCGGCTGACCATCCCGGGCTGTTTCCGGACCGGTGCGCTCGTAGGGCGCCACGTAGTCCGTCGATTCCGGCTTGCAGGTGGAATAGGGGTTGATCGGCGTTTGCAGTTCACGGAACAGGGTGAACAGGCGCGTCAGCGTCATTCCCTTGGCCGCGGCGTCCTCGAGGTACCGTTCGTATCGGAAAGGCCGGTTCATCACGGCGCCGTAGTGCTCGGTCGCCGTGATCAGAACGACGGGACGGCCGCGGAACTCGAGCAGCCTGGGGTTCTCAGGATGAATCCGGACCGGGCCCTGATCGGTCGTGCCGGCGAATATGGGTGAGGTCATGGCGTACCGAATTGCAATGAAGTGGAATGAGGCGAATGATAATGGCGAGTCGACTCGTTTTCACACCCGGAGCGTCCTCATGAGCATTCGCCGGTCAAGCGTCATCGTCACTGCTGCCGCGATCGCCGCTTCCGCCATCGTCGCGTCGCACGCCGGCCTGATCGGTATGAACTCACCGCGGCGGCAGAAGCACGACGTGCTGAGCCTTGCCCGGCTGCGACGCATCAACCTGGTCATTCGCCCGCTGCCGCGCAGCATCACGGCCAGCGGCCTGACGGACCACCATCTCCGCGCGAGGCTCAAGTCGCTTCTTACCGACGCGGGGTACGAGATCACCACCAGGGACGACGAAAAGGCGCCGGTCGTGGCCGTCGTCTTCAACCATGTGCTCCACCAGGAAGTGCCCGGCCGCGTGGTCCACATCGCGGTGATCGAAACGGTGCAGCGCGTGCGCGTGCACCGGCTGGATGCGGACCTGAATATCCCGACGGCGTCGATCATCGGCGTGTTCATCGCCGATCCGAACGACGTCGGAAGTGCGGCGGAGGCCGAGACGATGCGACTCGCCCGCATCTTTGCGCGCGGCGTGACGGCGGCGACGCGGGAGCTGGGGGCTGCGAAGGAGGGCGGGTGAGCTCGCCACGCGACCCGGCTTGCATGGTTTGCCGATTCGGGATGTGAGGGCAAACCGCGCGGCGCCGGCCCGCGGGTCGAGTGGCCGGCGGCGACTTCGACCATCACTCCCGGCAGAATTCCGCGATCTTCTCCGACAGCTCCTCCCAGCCGTAATCGACCGGGATCGCGTGCCCGGTGTCCTTCATGTACTCGATCTGCTTCTCGGTTGAAGCCGCTTCATCGTAGAAGTCCTTCGATGCCTTCCAGTCGACGACCTTGTCCTTTTTCGAGAGCACCATCATCATCGGCGTACGGAACGCGCTGCCGTCGGCGGCAATTCGATCGAGAAGCTCGAACGTGTGGTTGGTGATCGATCGAGGACAGAACGACGTCCGCCAGGGATAATCCTGCTCGACCGGGTCGCTCGTGTCGTTCGGATAGGGCGACTCGGTCACGGAGGTGAAGAGCATCAGTCGGCCGCTCACCGTGTTCCAGGCGCGGGCCGTGAGCAGCGGGCTGCGCTCGTCGGAGACGCCGACCGCCGGTGCGATCAGGACGACCTTTTCGGCGGCTTCGGGATGCTCGAGGAGGTAGTTGATCACGATGGCGCCGCCGAGCGAGTGCGCGACGATGCACACCTTCGCGTGCGCGGCGCGCAGATCCGCAAGCTCGGTCTCGATGGCCGCCATCCACTGCGGGATCGTCGCCTCCGCGTATTCGGAGGTCCGTTGCGCGAATCCTGGCAGCCGCATCGCACGGCAGTGCAGGCCATGCCCGGCCAGGACCGGCGCCATCTTGTGCCAGATTTTCGGCGTGTCGTTGATTCCGTGGACGAGCAGCAGTCCGACGTCGCCCTCGCCGGTCGAGAAGGCGCGGCAACCGGTCCGTACGCCGTCGTCGTCCCAACGGATCGACGCCTCCCATTTGCGGACGTGGCTCGCGATGACGCACGAGTAGATGAAGTCGCTCCACATGAAGAGGACGACGATGGTGAGCAGGATCAGGAGAGCGATCTTCATCATGGGAAGTGTACAGGGTCGAGTGCCGCGTGTTGAGAGTTCAGCACTCAGACACTCCGTGTGGCATACCGAACACTGCGCCTCAATGCTCGATCGGCACGACCCGTCCTTCCGCGGCGCTGGTCCTGGCCGCTTCGAGAATGCGGACCACCTCGAGCATCTCGTCGTGTGCGATGGCCGGTTCGCCGGTCTCGATCATGCGGACGAAGGCGCGCATGGTGTCGTGGGCGCCGCCGAGGAGATAGTAGTAGGGGCTTACTCCGACACGGCGACCGGTGTACTCGTAGGCCTGGTTCTCGTCGATCCGGGCGGTATAGGAGTTCTGCGTGCCGAACACGCAAAGCGCCGGGGCGCTGGCAATGTTTTCAGTGACGTGCATCGCCCCGACGACCTGTCCGACGCCGATCGCGCCGTTCGCGAATCGGATCGTCATGACGGCGGTGTCGTGCGAGTCGACGTCTTTGAACTCCAGCTTGTCGGCAAACGCCTGCACCGCCACCGCCTGCGGGCCGAGTAGCCGCTGAAGGGTGTCGGCGACATGGATTCCGTAGTTGAAGATGAACCCGCCGGAAGTCTCGATGCGATCCTGCCAGTCTCCGGCGATCACGCCGTGCGGCTCGTAGCGCACGGCCTGGATGGGCTTGCCGGCTTCGCCTGAACAGATCTGCTCGATGATGCTCACGAACGCAGGCGTGTAGCGCCGGACGGAGCAGCTCATCACCGGCGCGTCGTGCTTCCGTGCCGTTTCCAGGATCGCGATCGCGTCCGCGACGTTCGTGGCCATCGGCTTGTCCACGAACACCGCCTTGCCGCGAGACAGCGCCGCCTCGGCGTATCGGCGATGATCGTTCGTGCGCGTCGTGATGATGAGCGCATCCGATCGGTCGATCACCGCTTCGGGCGTGTCGAAGATGTCGAGACCGGGATCAGCCGCGAACCGGTCGCGGCGCTCGTGGTCTTCATCGTCACCCCAGAGACCGCTGACCTCGGCGATGCGGAGATCGCGGATCGCCCGGGTGAACACGGCCGGGTGTCCCAGCGCGGCGCCAATGATGCCGATTTTCATTCTTGCTCATGCCTCCACAGGACGTACCGTGCCAGTGCGTCGAGCTCGGGATAGATGTTGGGCGAGAGGGGATGCTCGCCGTGCTCACGATTGGTGATCATCCATCGGACGAGCCGGTCTGTAAAGGGGCGATGATCGAGGCCGTACGCTTCGGACGTGCTGAGCGCCGTGTGCAGCGCGTGCGGAATGCCGTCACCGTCGATCTGTGCCGTCGGATGCGGATGAGAGATGCCGCAACGATCGTCGAGGCGCGCGATGAAGCAGTTGCAGAGACGGATGAGGCGGCCGCGCAGCTCGTCGCGCAGCGGATCATCTGCAGGGAGATGACGCGCCAGTTCGGCGAGCCCATGTCCGATGATCCCCATGTAACACGTATGTCGATTGTGGGCGGTCCACTCGCCGTTGAGCAACTGGCCGGGTGCGATGCCGTGGCGATACTTGCCGATCGCATCGTCGAGATATCGCGGATCGCCGGTCAGCGCGCTCAGCTTCGGCTGAAAGATGAGGCAGAAGGCGTTGTAGTTGGCATTGTGGCTGACCGGCTCGCCGAGATTGAAGCCGGCAAGCTGCTTCGCGGCCTCGAGAAAGCCGGGCGCCTCGAACGCCTCCGTGGCGTCCAGCAGGGCGCGTCCGACGTTGCCGTGCTCGTAGAAACAGTCGCTGACGTGCCTTTCGACAGGGGTCGAGGTTTCCGCGAACGGGTCACGGTTCTGCCAGACGGGCAGGCACCCGTCCGCACGTTGCTGCGCGATCAGCCAGTCGAGACAGGCCGTGGCGCGGCGCCTGAACTCGTCGCGGGGCTCGAGGCGGTACATGCAAGCGATCGTGCCGGCCATGTACGCCGAGCAGCGATAGTTGATCTCCTCGGGACCGAGATCGGGCCGGAAGATCGAATCGTCGAGGCCCCTGAGGTTCTCGGCTCTCGAGGTGAGGTACAGCCCGCGTCCTGCATACATCGTCTCGGCGCAGGCACACCACCGAGCCAGCGCATCCCGGCATGCCATCAGGTCGGGCGCTTCGACGGGGTCGAGCGCACGCAGCGTCTGATCACCGGCGACGTGGATCGATCGACGATGCGTGCCGGCCGCGGTCCTCACCTCGATCGCATTGTTTTCGAAGCAATTCAGGCGGAACGGCATGTCCGGGGATGTCAGACGTTCGTCGTTGACCGTGACTTGGGTCGTGCCGGGGACCTCTGCGATTTGAAACGCTTCCGCGGATGCCGTCATCATGACGGCGGGCGCGGGCGCGTCGACCTGCTCGCCTCCGAGAACCAGGCGGCCCATCAGCCCGGGCACGATGGTCCAGTACCCGGGGCCGCGCCATGTCGTGAACGCGGGCTGGGCGAAGGCATTGCGCGTGACGTTGAGTCCCAGTTCGAGCCCTTCGTCCGGCTCGATATCGAGTTGGACGAACGGGATCATCACGTTCGCGGTCCAGCCGTCGCTTCGAAGGTGGACCCGCGCGTCCCATCGGAACCGGAAGTCCTGCGCGTAGGCCGTGGCGCCGCGCTGTTTCGCGGGCTTCGTGCGCCGCTGGGCGAGCCGGCCGTCGATGCCGACGGAAAGGCCGATGACCTCGTCACGCCCGAACGGCGCGTCGAGGTGGACCTGGACGTCCTCCCTTGCGCGGAAGTCGTGCTCGAAGTGGATCGAAGGCGACCGGAACGCGGTCGCGGCGGCCATGTCGGGCTCCTCCGCGTCGATCAGCAGCCACAAGCAGCGGTACGACCATGCAGCGCGGACGGTCGTCTGCACGTTCGCGCGCTCGAGGTAATCGGTCGGCGGATAGTCGTCGACGGTGGTTCCTGAAACGACGCAGCCGAAGTCCGACGACGGCGGTCCCCATGATGAGGTGTCGTCGATTGACGGTTCCTCGCGGACGCGGGGGGCGGCAAGTCGATCGTCGGCGAAGAGGACGAAGGTCTGGACTGGGAGGGGGTCTATTTGCTGTTCCGTCTGAATGTCATTTGGGTGCAAGGACCGGTTACGCCCGATTGAATTAGTGCTGCTCCCCACGCGCGCTCTCGGGCGCCGTGCAGATTTCGATGAAGTGACCGTCCGGATCGGAGATGTAGATCTGGTAGGCGCCGTCAGGTCGCGTGCGGCGGGGGAGGTATTCGACGCCCAGATTCTGAAGCTCAGCCTCGCATCGGTCCATGTCGTCGGTCATCAGAGCGTAGTGATTGCCGTGGTTGCTCGACGTCGTCTGCTCGGTGCGGCCGCCGATGATGTGAAGCTCCTGGTCGACGCCCAGCCGGTACCACGCGCCGGGGAACTTGAACGCGGGACGCGGTATGGGCTTCAGCTTCAGCACGCGCTCGTAAAAAGCGCAGCTTCTTTCAACGTCTTCCACGTGCACGGCAACGTGGTTAAGCTGGGTAAGGTTCATCGAGAGCTCCTGCCTTCTTTCGGGTGCGGACCGCCACTATAGTATTGCATCCACGGCACGCCTCTTTGCGCGTGCCCCTGTCACGAAGTGCCCTTCGCGGAGAAGAGAACCGGCACGGACGGGTGCATGCCAGTTGGCTTGGGTCCCTTTGGAATCGTTCGCAGAGTGGCTCGCTGCGCTCGACCCCAGGCACCCAATCCTCTGGAGCAATCTGAATCATGCCCACGTCAGCCGTCATGCACCCGACACGGACGGTGTGTGGCCGCGATATCCGTGTCACTAGTAGGATCTCATGCGGATCATGGTTCGACGCAGATCACGCTGTCGTTCGTGCCCGAGCCGTCGAGCGCGCTGCTCGTGCTTGTGGGGCTGTGCGCGGCGGGATGGCGCATTGGCGGAGCGAAGCAGGCAGGAACCTGACTGCGCGCTCTTCCATTCTGGCAGCCAGAATAGATAGCCATTCTGGTCGACCGATTCGGTGGTTCATCGTGGTCTGAATCGTTTCCAGGAAATCCTCGCGCGTTCGGACGTCGTGCCGAAGTCGCGCGCATCGTCCATTTCAGCAACCAGAATGGCGATCTGATCCTTCGCGAAGCATGGAGGCAAGGACGAAAGCACGCGCCCGAGGCGCGCCATTTCCCTGCTGGCATACGACTTGCAAAACGTTTCCCCGTGAGTGCCGACGGGTCGCAGGCCCGGGTTGCCCGGCGCTGACGGTTGGAGTCCGCGAGATCGTATTTCCAGAGTCCTCAGCAAACTCGAAATAGATCCGCTGTGAGCGATGTCGTACGGGCGCGGAACGGCCGTGCCCGGCAGAACGGCGTCGATATCGAACTTCATGGCCGGTCCCGGATGCTCATGAGAGTCCGGGACGCGACGGTCGAGGCGTCATCATCTCATGAGGAGTCTTTGCATGATTCGTAGTAAGTTTCGGAACAGAGGGTTGATGTTCGTGATGTGCGCGATGGTCACCGTTTTCGCAGCGGCAGGCAGTGTTTCCGCTGGCGTGCTTCCGCCCCCCGGCGTCGTGATCGAGTTCGACACATCGCTGCAGGATTTCACGCTGCAAGGGCCAAACCCGTTCCCGATTCCGCTTGCCAGTGACCCGACCAACAATCTCGGTGACTCGATCGACGGCTACGGCTTCGTCGATTCGCAGGTCACGGTCACGCTCTCGTCGATGAACGGCGGTACCCCCTCGCTGGGCAAGGCCTGCGCGTACCAGAACGCCCAGGGTCGGGCCGACCGCACCGGCTGCGGCGCGCCTTCGAGCGACCCGATCGACCCGGATGCGCTCGACGGTACGAACTTCATCGTCGACAGCTTCTTCGACGTGTTCTTCGACATCACCGTCACCGACGTCGACCCCCGTTCCGGTCGCGACTACGCCGGCCAGCCTGACGGCGCGTCGATCGTTCTTCCCGAGCAGGGCGCCGAGATGCGCTCCATCAGTGACCTCAATATCTTCGATGCCGATGCGTTCAACTTCGGCCTGATCCCGCCGCCCGAGGGCGCACCCTACATCGGTCACTTCGATGTCGTCATCCCGCTTGGCGCCGACATCAACGGCAACGGCGAACTCGACAAGATGAAGTTCACGCTCGTGACGCACTCCGTGGGCGACGGCAACCGGACTTTCATTCAGCTTCCCGACGGCACCGTCCTCGACGAGTTCGATTCAGGCGCCTTCCTGGAAGGTGCGATCCTGGACGTGATTGACGACCCGCCGTTCATCATCGGCGCGATGCTGCCGAACGGCCTGCCTGACATGAGCGCGTTCGGCGGACGCACGACCGCGACCAGTCTCCTGCTCCCCCCGGTCGTCCCCGAGCCGACGACGCTCGCGCTGGGGCTGATCGGAATGCTTCCGTTTACGATGAGGAGGCGCTGAGAGACACGGCCGAAACCCGCGGCGATGGACCGGTGGTTCGTCGCCGCGGGTTGAGGCGTTTTTATTCCGATTATTCCGTCTGTTTGTGATTTGTTATTTCCGAAGCCGTCTCGACGTCGAGGCGGCTTCTTCCATGCGCGCGGGCGACGCGGGGAGGGGGCGATCGATTATTGGTTATCTGTTGTCGTTTGTCTGTTGTTTCGGAACACTCCGGAACAACAGATAACAGACAATCGATAATCGATAATCGATAATCAATTTCCCCTCCCCTCCCCCCTTCCCCTTGCACCCCATCCCTAAAACGACTTTCGACGCGTGCTGCGAGCGTCGCGGACCAGGGTGCCGCTGTGATAGATCCCGCGCATCGCGCGGTTGCGCCAGTGCACTGAGGCGTCGTAATAGCTGATCGACGTATCCACCGTGGTCATCAGCACGCCCGCGCGGTTCCGCTGCAGACGGCCCGAGATCAGGCCGTCGGGACGAACGAAGAAGCTCGGCCATGACGACTCCGCCTTCGCCGTGTTGTTCGCGCTGATCCACATGTCATTGTTCGCCGCGTACGTCTGCATCGTCGGCGGCACGATGATGCCGTGGATCGTCTCGGCGTGGTTCAGCCCCGCGAGCGTGCCCACCTCCTTCTTCGCTTTGCGATACGCCGCGGTCGACGTGTTCCCGTTGTGATACGAATGGAACATCAGCCTGACGCCGCGCCGCTTGTATTCGCGGTACAGTTCGTCGTAACGCATGTCGTGACAGATCAGGGCCCCGCAGGGCAGGCCGCGAATCCTGAAGACGCTGAAATGCGAGCCGGGACTGTAATTCGCCAGGTCTCCCGACCGGCATGACCGGTCCCCCGTGCAGTAGAGCTTGTCGAACCGGTCGACGAGCCGGCCGCGATCGCTGATGACGTAAAGGCTGTTGTGCGGCTTGTGCCGGCCGCTCAGGCGATGCGCCGAGCCGAGGATGACCCAGAGCCGCAGATCGGCGGCATATTGGACGACACGCCGAGTCGCTGCGTCCAGCGCGCTCCAGTCGAACCCATTCATCGAAGGGAACTCGACGCCGGCGTACCCGGGCAGGCAGGTCTCCGAGAAATGGGCGACGTCGGCGCCTTTGGCCTTCGCGGATTTCATTTGTCGGAGCACGTATCCCAGGTTGCGCTCGATTGAGCCGGTCACGGCGTACTGGCAAGTGGCGACGGTCAGTTTCATGAGGTGTCCCCGATTTGAGGCTGCTTCCGCGTCTACGGGCTCAACGGCCTGACTTGAATCTTATAGTTGGGTCAATCGCAGACGGTAGCAACGCCGCATGACCGTTACAAGCGTCCGATTCACGCTGATCGATTTCGAGGCTTGAATAATTCGTTCAGTTCATGCGTCCGACAACTAAAGGAAGAAGGCCGCCGATCGCCGGCCCCGGGTGATGACGCCCGGATCGGGGGAATCATGGAAAGCTCGAGTCGATCTGCAAGGGGCATGCGGCATACGCTGCGCCATCGAGGCGTCGCGCTGCTGCTGGTCCTCATCGCGGTGGGCATGTCGACGATTCTCGCCCTGTCGTTCATGCAGTCGCATGAGACGACCGTGGCGATCGGAGAGAACGTCGTCGATCAGGGACAGGCGCGCGCCATTGCGGAGTCAGGGCTTGAATTCGTGCTTCAGGAGATCCGCCGCAACGATACATGGCGGACGACGCATCCCAACGGTACGTGGGCCACGCACCAGCCTTATGAAGGCGGCACGTTTACCGTGTCCGTTGTTGACGAAGCAGACGGCGATCTTGCCGACGACGTGCTGGATCATGCGAAGATCACGGTGTGGGGCTACTTCGGCGGTGTGGCCCATAAGGTCACCTCGGCGGTCGCGCCGTCACTTGGGGCGACGGACTCGATGCTGCTCGTGGTATCCGACGCCACGAGTCCCACGGCCCAGGACGAGGCGCGGCGCGCCCGGCTCGAGAGATGGCGCTACGCGGTCACCCTGATCGACGACAACGCCACCCAGGCGGCAATCGATGCCGCCATCGCGTCACACAATGCGATCTGGGTCTCGGCGACAGTCTCGGCGGGCACGCTCGGTACCAAGCTGACGAACTCGGCGATCGGCGTCGTGGTCGAGCAGCGCCAGCTATGGCAGGAGTTCGGCGTCACGGCGACCGACCCGAGCACCTACATGGGCACGTCGGTTGAGATCACGGACAACACGCATCACATCACCGAGAGCTTCTCGACCGGTCCGCTGCAGATCGTGACGACCGCCGACAGCCTGGTCAGCACCGCCCAGGCGCTGGCCGGGGGCGCGACGCCTCTCGGCGTGGAGCCGGGTGGGACGGACTCCGCGATCGTCACGCTCGAAGCCGGCGGCGATCTCGCCGGCGGCGGGTCGAGCGCCGGACGCCGCGCCTTCGTGCCGTGGTCGGGGGACAGCGGGTTCGTCTTCGACAACCTGACCGGCAACGGTCTCCAGATGCTCCAGGGCGCCCTCGAATGGGTCGCGATGCCGCCGCTTGGACCACCCGCCGTCGCCCACTGGCGTCTTGACGAAACGACCGGTTACGTGGCCGCCGATTCCATCGGGAGCAATCACGGCCAGGTGTTCGGCGCGGCGTACTGGACGGTCGGACAGCTTCTTTCGGCGCTCGAGTTCGACGGGACGAACGACTACATCGAGGTCCCCGACAACGCGGTGTTCCATGTGACCAGCGCCCTGACGGTCACTGCCTGGATCAAGGCGGACGCCTGGCCCAGCGGCCACCGCGTGGCGGTGATCCTGCGCAAGGGCGAGGGCAATCCCAACAACTGGCAGTTCGCCGTCAAGGACGGTCGCGTGACGCTCTACCTGGACGAAAGCGACGGAGACGGGGTCTCCGCCGACACGGTGCTCAACAGCGGCCAGTGGTACCACGTCGCGGCGACCTGGGACGGCACGACGATCAAGCTGTTCGTGGACGGCGCGATCGACAACGGATCGGGTGACGCGCGCGCCGCGCCGATTCTCACGGACGACCGGGCGATCTACCTCGGTGGTCGAGGCGGCACCGACAAGCACGATGGTGTGCTCGACGACGTGCGCTTCTACGACCGCGCGCTGAGCGCGGCGGAGATCCGCGTCATCTACGAAGAGGGCGTCGCGGCGGCCAACTCGATCATCCCGACGCTCATCGCGGACTACCGCTTCCAGGAAGTGAAGCCGAGCCCGAAGCGCGCCGGACACTGGACGCTCGACGACACCGGCGGCGGTGGCGGCATGGTCGCCGGCGGGAACGTTCAAGTCCGGAACAACGCGCGGATCAACAGCTACTACTCGTCGAAGGGGCCTTACGGCGGCGGCAACGTGACCAAGAGCGCCCTGGCGGCGACGAACCAGACCGGCTCGGGCGCGTTCGCGATGGACAACTCGACCTCGCTGTTCGGCGACGGTTACTGCGGAGCCGGCGGTGATCCGGGCAGCGTCTTCAGTATCTACGAGGGGTGCATCACGGGCAGCGAGTGGGCGATGGAGGCGAACGTGCCGCTGCCCAGTCCGGCGGCGCCGACCGGCATGCCCGCGAGCCAGGGCGATGTGCAGTGGGTGGGCGGTAATGTCGTTTGGAACACCGATCAGACGTTCGAT
>NYZC01000032.1 GCA_002686995.1 Phycisphaeraceae bacterium | reverse complement strand
ATCTGGCATGGAGGTTACATCGTCCAAACCAAGCTATTGCACACATTAAATTCGGTAACTTATTGTTTTGCGCGCCCTAAGGTTCCTGGACTTTGAAGGAATCGGCGATTTCGATTTGGAGGTCGGGCAGACCCTGGTCGACGACCGTGACGCCGTTGCCGTCCAATAGCACTCGCGGCTCTAACGCGTCCAAGCCGTGCCAGGCGGGTCGAGCCCCCGGATCGGATTGTTGCGCTGATTTTGATGACATTGCCGACGCTACGTGCTGATCGGACACATCGGCGCGGCACTTAACGGAAAAAACGATTGCAGGGATCACGTGGCGCGGGGCGCGGAAGAATTGGTTATTGATTGTTGGTTGTTTGTTGTTTTCTCATTTCGGAGCGCGATTCCGAAATAACAGACAACCAATAATCAATAATCGATAGTCAATTTTTCCCCGCCCCGCGCCCCGCGCCCTCCGCCCCTACTCCACCCCGCCGTGCATGGCCGGGACCGGCGGCTGGGCTTCCAGAATGCGCGACTCCTCGTCCAGCATCGTCGCCCACCGTTCGTCCACTTCGTCTCCCGACTGCAGGTCGTGCGCAAGATTGACGAATACCTGATAGTGACCACGCTCCGACACCGCCAATCGCCGATAAAGTCGCGCCAGCTCCCGATCGTCCCCGTGCGCCGCGAGGACGTCGAAGCGCTCGCACGACCTCAGCTCGATCAGCGCGCTGACCAGCAGCCGGTCGATCAGCTCCGCCGGCCCGGTGCCGCGGCGGACCAGCCCGCGCAGCGCCGACGCGTACGGGTTGCGATGGCGCGCCGTCATCCGGCCGCCCCGGCGGACCAGCAGGCGCGACACGGTCGCGAGGTGCTCGATTTCGTCGCGAGCGACCGACGTCATCACGGCGACCCAGTTCTCGGACGCGGAGCCGGCCGGCCTGTCGGCGACCGACGCGGTGCGGGGATGGCGGTTGATCAGCTCGAGCGCGTTCGTGGCGGCCTTCTTCTCGAGGTGGGCGTGATCGTTCAGCAGCGCGATCGGCTCGCGCAGCACCTGCGCGGCCCAGCGCGGCGGCGTCAGGTGACGAAGCGGAGAATCGATCTCTGATCCCTGGTTCCTGATTCCGGCGCCTTTCGCTACGTTCGGAGTCGCAGGCACCGCAAGTATAATGACGCTACTCGGCATTCCCCATTCCCGGCCCGACGATTCCATGACCGACCCGTGGATGTCCCATCGCATCGATATCGAAGGCGATCCGTCGCGCTACGCGCAGCATGAATGGCTGCTGACGAACGGGACGGGCAGCTACGCCATGGGCACGGTGCCGGCGATCAACTCGCGCCGTTACCACGCGCTGTTCGTCGCGACGACACGGCCGCCGGTCGGCCGCATCGCAGGCCTCAACCAGGTGCTCGAGCGCCTGCTGGTCGATCCGGACGACGACGGCGGCGCGATCCAGTTCACGACGTGTGCCTTCCGCGCCGGTGACGCGGTTCGGTACGAGCCGCGCGGCTTCGACCTGCTCGAAACGTTCGAGAAGGGTCTCGACGTCTCCTGGACGTACCGTGCCGGCGACATCGAGCTCGTCCGGAGCCTGCAGCTTCACTGGAAGCGGCAGGCGGCGACCGTGCGCTACCGGCTGCGCGGGCTGGACCGCGGCCGGCTCGAACTGCATCCCATGCTGACGCTGCGTGACTTCCACGCGCTGCTGCAGGAGAACGATTCGACACCGATCGACGTCGCGGCCCGGTCGACGCAAGTGGTCGTCACGCGGGGCGGGATTGCCATGTGCCTGAGCGTCGCCGGCGCGTCGTTCGAAGCGTCGTCGCCGAGCGCCCGGTGGTGGCACCGGATCCATTACCCGATCGAAACGCAGCGCGGACAGGCCGACCAGGAGGACTGGTTCGTGCCCGGTCGGTTCGTCGTCGACCTCGAAGGCGGCGACGAGCACGTGATCGAGCTGGCGATCGCGCTTGGCGAGGACGTCGCCGCACCCGAGGAAGACGCGCGACGCGCGCACCTCGAGACGCTGCAGGTCCCCGGCGACCCGGATCGTCGGCGCCTGCTTGCCGCGGCGGCCGACGACTTCGTAGTCGATCGGAAGCTGGGTCACCGGACGCTGTCGACGATCCTGGCCGGCTATCCCTGGTTCGCCGACTGGGGGCGCGACACGTTCATCGCGCTGCCGGGCATTCTGCTGGCGACGGGGCGCTACGACGAGGCGCGGTCCACGCTGGAGGCGTTCGCGGAGGCGATCGACGACGGCCTCGTACCCAACTGCTTCGACGACTACGACGACAAGGCAGCGCACTACAACACGGTGGACGCCAGCCTGTGGTTCATTCACGCGGCGCTCGAGTACGTCACGATCAGCGGCGACCGGGCATCGTGGAAGGCGTGGCTGCGCGATGCGGTCGGCCGGATCATCGACGCCTACATCAAGGGCACGAGCTTCGACATCGCCATGACCGGCGACTGCCTCATCAGCGCCGGCTCACCGTCGACTCAGCTCACCTGGATGGATGCGGCGCACGAAGGGCGCGCCTTCACGCCGCGTCCGGGCAAGACGGTCGAAATCAACGCGCTGTGGCACCACGCGCTGCTGGGCACCGCGGCGCTGATCGCCGATGACGACGCCCGGACCGCCGACCACTACCAGCGCCTGGGCAGCCGGATCCGCCGCGCGTTCAACAAGCTGTTCTGGAACGACGAGGTTGGCGGGCTGTACGACCATCACTACGTCGACTCGTCGGGCGACGAGCATCTCGACGTCTCGGTGCGACCCAACCAGGTCATCGCCGTCGCCGTGGCGCACTCGCCACTGCCCCGCACGAAGCAGAGGCAGGTCATCCGGCACGTGCGTGATCGCCTGCTCGTCCCCTGGGGCCTCCGCACGCTGCCGCCGGACGATCCGAGCTACCACGGGGCGTACCACGGCCCCGCGGCGCAGCGGGACGAGGCCTATCACCAGGGCACCGTCTGGCCGTGGCTGATCGGCCCCTACGCCGAGGCCGTGCTGCGCGCCGGTCAGTTCAAAGAGCCCGCCGTCGCCGAGGCGCGGCGCGCCATCGAGCCACTGCTCGAGTTCATGGAGACCGACGGCCTCGGACAGCTCAACGAGATCCACGAGGCCGACGAGCCTCACCACCCCGTCGGCTGCATCGCCCAGGCCTGGAGCGTCGCGGCCGTGCTCAGGGTGCTGCATCTGATCGAGATGCACGGCGCCGTGGATTGACGCGCGATGCGACGACCGTCGACGCCCCGCGCCCTTCGAAGCACATCCATCCCGTCGCGAGCCTGATCGCGATCAGGTCGGGCCTGTTCCCCCTTGCACGCTGAACGACGGGGTTCGGTGTTGCGTCGACCGCCTCGGATCAGGACCTGTCCCGGCAGCCCGCTTCGTCACGAGATCTCGACACGCTGGTGCGTGGACGTGCCCGGCAGGCCCATGTCGGACGACGGACTTGACGACGGACTTGTAGCTCCGGGATAGGTTCTATTCTATGTGGCGAGCGGCCAGGCAAACTGCGTGCGGAAACGGTCACCGGCCCGGGTGAAGCCCATCAAGGAGACGATTCAATGAGGTATCGCTTCGGCGAGATGATCTGGACGGAGATCAGGGACGCGGCGGAGGCCGAACGGGTCGCCGTGCTGCCCGTGGCGACCTACGAGGACCACGGCCCGCACCTGCCCGTGGACACCGACGTCGTGCTGTGCACCGAAATCTGCGAACGGGCGGTCGCCCGGATCGCATCCGAAGCGGTGCTCGTGCCTGCCGTCGGACACGGCTACAGCCCACACCACATGGATTTCCACGGGACGCTCACGATCGCGTGGGACACGTTCATTCGCTACGTCCGCGACATCTGCTGCAGCCTTGCCCATCACGGCTTCACGCGCGTGCTCATCATCAATGGCCACGGCAGCAACGCTTCGCCACTGGACCTGTCGGCGCGCCTCGCGAACGTCGAGTACGAAGGCCGCATCCTCTGCGCCTTCGCAAGCCATTGGGACCTGCGCCAGGTCAAGGAGGTCGCGAGCGACGTGCGCGACTCGGACTTCAACGGAGCGGCCCATGCCGGAGAGTATGAAACGGCGCTCTACCTGGCCCTTCGGCCGGACCTGGTCAGGATGTCCGAGGCGGTCGATGAACGTTCGCCGCTTCCCCCGAGCTTCCAGATCGACCTGCTGCAGGGCACGCATCCCCAGGGCTCGGCGGCGCGGCTGATGCCCTACTGGAGCAGTCTGACCGCGAGCGGCGTGATGGGCGACGCGACGAAGGCCACGGTCGAGAAAGGCGAGCGGTTCCTGGAAGCGGCGATCGCGGGGCTGATCGACCTGGTCCGGGAGCTCAGGGCCACGCCCATTCCGCCGCGCAGGGATCAGCACCGGCAACCCCCGGCGAGAAACACGAGCTGGACGTGAGCGCGTGGGCGTTCGGCTGGCGTGGGTCTGAATCGTGGCTGAATGCCCGTTCGCCGAACGGCCTGTCGTCAGCCCGCGGGTCCAGCGCCGCCGCGCGTCATCGAGCCGCTGGTCTCAAGGAAAGGCGCCGCCGTGCCGGTGCACGCGGTCGCCGTGGGCGCGCAGGGCGGCAAGCTCCTCTTCGTCCGGCTCGCTCCAGTTGTCCATGAGCGCGAGATTGTCTTCGAGCTCCGCGTGATCCGTCGGCGCCATCAGTGCCACCGACACGTTCGGGTTCGCGAGGACGAACCGGTACCAGTCCGGTGCCGGCGGCGGCGTGAAACCGGGGGGATCGTCCGGCGTCGGGCGGGACAGCGCCCCCCAGCGCAGGCACGTGAACGCGACGACGGGCACCTGGCGCGCGATGGTCACGGGGAAGACGTCCTGCTCGGCGCCGCGATGCGCGGCGTTGTAACGCACCATGAGCAGGTCGAGATGGCCCGTCGCGGCAAGCTCGGCGGCGAGCGGGCGCTGGTGCGTGGTGAGGCCGACCCGGCGGATGGCGCCTTGTTCGATCGCGGCGCGGATCGTCTCGGCGGCGCCGCCGGGACCCATGATCCGGTCCCACTCCTCGATGTGCTCGACGTAGTACCACGTGATCACGTCGATGCATCCGGTGTCCAGCATTTCGAGGGAAGCGTCGAGCTCGCGACGGGCCTCGTCGGCCGTGCGCGCGGAAAACTGCATCGCGATGACGAGCCCGGCGCGGCGCGCGGCGTCAAGCTCGCCGACGGCCTGGCTGAGACCGTCGGGATGACCGCACCAGTTGAGGTAGTTGACGCCGCGGTCGATGGCGCGGTGGACGCCGTCGGCGTCGAGGTGGGTGTTGCCGCGGCTGGCGAGTCCGAGCCGGTGCACGGGAGGCAGGTCGGGGGCGAGGGTGGCGTGCGTTTGCATTGGGGGCGAGGGGTCTGGCGTTCTGTGCGGCAACGGGTTCTCATGGCATTCGACCCGCGGGCTTACGCCGCGCGGTTCGCCGTCGGTTGGCGAACCGTGGGCATGAGCCGGCATGAGCCCACGGGTCTGATGTGCGGCAATCCTGAACTGCGCGGCGCCGCCCTGGACGATACCCAGATCCCGGACCCTATTCGAGGTCGAGCAACTCGTGCGTGATGTCGGCGCCGTGCACCGTGAGACGCGCCAGCGATACCGGCAGCTTGAATCTTCGCGGGCCCGCGCTGCCCGGATTGAGATAGAGCACTCCATCTCTCCGCTCGGACGCCGGCCGGTGTGAGTGTCCCGTGATCACCGCCTGAAAGCCTGCGGCCACCGGATCGACGTCGAGGTCCTCGAGGATGTGAATCAAGTAGAGGCAGACGCCTTCGATCTCCAGCGCGTCGGTGATCGGCAGCGTGTTCGCCCACGCGCCGTGGTCGACATTGCCGCGCACGGCCGTGACCGGCGCGATCCGCGACAGCGATTCGAGGATCGCCGGGTCGCCGACGTCGCCGGCGTGGACGATGTAATCGACGCCGACGAGGGCGCGCTCGGCCTCGGGTCTGAGCAGCCCGTGCGTATCCGAAATGACACCGATCTCGGTCAGGACATCGCTCCGGAACTCGTGCCGCGCCGGTCCGCCTCCAATGCCCGTCGTCCTAACTGTAAATCAACCCTGGGGGACGGTCAGGCGCATTCTCGCGGTTATTATAAGTTCGTCAGCAATGTCCCATCTCGTGGGAAATCCCGTCATGACAACGAAAGCCAGGCCGCGTTCGAAGGTGGCCGAGGCCCGATCGGCGCGTCGTGTTCTGGTGGTGGAGGACGAGCAGGATCTGCTTGACCTGCTTCGGTACAACCTGGAGCGCGACGGCTTCGTCGTGAAGTGCACGAAGAGCGGCGAGGACGCGTGGCGCGTCGTGCAGCGCGAGCGTCCGGACCTGATCGTGCTCGACCTGATGCTGCCGGGGATGGACGGGCTCGAGCTGTGCCGCCGTCTCAAGGGCGATCCGCAGACCGATTCGGTCCCGGTCGTCATGCTCACGGCGCGCGGCGAGGAGTCGGACATCGTCGTCGGCCTGGAGATGGGGGCCGACGATTACGTCGTCAAGCCGTTCAGTCCGCGTGTCCTGAACGCGCGACTCAGGGCGGTGCTGCGGCGCCACGCCCCGGCGGAAACCGAAGAGCGCGGCGCGATGCGCAGCGGCCGTCTGACGGTGGACGCGGACCGCCACGAGGTTCGCATCGACGACGCCACCGTGTCCCTGACGCATACCGAGTTCCTGATCGTCCAGGCGTTGGTCCGGCGGCCGGGCCGCGTCTTCACCCGCGCGCAGATCGTGCAGGCGTCGCAGGGCGAGCACGTGGCCGTCACGGACCGCTCGGTCGATGTGCACATCGTCTCGTTGCGGCGCAAGCTGGGCGACGTCGGCGGGTATATCCAGACCGTGCGCGGCGTCGGCTATCGCTGCGACGCGCAGTGATCTCATTCCGTCTATTCCGTTTATTCCGTCTATTTGTTATTTGTTATTTCGCGGCTCCGATATGACAAATAACAAATAGACGGAATAAACGGAATAAACGGAATGACCTCCCGGCGCTTCATCTGGAAGATCGTCCCGGCCTACCTGCTGGCGTTCGGCCTCGGCACGGTCGGCGTGGCGTGGTACGTCGGTGAATCCGTCCGACAGGTGGTCGATCCCGCCGACGCGGGCGCGGCCGTCAGCCGGATCTACTGGAACACGATGCTCGGCGGCCTGATCATGGCCGTCGTCTCGGTCGTGCTCACCCTGGTGATCTTCAGCCGCCACGTGCAGCGGCCCCTGCGGGATCTGCAGGCGACGGCGCGGCGCTACGCGTCGGGTGACCTCGGCGCCGTCGGCCGCAGCAGTCCGGAAGTCCAGGAGGTGGCCGACGTCACCGACGCGTTCGAAGACATGGCCCGGAATCTCGACGAGAAGATCCGCGCGATCACCCGGCACGCCAACGAGCGGCAGGCCGTGCTCGCCAGCATGGTCGAGGGCGTCCTCGCGGTCGACGCCGACGAGCGGATCATCACGATCAATTCCGCGGCCAGCCGGCTGCTCGAGGTCGAGCCCGAGTCGGCGCACGGCCGCGCCGTCGTGGAGGTCATCCGCCACCCGAAGCTTCAGATTTTCGTCGGCCGCGCGGCCCGCAGCGACGCGTCGATCGACGACGAGATCACCGTCCACGTCGGCGACGAGCAGCGGCTGCTCCAGGTGCAGGGCGCGGCCCTGCGCGACGGTGAGGGCCACCGCGTCGGCGTCGTGGCCGTGCTGCACGACGTCTCGCGCCTCCGCCAGCTGGAAGGAATCCGCCAGCAGTTCGTGGCCAACGTGTCCCACGAGTTGAAGACGCCGATCACGGCGATCAAGGCCGCGATCGAGACGCTCATCGACGAGCGGCCCGAGACCGACGCGGCGCGCCGATTCCTGCCGCTGATCGCCCGCCAGTCCGACCGGCTGCACGCGATCGTCGAGGACCTCCTGACGCTCGCCCGCGTCGAGCAGGACGGCGACCGGCAGCAGTTCCCCCGGCAGACGGTGCCGGTCCTGCCCGTGCTGCGGGCCTCGGCGGAAACGTGCCAGGCGAAGGCCGACGCGAAGGGCGTCGACCTGGTCGTCGAGGCCGACGAGCGGCTGGAGGCCCGGATGAACACCGCGCTGCTCGAGCAGGCCGTCGTGAACCTGCTCGACAACGCGATCATGTACAGCCCCGACCGCGGGCGGATCGAGCTTCGCGCGGCTCGGGCCGACGACGGGGAGATGTCGATCGAGGTGCGCGATCACGGACCCGGCATCGAGCCGGAGCACCTGCCTCGACTGTTCGAGCGGTTCTACCGGCCCGACAGGGCGCGCAGCCGCGACCTGGGCGGCACCGGCCTGGGGCTTGCCATCGTCAAGCACGTCGCCCAGGCCCACGAGGGGCGGGCGAGCGTCGACAGCACGCCCGGGGTCGGCAGCGTGTTCCGGATACACCTGCCTGCGGCGTGAGCGGCCTGGGGGCGGGCCCGCTTTACCGTGTTCTCACTGCACGCTAACCGGTTGTTAACAATGAGCGGCTATGGTCACACCATGAGCTCGACCACCGTCTACCGGCTCCTTTCCGCGTTTGCCTGTGTCTCGGCGACGTTCGGCATCCTGGCCGCAAGCGGTTGCGGTAATCGGGTGGAGAACGACGCTTCGGGCGACGCTGCGCTCGGTGGTCGTGTCACGATCGACGGATCAAGCACGGTTTATCCGATCACCGAAGCCGTGTCCGAAATGTTCCACGAGGAGGCGCCGAGCACCCGCGTGACCGTCGGCGTGTCCGGGACCGGTGGCGGGTTCAAGCGATTCGCCGCGGGCGAGACGGACGTTTCCGGTGCTTCACGGCCGATCAGGAAGGATGAGCAGGACAAGGCGCTCGAGGCCGGCGTGGCGTTCATCGAGATTCCGGTCGCCTACGACGGCCTGTCCATTGTGGTCAGCCGTGAGAACGACTGGTGCGACGGGCTGACGGTGGCGGACCTGAAGGCGATCTTTCTCGACCCTTCCGAGGCGCGGACGTGGCGTGACGTCCGTCCGCAGTGGCCGGACGTGCCGCTGAAGCTGTTCATTCCGGGCGTCGATTCGGGCACGTTCGACTACTTCAAGGAGGTCGTGGCCGGCAAGACGGGGTCGATCCGGGCGGACGTGTCGCCCTCGGAGGATGACAACGTGCTGGTGCGCGGCGTCGCCGGAAACCGTGGTGGTCTGGGGTTCTTCGGTTGCGCCTACTACTTTGAAAACAGGGACAAGCTCCGGGCGGTGGCGATCGAGGGCGTGCTGCCGACGCCGGAGACCATCGAGAGCGGTACGTACCGGCCGTTCGGTCGCCCGCTGTTCATCTACGTGAACGCCAGGTCGGCCGAACGACCGGAAGTCGAAGCGTTCGTGCGCTTCTTCCTGGAGCAGGGGCCCTCGCTGGCGGAAGAGATCGGGTACGTGCGACTTCCGAAGACGATCTATCGGAAGGCGATGACCAAGTTCGAGTCCCGGACGACGGGCACCCGGTTTCTTGACGAGGCGGGCGAGAAGGTCCATGGCCCGCTGGCCACGGTCTATTGAGTGCACCGGTCGAGAAATGATCCCGGGCTTGCCGTGTCGTTCCGCCGCGGCCGCGACTGCTTGAGATGAATCCATGGGGACGCTCGCCACCCCGGTCCCGTTGCTCGCGACCCAGGGCCACAGCCGGTCGAAGCTGATCCGCAGCGCTCGCGAGAGGCTGATCATGGCGGTCCTGATCATGTGCGCGATCTTCACGATCGTCACGACGATCGCCATCATCAGCGTGCTGACGAAGGAGACGATCGCGTTTTTCGCCATGGAGGAGACATCGGTCGGCGAGTTCCTGACCGGGACGCGGTGGAGCCCGTCGCTCGGCGCCGAGAAGCACTACGGCGTGCTGCCGCTGATCTGCGGCACGCTGCTGGTCTGCGTCGTCGCCATGTCGCTGGCATTGCCCCTCGGCCTCATCACGGCGATCTGGCTCAGCGAGTACGCCCCCGCCGCGGTGCGCGGGGTGATCAAGCCGGTCCTCGAGATCCTCGCCGGCATTCCCACGGTCGTGTTCGGCTACTTCGCCCTGACCGTGATCACCCCCGGCCTGCAGTGGCTGCACGGGGGGCCCGACGGCTTCCAGGTCTACAACGCGTGCAGCGCGGGTCTCGCGGTCGGGATCATGTGCCTTCCGCTGGTCACGTCGCTGTCGGAGGACGCGCTGCGGTCCGTGCCCAAGAGCCTGCGCGAGGGCGCGTACGGTCTCGGGGCGACACGGTTCGAGGTGTCCCTGCGCGTCGTCACGCCTGCCGCGCTGTCGGGCATCATCGCCGCGTTCCTGCTCGCGATCGCCCGGGCCGTGGGCGAGACGATGATCGTCGCCCTGGCCGCCGGATCGTCGCCGCGGCTGACGATCGATCCGCGCGTCGACGTCCAGCCCATGACCGGCTACATGGTCCAGGTGTTCCTGGGCGACGCGAGCCAGTTCGGCTCCGAGTATCTCTCCAGCTATGCGGTCGCCGCGACGTTGTTCGTGATGACGTTCATGCTCACGATCATCGGTCACCGCGTGCGCGTCCGGTTCAGGCAGGTGTACGAATGAGTGCGGAAGCGGACGGCATGGGCATGCAGGGGCGGCCCCGGTCGAAGTGGCGGCGCCGCATGATGGACCGGCTGTTCCTGGTCGGGTGCGTGTGCGCGGCGGTAGGCTCGATCGCGATCCTCGTCACGCTGCTGGCGTCGATCGCCCGCACCGGCATGACTCATCTCGATCTGGAATTCCTCAGGCGCGGGCCCTCTCGGAAACCGGAGAACGCGGGGATCTACCCCGCCATGATCGGCTCGATCATGATCTGCGCCGTCTGCGCGGTCACCGCGATCCCGATCGGTGTGGCGACGGCGATCTTCCTCGAGGAGTTCAAGCCCAGGCACCGCCTGCTGCGCCGCATTCACGGCTTCATCCAGCTGAACATCACCAACCTGGCCGGCGTGCCGTCGGTCGTCTACGGCATCCTCGCGATGACCGCCTTCGTGCAGGCGTTCGGCGTGTTCGGGAGCCTGAATGAACCCGCGTGGTCGTTCGGCACCGCCGACGCCTGGTATTACGTCCGGCTCCCCTTTGGGCGAGGGGTCATCTCCGGAGGTCTGGCGCTGATGCTCGTGGTCCTGCCGATCATCATCATCTCGGCGCAGGAGTCGCTGCGCGCCGTGCCCGATTCGTTGCGGCAGGGCGCCGCGGCGCTCGGCGCGACGCCCTGGCAGACGGTGCGGCGCATGACGTTGCCCCGCGCCGTGCCCGGCATCATGACCGGCACGATCCTCGCCATGAGCCGCGCGATCGGGGAGGCGGCCCCGATCCTCATCATCGCGGGGATCGTATTCATCCGGTACACGCCCGCGCACCTGATGGATGATTTCACGGCGATGCCCCTTCAGATATTCAACTGGGCCGGGCGGCCGAACGAGCAGTTCCATCGCGTTGCCGCGGCCGGTATCATCGTGCTGCTGGTCATCCTGCTTGCCTTCAACGCCGTGGCGGTCTTCATCCGCCACAAGTTCGGGAAGCCGCACTCATGACGCTGGCCTCCGCGATCGACCGCACGGAAAAGACCATGACCGAAAACTCGCCCGTTCCGATGGAAGGTCTGCGCAGCCTGGGCGGGTCAATCGTGACCGAGCGCTCACCCGCCGAGGAGGCGGACGGGGCGCCCGTTTCGATCGAGGTGTCGCGGTTCAACGCCTGGTACGACGACATCTGCGCGCTGCGCGACATCGAGTTGAACATCGCCGACAAGCGCATCACCGCGTTCATCGGACCGAGCGGTTGCGGCAAGAGCACGTTCCTGCGGTGGATC
Organism: Phycisphaeraceae bacterium; assembly: GCA_002686995.1. Taxonomy (GTDB): domain Bacteria; phylum Planctomycetota; class Phycisphaerae; order Phycisphaerales; family Phycisphaeraceae; genus NYZC01. The sequence continues at coordinate 18,435 of NYZC01000032.1, read as the reverse complement.
AACCGGATGAACGACATGATCGCCGGCGCCCGGGCCGAGGGGACGCTCAGGATGCACGGCGAGGACCTGCTGGGCCGGGCGCTGGACGTCGTCGACCTGCGCCGGCGCGTGGGCATGGTCTTTCAGCGCCCGAACCCGTTTCCCAAGTCCATCTACGACAACGTCGCGTTCGGACCGCGGCTGCACCTGAAGATGTCGCGCCGGATGACCGACGAGTTGGTCGAGCGGTCCCTGCGCCAGGCGGCGCTTTGGGACGAGGTCAAGGATCGCCTGCGCAAGTCGGCCCTGAGCCTCTCGGGCGGCCAGCAGCAGCGCCTCTGCATCGCGCGGGCGGTCGCCGTCGATCCGAAGGTGCTGCTGATGGACGAGCCCTGCTCGGCCCTCGATCCGAAGTCGACCGCGTCGATCGAGGAGCTGATGGTCAGGTTGCGCGATGACTACACGATCGTGATCGTCACGCACAACATGCAACAGGCGGCACGGACCTCGGACTACTGCGCGTTTCTCTTCCAGGGCGAGCTGGTCGAGTACGGGTCGACCCACAAGATCTTCACCAACCCCGACTGCGCGCAGACGCAGAACTACATCACGGGGAGATTCGGCTGATGGCGGGTCACCTGTTCCGACAGGTCGAGAAGCTCAAGCGGATGCTCCTGAGCGTCGGGGCGCTGGTCGAGGAGGCGCTGCGCAACGCGGTCACCGCGATCGAGCGGCGCGACGGCAACCTGGCCCAGGACGTCATCGACGGCGACCGGCAGGTCGATCTGAAGGAGATCGAGGTCGAGGAGGAGTGCCTGGCGACGCTCGCCCTGCACCAGCCGGTGGCGCAGGACCTCCGCTACGTGGTCGCGGTGCTGAAGATCAACAACGATCTCGAGCGCATCGCCGACCAGGCCGCGAATCTCGCCGAGCAGGCCGGGTTTCTCTCCGAGGAGCGCCGGATCGACCAGGTGCCCTTCGACCTGCACGAGATGGCGCGCATGGTCATCTCGATGCTGAAGCGCAGCCTCGACGCGCTGGTCAACGAGGATATTGAGCTGGCCCACTCCGTGCGCGGCACCGACGATGAGGTCGACGAGGTGCACCGCCAGATGTGCATCCGCGCGGCCGAGCTGATCCAGCAGAACCCGCTCCAGGCCTCGCAGATCATGCACTACCAGAACATTTCGCGCCAGCTCGAGCGCATCGCCGATCACACCTGCAACATCGCCGAGGACGTGATCTATCTCGTGCGGGGCGACATCGTCCGCCATGGCGGCGCCGTGTCGTCCGACGCGGACGCACAGCGGGCGTAGCGAATCACGAAGGTCCCGAATTCAAGGAGGTGGAGGGGCCTTGACGCGGCCGAGACGCAGCGTTCGGGAACTACGGATCCGCCGCAGGCGGACGGATGGACACGGATGATTCAGAAGAAATCCGTGTTCGTGTTCATCCGTAGTGCTTCGACTTCTCGTCACCGTGACGAGAAGTGACACCCGAAGAATCTAACCGCCTTACAGGTTGCCGTTCACCGCGTTGCGCGTTCCCGCGCCGATGAGATCGACCGTGTACTGCTGGTCGGCATCGGCGAGAACCGGTCCGCTGAGGTTCCGCGACGTCGGGCTGAACGGCTCGACCCGCTCGCGGAAGTAGCTCTTGATCGCATGGGCGGCGATGCCGTGCGGACGGACCTCCGTCGTCTTCACGACGCCGTAACGGATGCGATTCGCCAGCCACGTCGCGACGTTGCTGTTGATGACGGCGTAAGGTTCGCCCTTGATGCCGGTGACGGTCAGGCTGCGAATCATCGCCTGGTTCTGGAGGAAGTCCTCGGCGGAGTCGGGCAGCAGCCGGTTGTCACCGGGCCGCGCGTCGTCCAGGAAGTCCCGGCGGACGCCGTTGTAGATGTTCGCGTGGCGCATCCCGCCGAAACGCAGGTTGCCCAGGTCGTTGGGCAGCCAGGCGGTGAGCCCTTCGAACCAGCCGCTCACCCGGGCGCTGCCGAGAGAGAAGCGGGCCGTGCTGCTGGTCATGTTCAGGTCGTTGGCGAAGTTCATCTTCGAGCGCAGCGACTTGATCCACGGCGCCTCGATCACGTCGGGTACGTCGTCGGTGTTGGCCGTGTTGTAGGTGGACAGGGTGCCGATCGGCGCCCGCGACGTCACGCTCAGGTCGTGCGCGTCGCCGAACGTCAGGTTGACCGTGCTGCGCCCGTCCCATTCGTCGATGGTGATCAGCGCCGGGCCGTGCACGTCGTCGAACTGCCCCTTGCGCATCTGGCCCATCACCCGGTAGTCGCCGGCCCCGAGGTTCGTGGTCTTCGCCTGGATGTTGAGCGACCCGTAGGCGGTCAAACCGTGGATCGTCGTCGAGACGTCGCGCCCCTTCGTCCGGATCACCAGGTTGGAGCGGCGGTTCGTGCCCGTGAGGATGATCTCGTCGAAGTTGTTCTGGCCGACGATCTCGCCCATGCCGACGTTCAGGCTGAACGTGACGGGCACCCCGCGCGGGTCAATCACCGTGAGCTTCACGTTGCGCCGGCCGCCGAAGCTGCCGAAGGTCCATGCGACCGCGCGGGTCTCGTCGCTGGCGCCGACGTTGTTCTCGTCGAGCGTCTCGGCGACGACGTTGTCCGCGTCGACGTGGGCGAGCGTGTAGTAGTCGCCCTGGTCGAAGTGCTGGCCGATGTTGACGGGCACCCTGACGACGCGTGACTGGCCCGGGCCCAGGTTCACCGGCAGCGTGCCGAGGTCGCCGATGAAGAAGTCGCCGCCGTCGAGCGCCGTGTCCGTGGACAGGAACAGGTCGAGGGCCAGCGTCTGGTGCACCGGCTCCGTGCCGATGTTGCGGATCTCGACGAAGACCTTGCCGCCGTCGCCGGGCACCAGCGTGTCGAACAGTCCGCTCACGTCGATCGACGAGACGACCAGGTCGGGCCCGTTGGGGTCGCTCAGGAAGTCGATCTCGTCGACGTTCTCGCCCAGGCCGACGTTGACGTCGCGCGACGTGTCGCCGAGCGGTCCGCCGGGCACCCACAGCGGGCGCTCCTGCTGGACGACGCGGTAGTCGCCGGGCAGCAGGTCCTCGAAGCGGTAGCGGCCGTCGGGGCCGGTCTCCTGGAACGGCTCGCCGTCGTCGAACTCGCCGTTGTCGTTCAGGTCGAGGAACACGATGAAGCCGGGCACCGGCTCGTCGTCGAAGTCGAGCGGCCCTTCGCCGTCCGGGTCGATCGTGCCGCGCGACGTGCCTTCGATCACGCCCAGCTCGAAGTTGCCGAAGTCCGCGTCGTCGACCACGGCGCCGCCTTCCGGGCTCAGCTCGTGGGCGCCGGCCTCGTCGACCGGGTGCACGCCCGTGAGCGGCCAGGACTGGTACCAGTGGTCCTGGAGCACTTCGGCGACGCGGTGGTCGCCGGGCGCCGTCATGAAGCTGTAGCGGCCGTCGCCGTCCGTGACGGTCGCCGTCTCGCCGTCGTCGAGCAGGTCATTGGCGTTCTCGTCGAGGAAGATCGTCCAGCCCGCGAGCCCCGGCTCGTTGCCGTCGCGGGCGCCGTCGCCGTCGAGATCGTTCCACTTCGTGCCCGAGATGATCACGAAGAGGAAGTTGCCGAAGTCGACGTCTTCCGCGACTTCGCCGCTGCTGACCCCGACCACGTGCACGCCCGGGTCCTCGCCCACGGGGGCGGGGAACGACTGGGTCCATCCCGCCCGTGCGACCTCGGCGAGCACGTAGGCGCCCGGCGTCAGGTCCTCGAAGACGTAGCGGCCGTCGGCGTCGGTCACGGTGGAGCGCTCGCCCTCGTCGAGCTGTCCGTCGCCGTCGTCGTCGATGAAGATCGTCCAGCCTTCGAGGCCGCCGTCGCCCTCGTCGCGCTGCCCGTCGCCCTCGACGTCGGCGAACTTCGTCCCGCGGATCGTCGCGGCCCGGTAGTTGCCGAAGTCCACGCCGGTCACGTCACGCCCGAGCGCGATGTCGACGAGGTGGACGTCGCCTTCGGGGAACGACTGCGTCCAGCCCGCCTCGAGCACCTCGGCGACGCGGTGGGTGCCGACATCGACGCCGTCGAACAGGTAATTGCCGTCCGCGTCCGTCACGGTGGATCGCTCGGCGTCATCGAGGAAGCCGTCGCCGTCGTCGTCGATGAAGATCGTCCATCCCTCGAGGCCCGGCTCGCCCGGATCCTGGACGCCGTCGGCGTTGAGGTCGTCGAACTTCCGGCCCGAGATCGACCCGAGGTCTACCACGCCGAAGTCGATGTTCTCGACGCGCAGGCCGCTCTCCACGACGACCTCGTATCCGTCACCGGGGAAGCCTTCGCCCGCGCCGTCCGGCGGCACCACCCGAACGGTATGGGTGCCGGCCGCGATGCCTTCGAGCCAGTAATGGCCCAGTTCGTCGACGTCGTCCGTGGCGAGGTCGTCCTGCATCGTGACGGTGGACGGCTCGCCCTCGTCGAACTGGCCGTTGTCGTTCTCGTCCACGTAGATCGTCACGTTGAGCAGGCCGCGCTCCTGCAGCGGCACGCCGCCCGGGTCGATCCGGAACAGCTCGCGCCGGTCGGCGAACCGGGCGATATCGGCGGGCGTCCGCGGGCGGCCGAGGCTGATGAAGTTCTCGCCGTCGCCGCTGTCGAAGCCGATCTGGGCGCCGGTGCCGCCGAAGCCGTTCTCGCTCTCGGAGGCCTCGCCGGTCGTCCATTCCATGTTGCGGTAGATGAACGCGACGAGGTCGCCGGCGGGGTCATCCTCGATGTAGAGGGTGAAGTCGTTGAGCCGGTCGATCCGGTTCGCGTAGTAGCCCACGTCGGGCCAGTCGATCTGCACGAACGGGTTGCCGCGGCTGCTGGTGCCGCGGGCGAGGTGGACCTGGCCGCTCTGCTCCGGCCGCGTGTCGACGTCGGCCCAGAACGGCGCGACGATCGGCAGGAACTGGGGGAACCCGTCGGGGGTGAACTGGAACAGCGGTTCCGTGAAGGTGATGTTCCCGTTGTTGTTGATGTAGAACTGGTCGTAGGTTCCACCGAAGAACTCGAAATCGAACCCGAAGTTGACCAGGGCCGTCGACTGGTCGTCGTTGCGGATCAGCACCACCGGGCCCCGCGGCGCCAGCGTGATGTCCGAGGCCTCGACGCTGCTGTCCAGCGGTGGCTCGAAGACGCCGTTGTTGTTCGTGTCGGCCCACGCCAGTCCGTGAATCGAACCGGATCGGAAGTTGCCGAAATCGAGCCCGTTGACGGACGTCCCGCTGGTCAGCGCGACGGTGTGGAAGAAGTCGGGATGGCCGGGCCGGGATTGGCCCCAGCCGTCGGGAACCACCTCGCCGATGACGTAGGCGCCCGGCACCAGCCCGTCGAATTCGTACTGGCCGAGCGCGTCGGTGACCGTGGACCGCTCTGCGCGGTCGAGGCGGCCGTCGCCGTCGATGTCCTCGCTCACGACGTCGAGCGCGTCGCCGTCGTCGTTGAAATCCATGCCGAGCGGCGCCTCTTCGAGCTCGAGATCCAGCTCGCCGTTGCCGTTGAGATCCTCATCGACGTCGAGTCCGCCGTCGCCGTCCTCGTCGACGAAGATCGTCCATCCCGCGAGGACCGGCTCGTCGGGGTCGTGCAGGCCGTTGCCGTTGAGATCCTCGAACTTCGTGCCGCCGATGCTGGCGAGCTCGAAGTTGCCGAAGTCGACGCCGGTCGCGTTCTGGCCCGACGCGAGCGTCACGACATGGCTGCCGCCGCCCGGGATCGACGGATCGAATTCGGGCTGCAGCTCCTCGCGGACCGTGTATTCGCCGGCCGCGAGATTGTCGATCAGGTAGCGTCCGTCGTCGTCGGTGATCGCGAAGCGCTCGTCGTCGTCGAACTGCGCGTTGCCGTCGGCGTCGATGTAGATGCGCCAGCCGGAAAGACCGCCGTCCTCCTCGTCACGCACGCCGTTGCCGTTGCTGTCCTCCCACTTGGTGCCTTCGATCGAGGCGAGCCGGAAGTTGCCGAACTCGAGGTCCGAGACGGTATGCCCGCTCGCGATCGAGACCTCGAGCTGGTCCTCGGGCACGCTGCGTCCCCAGCCTTCCTTCAGGACCTCGCGCAGGATGTAGCTGCCCGGCACGAGCTTTCCGAAGGAGAACACGCCGGCGGAGTTGGTGACGCTGACCGGCTCGCCCTCGTCCAGCTCGCCGTCGTCGTTCAGGTCGACGTAGATCGTCCAGCCCTCGAGTCGCGGCTCTTCGGCGTCGAACGCGCCGTTGCCGTTGACGTCCTCGAACTTCGTGCCCGCGATGCCGGCGAACGCCGCGATGCCGAAGTCGACCTGGTCGGTGTCCCGGCCGCTCACGACGTCCGCGTCGCGCTGCCCGTCCGCGGGAACGGTGAGGCGGCGGGCCTCGGGATCGGGATTGATGACGATCGCGGTGTACGCGCCGGGCTCGAGGCCGTCGAACCCGTACTGCCCGTCGCCGTCGGTGGTCGTGTCGCGGTCGCCGGCCGTCAGGCCCTCGTCGCCGTCGAGCTCGAGGTAGACGATGACGCCGGCCAGCCCGCTCTCGCCGTCGTCCTGCGCGCCGTCGCCGTCGATGTCGTCGAAGACGATGCCCGAGAGCGACCCGTCGTGGTAGTTGCCGAAGTCCAGGTCGTTGACGATCCGGTTGACGTTCAGCGCCACCTCGAAGGATCCGCCTTCGGGAGTCGAGGCCTGCCAGTCGTCCTGCTGGACCTCGCGCACCGTGTAGACACCGGGCAGCAGGCCCTCGATGCGGTACTGCCCGAACGGGCTGGTCAGGTCGGACGGTTCGCCGTCGTCCAGCTCGCCGTTGTCGTTCAGGTCGAGGTAGATCGTCCAGTCTTCCAGCCCCGGCTCGCCGGCCTCGCGCACGCCGTCGGCGTCGAGGTCCTCGAACTTCCGGCCGGAGATCGTGCCGAAGACGTCGCCGAGCGGGATGTTGCCGAAGTCGACGTCCGCGACGAGCCCGCCCGCCTCGACGGTGACCAGGTGCGTGTCCGCGAAGTCCAGCGCATGCACCTCGGTGGCCGGGAACGTCTGGTACCAGTCGGGCATCAGGACCTCGCCGACCATGTAGTCGCCGGCCTCGAGGTCGAGGAAGCTGTAGTTGCCGTTGATGTCGGTGACCGTGGTCGGCTCGCCGTCGTCGAAGACGCCGTTCTCGTTCAGGTCGAGGAAGATCGTCCAGCCCTCGAGGCCCGGTTCGGACTCGGGCAGCGCCGGGCCGGGGTCGAGGCGGAAGACCTTCTCGGAGTGGCGCAGTTCGACGAGCTGCTCCAGCGTCGACGGTCCGCCGAGATCGACGAAGTGCTCACCGTCGCCCGTGTCGAAGCCGATCTGCGCGCCGACGCCGCCGACGCCGCCCGCGCCGTCGGAGAAGTCGCCGGTCGTCCAGAACAGGTTCCGGTACACGAACGCGACGATGTCGCCGGCGACGTCGTTCTCGATGTAGAGCGAGAAGTCGTTGGTCTTCTCGTTGGGGACGACCACCTCCTCGCCGGCCAGGTTGAAGTAGCCGACGCCGCGCCAGTCGACCTGCATGAACGGGTTGCCGCGCGGGCTCGTGCCGCGGGCCAGCGTGACCTCGCCGCTCGCGAAGACCGTCGCGTTGGTCGGCGGCTCGTAGTCGTCGGGCGGCGGCACGAGTTCGGGCTGGAACGTGAAATCGGGATCGAGCGGCGGGGGTACCTCGGCCACGACGTTGGTGTCGACGTCGGACCAGAAGGGCGCGATCTTGGGCACGGGCAGACCGAAGAAAGCGACGTCGTTCGGGAAGTTGCCGACCGGGTTGCCGAACGACACCACGCCGTTGTTGTTGATGAACAGCTCGCTGTAGTTCTGACCGAAGTACTCGAGGTTGAAGCCGATGTCGATCGGCTCGTCGGTGAACCCGTCGTCGTTGCCCTCGAGCACGACCTCGCCGGGGTCGGTCAGCTCGATCGGCAGGTCGATTTCGCGAACGCCGGAGGTGTCGAAGACGCCGTTGCCGTTGACGTCCTGAAACTTGCGCCCCACGATCGCGCCGGCGGCCGCCGGCGCGGTGCCGGTGATCTCGTATTGACCGATCAGGCCGTAGACGCCGCTGCTCTTGGCGACGACGTAGTACACGCCGGCCTCGGTCGCCTCGTAGCTGATGGATGCGGTCAGGTCGCTCAGATCGATCGGAGGCGGCGGAGGCGGATCCTCGCCGCCGCCGGGATCATCGGGGACGGGGGCGACCAGTACGCCGTTCGGGTCATAGAGCTCCAGCTCGGCATCCAGGTTCGGGCCGCGCGACGGCGAGGACATCAGTAATTCGATCGTGCCGATGCCCGATTCGAACACGAACACGTCGATGTCGCGGTCGGGGCCGATCAGGCCGCGTCCGAGCAGGTCCGCGGTGCCCGGGACGCGCAGGGGCGAGCCCAGTCCGCCGCTGTTGGCGTGGTCGTCGGGACGAAAGCCGAAGCCGTTGGTCTCGCCGGCGATGACGGCCATCTCGTCGATCAGCGGTTCGCGGTCCGGGCCGGCGTTCTGCTCGTCCGGCCCGAAGTGCCACGTGGTGATCGGCTTGTAGGCGCCCATGATCGGGTTCCAGGGCGTGTCACTGCCGGTGTTGCGCTCGACGAGCGGATTGCCCTCCTCGTCCTCCGTGAAGACGACCTGGTGCTGCAGGCCCAGCGCATGACCGAACTCGTGCGACGAGGCATCGGCGACGCTGGCTTCGTCACCCCCTGCAAGGTTGTCCGGCCAGACGTACACGACACCCGGCTCGCCGCCATTGATGCCGTCGGCGAACGAGCCGACGAAGGCGACGCCTCCCGCCTCCTCCTTGAACCAGTCGTCGAACGATCCGCCGATCGCGGCGCGGATCGACTTGCCGGGCTCGATCACCGGCGGCTCCTCCGTCGTGACGTCGATGTTGAACGGCGCGAAGTCCTCCGCGACGCGCGTCCAGACGCCGAAGATGCGATTCAACTCGAGGTCGCTGAACGTCGTGCGGTCGCCGTCGATGTCGTAAGGGGGAGACTGGCCGGGCGTCTGGTCGCCCCAGACGGCCTGGAAGTGGCCGTCGAAGTCGAGATAGAGCGTCGCCGGCGCGCCGGGCAGGCTGTGAAGCAGGGGAATGCTGTCGAGCGTGTTGAGCTCTCCGTTGTCCTCCGGCAGCACGTCCTCGGGTGGATCGAACACGTCGCTGACGAGCGCGATGCCGATGGCGGGGTTGCTGCTCAGCAGCAGACGCGGCTCGAGCGGCTCGAGAAAGCGCAGCGCGCAGTGGTCGTCGGGATGACTCAAGCGGCGCGTGCGCCGAAGCGGACGAGAAGCGTGCGAACGGATCGCGTTCCATCCACCAGTGAGGAACTTAGGCATACCTACAGGACTCCCTCGGGTTCATTGCCCCCTCGGTTGTTCTCGAACCGTCTTACGATACAGAATCCAGCGCCACCCCACCCTGGCTGCTGTTCAAGGCGAGCCGAATCCACCGAACGATAGGGGGTAAGTCCTGAAGTGTCAAGGTCTTTGGGGACGGGCGGCGCCTGCGATCGGCGCTGACGGCCCGCGAACGCGATCATTATCGGGCCGGCCGGATCAGCCGGCTCCGCCGAACTCCTGGAGCAGTGGCCCGATCTCGAGGAGGTAGACGCCGCGGAACCCTTCGTGGACCGAGTCGATGGTGATCCAGCGCCCGCTTCGGCTCCAGCGCGGATGCAGGTCGCAGCGGATCTCGCCGTCGAGGTTGCCGGCATGGAACGAGCCGATGTCGATGCGCAACTCGAGGTCCGGCCGGTAAAGCAAGAGCGTCCGTTCGCCGGTCTGCACGTCGGGGTAGGTGTCCGACAGGATCCATCGCTCGGCGCCGAGCGGTCCGGGCGGGCCGTAGGTCATGTGACCGTCCTGCGGAAGCAGCGCCGGGCAGAGCTGCTCGATCTCGCGGTCCTGGTCGCGCAGCAGGCGATACGCGCCGTGGCCCTCGTGATCGCCGCCCCACATGATGATCGTCTGCGCGTCGCGCCACCAGAAATGCGAGGCGTTGTATCCGTCCGGCGCCGCGGCGTCGCTCACCTGGTGCAGGTTGCCGCCGTCCGGATCGCACGTGTACATGCGCGTGTACGTGCGCCCGTCGTGCGATTTCCAGCGGTGAAGGAAGATGACGCGTGATCCGTCGGTGTTGTAGAGCAGGTGATTGAACCAGTGGGGCGCCGAGGCGTCTTCGGGGTCGGCCGAGGGGTCGCGGTGCGCGGCGTCCCGGATCGAGTGGAGCAGTTCGAACTCGTTGCGCTCCAGGTCGATGCGCCACAGCCCGGCGTCGACCGGGGCCACGATGGACGCGTTCGGGTCGTCGAAGCCGACATAGCCGTAGCCGGGGCGCGTCCACGCCACTCGGTTCGGATCGTTGCCCATCGCTTCGCGCGCGTCGGGGCGGACACAGTAGATCGGGCGTCCGATCTCCTGCCGGCGGTTCCGGTCCAGGTCATGGATCAGGGCGCCGTAGCCGTCGGCGGTGCGCACGTTGTGAATGACGCGACGACCGTCTCCGGGCAGCCACTGCAGCATGCATCCCTGCTGCCAGCACCAGCCGGTGGTCCGTTCCAGCGGCTCCCAGCGGTGGTTGTCGCGGAGATCGATCGTGCCCACGGTGATCGCGTCGTCGGGGCGCGGCGGCCGGTCCAGGAAGTCCGCCTTCTGTGCAAGCACCCACCGGTCAGTCGGGTCGAACTGCAGCTTGTCGTAGTAGGCGAAGAAGAAATGCTTCTCACGCGGCGTGAGCAGGACGGCTTCGAGCGGGCGGTGAATGTGTTCAGGCATGTCGAAGAGTCAAAAGTCAAGAGTCGGAACGTCGGGAAGTCGCAAGGCCGTCTGAGTCTACGAGCCCGTAGCTGAAGTCGCCAGACTTCAGGGGGGATCTGAACTGGCGCTTGCGTCCGTGCCCGCACCGTGCTCCCGGCGGCCTGCTGCCTTCTGCGCCCCGCACGCACTACACTTGGCGCGATGTCACCCGTTCGGACCCATTCCGCATGAAAGCCGCACGATCCATCGATGCCATCCTCGTCGAGGTGAAGGGGCTCGCGCCCGCGCTCGTAATCGCGGACGAGGTCGTCAAGGCCGCGCAGGTCCGGATCGTCGACGTCGAGGGCGACGCCGGTCAGCAGTGCATGCTCAAGATGATCGGCGACGCGGCGAACGTGCAGCGCGGCGCCGAGGTGGCGGAGGCGGCCGCCGCGCGGATGCGGGCGGCCTGCACGACGACGCGGCTGATGCAGTTCGACGACCGCGCGGACGTCCCGCTGATCTACTGCGCGCAGGAGTTCAGCGGGATCACCGAAAGCAACCTTCACCTGCTGCCCCGGGACGAGCCGGAGGCGAAAGGAGACACGATGCAAGCGCTCGGATTACTGGAGACCCAGGGCCTGACCGGAGCGATCGAAGGCGCGGACGCGATGCTCAAGGCCGCCGACGTCGAGGTCGTCGGCAAGGAGAAGATCGGCGCCGCGCACGTCACGGTCATGGTGCGCGGCGACGTCGCGGCGGTGAAGGCGGCGATCGAAGCAGGCCGGGTCGCGGCCGACCGCGTCGGCACGCTCGTGTCGGCGCACGTCATCGCGCGCCCGCACGAGGGTCTGGCGACGCTGTTGCCGTAAGGGTTCGAACGGTGAAGGGATCCTGCCACGTCAGGTCAGGCCGGCGAACCGCGCGGCGTAAGCCCGCGGGTCTTCGGGCGACGGCGCGAGCTTTGCCCGTGGCCTCATCACGTTCCGTGCGCGTGCCACCCGCCGGCTCACGCCGGCGGTACGCCAGCGTACGCCGCAGGCGTGCAGGATCAATCAGTAGATGAAGGTGTACGCCGCGCCGACGATCGCGGCCAGGACGACCAGCGCGACGAGCATGATGACCAGGCGCTTGTTTCCCTTGCGCGCCGGCGCTTCCTCGATGACTTCGATCTCTTGTGTCGCGACGTCGGCCGCGGTCTCGTTCTGCTTCGTCAGTCGCTCCATCTCGACGGCCGACTCGGAGAGGTCGAGCTCGAAGGACGTGTCGGAACCCTTTGCGGTCAGCGCCTGCGCGGGCGTCGCGTCGAGGTCGCCGGACTTGGACGCGGGATCCGCCGTGGCGACGGCGCTGCCTGCCGACGGCTCCGCCCCGGCGCCGCGCTTGGCGACGACTTCGATCTGCTTCACCTCGACCTGCTGACCCCGGGCGTAACGCCGGATCTCCGCGGCGCTGGCGGCCTCCATCAGCCACGTCACAGGCTTCGAGTCGCTGTCCACTCCGGTCAGTCGGAATTTCATATGCAGGGGGTCCTGGGCCCTGATCCCGGGGGTGCAGAATCCTACGGCCGCCTGGAGGTGGAAGTCAAGTGGTTGGCAGGACGTGCGGGCGCCGACGGCGCCAGCCGCCGGCGAAACCGATGCACAGCAGCGCGGCCGAGGAGGACTCCGGGATGGGATTGGCGCCGCTCAGTATCGAACCGATCCCGATCCCGTAGTCGAGGTGGGGGAACGAATCGTCCAGGTAATCTTCGAGCACCGAGAGTCGGAAATAGTCGTTCGATGTCGGCAGTTGAAATGAAACGGAGGCGACCTGCAGGGTTTCGATCGAGGGCAGTACGCTGTCCAGCACCGTGTCGGGAATGAAGACCTGGTAGTCGCCCCCCTGTGATCCGTCCAGCTCAACGCTGCCGATCTCCAGGCCGTTGATGGCGACGCGCACCGCCGTGTCGCCGGTCACGAACGATTCCTCGATCGTGCTGAAGGCGATGTACGCGTTGTCGGCGCGCGTCACCTGCGGATCATCGAGCCAGAATCCTCCGTGGGTCAGTCTGGGCAACTCCTCCTTCAGATCCGCGAGCAGCCCGGCGTCGTCGGCGAAGATGTCGATCGACAGTGTGCTGTCGGGCAATCCGCTCGACGTGTCGGCGACGTAGACGCCACCACCGGGCTGATCGATCCGACCATCGCGGTAGGCGACCGTTCGTTCCTGGTACCCGCCATGTGCATCCACGAACATGAACACGTTGACCTTGTTCTCGTGACCGTCCTTGTCGATGACGGCACGAACTTCATCGAGCGCGCGCTCCAGGTTCGCCCGTGATGAGGAACGATCGACGGGCTGGGCCGGAGCATCGGCGTTGCCCCGCAGGAATGCGATCTCGTCTCCGTCATCGCGGTCGGCGTCTTCGTCGTCCTTGTAACCCGCGTCCTTCAACTCCTTGTAGAGCTGGTCTGTCAGTTTCGTGCCGGTCGCGAACTTCGGATGGCTGGTCGGTTCGGAGATGATGATCGCGCGATTGGCCTTGTCGCCCCCGTAGACCGTCATGTCGTCCGCCGCGCGCCCGGATGATCTGTATCGGGGCGACGAGTCGTCGTGATTCTTGTTCTCGGCGGTGTCGTGCAGTGTCTTCGCGCTCACGGTGTTCTTGCCTGCGTCGAGCTTCCTGATGTATTGCGCCGTGTACCCGTGCATGAAGTCGCCGCCGACGTCGAGGCCGCTCACATCGGTTCCGTCCTGACCCTTCTGCTTCACGTCCTTGCCCAGCAAGAAGCGATCGTTGCAAATCTTCTTCGTGGAGCTGGACGTCGCGATCGACCATGTCCCTTTCAGGCCGCCACGGACGAGTCCTGAGCGAGCGGCGAATTCGCCGGATTTGCAGGAGGTGACGACCGATGTCAGGTTCTCGTACTTCCCGTCAAGCTTCTTGTTCACGAGCTTGATGAAGGCGGAACTGCTGATCATCTCGCGCTTACCGGTCTTGAATGCGCTCTGGTCCTCCCTCTTCGTGTCGATCGCGAGCGCCGATGAGGGTGATACGGCCACGACGATCAGAACGGCAATCACCCGATGATTTCTGAAGCGGAGCGTCATCGGCGCATCTGCCTGGCCCGTGGGGCGAGAAGAACGACGGCACCGAGAATCAGGATCGCCGTGGCCGAAGGCTCGGGCAGAACGTTGATCGGGGCCGCGATTCCGATGCCGTAGTCGAGGTTCGGGTACGCATCGGACAGGTAGTCCTCGAAAACCGCCATCCGGAAGAAATCTTCTTCGGCGGGCAGTTGAAACGAAATGGATGCCGTCTGATTCGATTCGATCGCGGGCAGGACCCGATCGAGGATGCTGTCAGGAATCGTGACCACGTAGTCGCCTCCCCGCAACCCGTTCAGTTCAACGCTGCCGATCTCCATGTCGTTGAGGACGACACGCACCGTCCTGTCCGCAGTCGTCAACACCTCTTCGGCGGTGCTGAAGGAGATGAAGGCTTCGCCACCGCGTTCGACATTCGGGTCGTCAAGCCAGAATCCCCCCTGGCTCGCAGGCAGCTCCTCCTTCAAATCGGCAACCAGGCCGGGCTCTGCGACGAAGATGTCGAGCGACAACGTGCTGTCGGGCAGTCCACTCGATGCGTCCGCGACGTAGACGCCGCCACCGGCCTGATCGAGCTGGCCGGCGCGGTACGCGACGGTGCGCTCCATGTAAGCCCCTTGACCGGTCAGATACATGAAGAGATTCACCTTGTCGCGGTTCCCTTCGGCGTCGAGAACCTTACGCATATCGTCGAGTGCACGCTTCAGATTCGCGATCGACGATGTTTTGCGGCTCAGAAAAGTGATCTCGGAATCCTTGTAGCCTGCATCTTTCAACTCCGTGCGCAGTTGGTTCGTAATATTCCTCAAGCGAGGATGATTACCTCTCGTTGCGATTATCGCGCGGTTCGCCTTGTCTCCTCCGTGGACCGTCATGTCATCTGCGGACTTGCCGGAGGATTTGTACTGGGGCGAAGTTTCCTCGTCGTTCCTTGCCTCGGCCGTATCATGCAAACTCTTTGCGCTGACGTCGTTCTTATCCGCATCCAGTTTGCCGATGTACTGAGCCGAATACCCCTGGTAGAAGCGATTGCCGAGCTTCACGGCGTCGATCACCGTTCCGTCCGGTCTGGTAAACGTGAACGCTTTGTTGCCCGTTCTGATGCTCTTCGGTCGCTTGAGGGTGGAGGTGCTGGTTGCGACGGACCATGTTCCCTTGATGCCGCCAGTGCCCAGCGCCGCTCGACGCGCAAATTCACCGCTCTTGTTCGCATCGATCACGAGCGTCAGATTCTCATGGTCGCCATCCAGTTTGCTGTTCAGGAGCTTGATCAGCGCCGAGCTGCTGAGGGTCTGATCGTTTCCCTTATTGAGAGAAATGACACTTTGATCCTCCTTCTTCGTATCGATCGCCTCCGAAACGAGGGGAAAGGCGAGCAGGCCGCCTGCGGCGCAGACGAACAGGCATGTCTCCCTGAACGTGGCGGGGGGAATGCGATCTCGGCGTTTCTGCATCGACAGATTGATCCGCAATCCCGTGCGGGACCTATCGACGCGCACACGCGCTTAGCCACCTTGATTGTACCGCGCAAGATCGCGAATCAAACGTTTTTCTTGCACGGAAGGCCGGGAATCGACCCGCGAAAGTGGGGAAATCACCCCCTCGCTCAACACCGCTCCACCAGCTCGCACACGTACCGCTCGAGCCGCGCGCGGCCCTGGAATTCCATGCCCAGCGCCTGGAGCCGTGTGGTGTCGATCTGATGTCGCGGATTCTTCGAGCGCATGACGATTTCGCTGGAGCTGCCGGTAAGCGTCTTCGCCATGACGGCGACGTCCTGCGCCGCGACGTACAGATCGCAGCAGTTGAAGCTGCGGCCGCGCACCTGCTCGACTTCGGCATCAAGCAGCCGCCGCACGGCGCGGGCGACGTCCTCGGCGTGCACCTCCTTGCCGCCGGACGCGTCGTCGATCGTACGGCCCGCCTTCACGTCGCGCACGACCGCGTGCCACTTGCTGTCCTCGACCGGTCGGCGCAGACCGTAGATGCCGCAGGGGCGCAGCGCGCAGATGCCCCAGCCCTGTGTCGTCTCGAGATGACGATGTGTTGGCGCGGCGCCCTCTGGCAGGGCGCAGGCCAGGCCGTGGCTGTGCACGAACTTCTCGATCGCGGCCTTGTGCGCGCCGTAGTGGCTTTGCGGCCACAGCGGGTGCGTCTCGTCGAGCGCGCGATCGTCGAGGATCACGTCATGGACGCCGCAGGTCGAGATGAAGACGAAGCGCGGGATCGCCGCCCGATGCGCGGCCGTGATCAGGCCCAGCGAGCCCATGAGGTTGACCTGTGCGAAGTGCATCAGGTCCGATTCGGCGCCGCGATGGCCGGCGCCGCCGGAAGGACGGTAGAGGCCGGCGTGCACCACGGCGTCGGCGCCGTCGATGAGCGGCGCGATGCTGTCCGGCTGGTGCAGGCCGCCTTCGATCCATGTGATCGCCGTGCCGTCATGGACGAAGCCGCCACGGTCGCTGTCGGGCCGGTGCCAGCAGCGGCAGCGATGGCCCTGCCCGAGAAACAGGCTGGTGATGTAGCGGCCGAGAAAGCCGGTAGCGCCGGTGATCGCGATGAGCATGGTGTCGAAGAGTCTAAGAGCCGAAAAGTCGAAAAGTCGGAAGATCTCGTGTGGGCTCAGTGTCGGGGTTCGCGAGGCACGTGTCGAGTGCCGGTCTGGCGAATTCGGGCCGAATGCGTCAAGATCGTTGGGCACCGTTCCTCGAGGAGACGACGACATGAGCGCCGACAACCGGTTCTTCTACGTCACGAGCTACGCGTCCGACGGCGGCGACATGCTGCGCTGTTTCCGCTTCGACGGCGATCGGGGGTCGATCGAGTTGCTGGGGTCGGTGTCGTCCCCGTTGAGCCGCAGCTTCTATCTCGCGCCCGATCGCGCCGGTCGCTACCTGTTCGTCACCGATGACCTCGAGCAGTGCGACGGCGTTCCGGGCGGTGCGGTCTGCGCGTTTGCGATCGACGCCGCAACGGGCATGCCGGCTTACCTCAACCGGCAGTCGTCAGGCGGCGAGTGCCCCTGCTACATCGACACGTCCGCGAACGGGCGCTTCGCGACGGTTGCGAACTACACCTCGGGCACGCTGGCGGTGCTGCCGGTCGGAGCCGACGGTCGTCTCGGCGCGCCGAAGACGACGATCCGCCTCGAGGGCTCGAGCGTCGATAAGTCCCGCCAGGAAGCGCCGCACGCGCATTCGTTCATGTTCGATCCGGCCGGTCGCTTCGCGCTCGCCGGCGATCTCGGCACGGATCGCGTGATGATCTACCGGTTCGACGCCGACACCGGATCCGTGCCGCCGGCGGGCGTGCCGTGCTTCGAGACGCAGCCCGGCGCCGGGCCGAGGCACCTCACGTTCAGCGGGGACGGCCGGTTCGTGTGGATGATCTGCGAGCTGGACAACACCGTCATCGGCGCCCGGTACGACGCGGAGCGCGGCGGCATGGAGCGGATCGAGGCGGTGTCCGCCCTGCCGGACGGCTTCGCGGAGACCAGCTACTGCGCCGACGTGCACGTGCACCCGTCGGGACGCTTTCTTTACGGATCGAACCGGGGTCACGAAAGCATCGTCGCCTTCGCCATCAACCCTGACTCCGGCGCGCTGTCGCTGGTCGGACACGAATCGACACAGGGCGCGTTCCCGCGCGACTTCATCATCGATCCGTCCGGCAGCTTCCTGCTCGTTGCGAACGAGCACACCCACACGATCGTGTCCTACCGCATCGATCAGGACACGGGCGCGCTGACGCCGACGGGTGACGTCGCGGAGGTGCCGAGCCCGACGTGCTGCGCGTTTGGAAACATCACGGCGTAGGGCGACGGCGAAGCGGGCCTGTTCCCTTGAAACCTTCGTGATGGTTTGCCCGATCCTCGCACGGGCCTTTCTCGAGCGATTCGACGTCATCGACGCGCTGCGGCTACCGGTACTCGCACAACTCCAGCAGGTTTCCCTCCGGGTCCTGAAAGTACACCAGTCGCTTTCGAATGCCGCCGGCGTAGGTGACCTGTTCGTCCGGCACCTGCGCGACGTCGCTGAAGAATCGGACGCCGGCGCGGCGCAGGCGGGTGACGGCTTCGTCGATGTCGTCGATGCGGAACGCCAGGTGGCGCAGACCGGGCGTGTTCGGCACTTCGAGCGCCCCGGGGCGCGGCGCCTCGGGATGGCGGTAGCGGATCAGCTCGATCCGCGGTCCCTCGGGCGCCTCGAGGTAGACGACGTCGGCCTCGGTGCCTTCCAGCCCGACCACCGCGTCGATCCACGCGCCGCGGATCGTGACCTGCTTCGACATCTTCAGCTTCAGCAGGTCGCGGTAGAAGCCGACCATCGATTCGAGGTCGAGGACGACGATGTTGACGTGGTCGATGGATTCGAGCATGGAAGGGGGCCTAGCGCGGTCGAGCCGCAACGCAGGAACCGCGGATGAACGGATGGACACGGATGAATGCTGGCGAACCGCGCGGCGTAAGCCCGCGGGTCAGATGTGAGCCCGTCCTGTCACGAACGGATCGTTCGGCGCGTGTCAACCGCATCGGGTGCATGAGGCCGTCATGGCATTCGACCCGCGGGCTTACGCCCTCACCCTTACCCACATCTGGTGGTCCCCGCGAGGGCTCCGGGGAGTGGTTTTT
>NYZC01000031.1 GCA_002686995.1 Phycisphaeraceae bacterium | reverse complement strand
TTAGATTCTTCCGGTGTCACTTCTCGTCACCGTGACGAGAAGTTGAAGAACCACGGATGAACACGGATGAACACGGATTTTTCTCCGGAGGAGCAAAAACCGGTCTTGACTCCCGGACGCCGAAAGCGTCCGGGTCCGAACTCCCATCCGTGGCCATCCGTGGTTCCTGCCGTGGTTCCTGAACGTGCGGCTCGATCGCCGCGGCTGATTCGCGATTCGTCCCGTTAACCCCAGACCGACGTCCGCCGCCCATGGGATTCTTCTCACTCTCCAGTGCCTGGCTCCTGCTGCTCGTGCCCCCGCTGGTCGCGCTCTACTTCCTGAAGTTGCGCCGGCCGCGCCTGGAGGTGCCCTCGCTGGTGCTCTGGCGGCAGGTCCTGGCCGACCAGCGCGTCAACTCTCCGTTTCAGCGGTTCAAGCGCAACATCCTGTTCTGGCTCCAGCTCCTGCTGCTCGCGCTGGTCATCCTCGCGGCGATGCAGCCGTACTGGCGCGGCTCCGCGGCGCGCGCGGTGCACGTGCCCGTCCTCATCGACGTCTCGGCCAGCATGGCCGCGCGCACCGCATCGGGCGAGTCGCGCCTCGTCCAGGCCCGCAAGCGCGTCCAGTCGCTGATCGACGGTCTGCTGCCCGACCAGAAGATGGCCCTGATCAGCTTCGATAAGTCGGCGGCGAAGCTGACGGGTTTCACCAACAACAAGCGCCTGCTGTCCGAGGCGCTCGATCGCGTGCGGGCGAACGAGGTGCCCAGCGACCTGGAGGAGGCGATGCGCCTGTCCGAGGCGCTGTCGCGCACGGTCGACTTCGACCAGGTGCTGCTCTACTCCGACGGCAACTTCCCGACCCGCGCCGATTTCGAGCTGCCGTTCACGCTCGACTACCGGAAGCTCGACGCGGCCGGCCCGAACCTCGGCATCACCGCGTTCAACGCGCGGCGCTCCGCCGGAGGCCAGTGGGAGGTTTTCGTGAGCCTCCTTTGCGCGGGCGACAAGACGCGCACGTGCACCGTCGAGCTGTTCCAGGATGGCGCCCCGGTCGGTGACGCCAAGCAGACCGTCTCGCTCGCCGGCGGGGAAAGCGAGCGGCTGATGTACCGCATCGAGTCGACGGCCACGGCGCGTCTCGAGGTGCGCCTCGAGCCGGACGGCCACGATGCGCTCGACGCCGACAACGTCGCCTTCCTCGACCTCCAGCCGGCGCGGCCGCTGAGGATGTACGTGCCGCCGAAGCTCGTGTCTTACCGTACGGCGCTGGGCGGCATGGAAGGCGTCGAGCTGGCGCCGGCCGAGGGTGACCAGACCTCGAGCGACACCGAGTTCGACGTCGTGATCAGCGACGACGACACGGACCTGGCGCTCGACGCGGCGGTCTACTTCCTCGTCGGCGTCATCCCCTCGGAACTGAGCAACAAGGTCTGGATCGGCAGGGAGCCGACGATCGTCATCGACTGGGACCGCACGGCGCCGCTGCTGCAGCACGTGCAACTGGCCGAGATGATCGTCGTCAACGCCCCGGAGACGGCCGCCGAGATGCGCGAGGAGGACTTCGAGGGGGTCGGCTACGAGGTGATCGCGTGGGGCCGCCGCAGTCCGCTGGTGCTGCGACGGCGCCAGCGCGGCCGCGTCTACTATCACACGCTGTTCGACACCGATCAGTCGCTGCTGCCGTTCCAGCTCGGGTTTCCCATTCTCCTGACCAATCTCGTGCAGCAGGGCATGCACCACACGGGGCTGTCCGAGTCGCGCGGGCTGCGGACCGGCGTGCTGCCGCCGGTGCACGCGGAGCCGGAGACCACGTACGAGGTGCGCGGCCCGGGCGGGCTCGACCGCGTGGTCACGGCGGGTCCGGACGGGCAGATCGTGGGCGTGCCGACGCAGAGCGTGGGCCGGTACGAGATCAGCGGCGACGGGCAGACGGTGGCCGAGGTGGGCGTCAGCCTGCTCGACGAGATGGAAACCAGCCAGAAGAGCGTCGACCGGATCCTGTTCAACGACCTCGCCGTGGCCGCGTCGGACGAGAAGCTCGACGTCGACCGCTCGTTCTGGTCGATCATCGCGATCCTCGCGCTGGTCGTCCTCGTGTCGGAATGGTGGTTCTTCCAGAAGCGTCCCGGAGCAGCACGATGAACCTGGTCGCGTTCATGGGTGCGTACGGCGCGGTGGCTGCGGCCCTCGCGGCGCCGGCCGGGGATGGCCCGCTGCTGTCGGCGCAGGTCGTCTCGTCGATGCGCGGCCGCGCGGCCGCGCCGGTCGGGGCGGACATCGTCATGGTCTGGCGTGGACGACAGATGCTGCGCGGCCGCCTGCGCCTGGCGCGCGGTTCCGGGTCCGGCGCGATGATCACGAGGACCTCGATGCTGCTGCTGGCTCCAGGCGAGCATCAGCTGAGGGTGACGCTGCCACCCGTGCATCCGCGCGACGTTGACGCGGCGAGCCTCCGCGCGTCGTTCGAGCACGAGGACGGCAGGACGGAGCCGCTTTTCGATCTGGGCATGGCCGGAGCGTCGCTGGGCGGTCGCGATTTCGTCATGGCCATCTGTGAAGGATGGAACCGCCCGATCGAGGTCCGGCGCGACCTTGTCGGGCGCCTGCGCTTCGAGGATTTCGTTCGCGTGTCGGATCCGCGGCTGTTCGCGACGATGCGGTGGTCGTTCGATCCGGAGGCGATGCCGGCGGACCCGCTCTCGCTGTTCGCGTTCGACCTCGTCGTCGTGGCGGGCGAGGGGTTGCGGGCCCTTGATGACGACCGGCTGGACGCACTGGCCCGCTGGGTGCGGGCCGGCGGCAGCCTCTGCCTCGCGCCGGCGATGGGGCAGCTGGAGGCGCTGGAGCCGCGACACGTCGCCTTCCTCAACGATCTCGCGGGCGCCGACCGGTTCGTGCTGAACCGCCACGGCCGCGTGCGCAGCCGTGACGGCGTCGGCATCGAGGGGGCATGGGCCGGTCTCGGTCGGGTGATGTTCGTGACGTGGCGGCAGCCGCCGCTCCGCGGCGAGCCCGACTGGATGCGCGAGCTTTCGCTGCTGTGGGACGTGCGCCAGGTCTGGCGGCAGAAGTGGTGGTCGGTCGCGAAGGAGATTCGGGAGCGGGTCGTCTTCCAGGCCCAGTCGCCGCCCAGGCGCCGACGGCCGTGCCGTTGCTCGTCGGGCACCTGACGCCCGAGTCGGTCAGCGTGCTGCCGCTCGGCACCGTCGTGCTCGTTCTCGCGATCTTCACCGCCGTCATCGGGCCCGGCGAGTACTTCGTGCTCGGGCTGGTGCGCCGACGCCGATGGACGTGGGTCGTCTTTCCGGTCACGACGATCGCGTTCACGCTCTTCATGATGCGGATGTCCGACCGCGCGATGGGCATGACCGAACGGCGGACGGCGGGCGTGGTCTACGACGTCGCGGACGACGGCAGCGTGCTGCGCCGGACGCGTTTCGAACTGCTGTTCAGCGGCGCGCCGCGACGCTTCGTCACCGAGCAGCGCGACGGTCTGTTCACACCGCTCGATCACCAGGGCGACCCGGCGCGTCCGGGGCTGGGTCTGGCCGATCGCCCGCCGCCGGTCGTCACGGGCGCGTTCCCGCGGCGATACGAGGTGGTCCAGGCGATCGCGAAGTGGACGCCTCAGGTCAACCGGATCACGACGGTCGGCACGGGCGACGCGCCCTTCGACGTCGACTGGAGCGCGCTCGACCCGTTCACGATGTCCGACGAGGAGATTCAGCGCCACCTCGTCACGGAGCAGGGGGTCGACGCGCGCGTGCTCGTCCTGTCGAACGAGAATCTGCTGGGTCCGCTGGGCGAATGGGGCATCGACGCGAAGCAGTGGGCGGCGATGGATCCGGTGATGCAGCAGCAACTGCTCCAGCAGATGCAGCTGGTGATGCAGCAGCAGCGGCGGGGCCGGGGGACGCGACCCTACGGAATGCGGCACCGCGGTGGCCTGGACGGGTTTCTCATGCAGATCAGCGTCGGAAGCACTGCCACGTGGGCGCTGTTCGCGCGCTGCGCTCCGATGGGCGGCCCCGACCTCGGCGACCTGGTGATGCACGATCCGTCGAACGCCTTCGAGCGGCTGGTCGTGCTGGTCCGGACCGAGGGCCGGAATTTTACAGCCTGCCGGAAGCTCTATCGCAAGCCGCTGCCCGACGGAAGCTGGAATCCGGCCGGTGCGTCGAAGCAGGGGCCGAAGCGGAGAGTGCCGTTTGGCGGCTGGCCGCAGAATGCACCGTGGTTCCGGTAAACGGAGTCGCCCCATGTCCCTGGTCGAAGTCGAAAACCTGTGCGTGCGCTACGGCCGTCTCGAGGCCGTGAAGTCGATCTCCTTCCGGATCGCCGAGGGCGAGGTGTTCGGTTTCATCGGCCCGAACGGCGCCGGCAAGTCGTCCACGATCAAGGTGCTCGCGACGCTGCTGCGCCCGACGTCGGGCACGGCGCGTCTCCAGGGCGTCGACATTCCATCCAACCCCCTGCGCATTCGGCGGCGCATCGGCTACGTGCCCGACTTCTTCGGTGTCTACGAGGACCTGACCGTCGACGAGTACCTGCACTTCTTCGCGGCCGCGTTTCGCATCCACGGCCGCAAGCGGCGGGGCGTCGTCGAGGACGTGCTCGCCCTGACCGACCTGACCGGCAAGCGGCGCGACCAGGTCGACGCGCTGTCGCGCGGGATGAAGCAGCGCCTGAGCCTGGCGCGCGTGCTGCTGCACGACCCGGCGCTGCTGCTGCTGGACGAGCCGGCCAGCGGCCTGGATCCGCGGGCCCGGATCGAGATGCGCGAGCTGCTCAAGGAGCTGCGCGCGATGGGCAAGACGATCCTGATCTCGAGCCACATCCTCCAGGAGCTGTCGCACCTGTGCACGCACATCGGCATCATCGAGGCGGGCACGCTGATCGCCGACGGCTCGGTCGAGGAAATCTTCCGCCGGATCGGCCTGCAGCGTGTCATCCACGTGCAGCTGGCCGGCCAGGACAACGGCGGCGGGCCGCCTGCGCCGATCATGCTCGACGCGATCCGGCGGATTCCCGGCGTGGAGAACGTCGAGCAGGAGGTCGATCGCCTGTCGGTGCGCATCGTCGAGGACCAGCTGGCGATCGACGAGCTTCTGCTGGGCATCCAGCAGACCGGGGCGCGGGTGCGGATGTTCCAGCCCGAGGCGCTCGACATGGAGACCGCCTTCATGAAGTTGACGCAGGGGCGCCTGGCATGATCGCTCTGCGCCGACGGTTCTCGCTGCCGCTGCTGACGAAGGAGCTGACCGAGCAGGCGGCCCGCAAGCGGACGTACGTCGTCCGGGTGATTTACGCCGTGCTGCTGTTCGCCGCCGGCGCCGGTTTTCTCTGGCAGCTGCTCGACACCACGCGGGGCAACGCGCTGCAGGTGCTCGGCCGCGGGGCCGAGCTGTTCATGGCCGTCGTCGGGCTCCAGTTCGCCGGTATCTACCTGTTCCTGCCCGCGCTCGTCTCCGGCGCCATCACCGGCGAGAAGGAGCGGCAGAGCCTCACGCTGCTGATGGTCACCGATCTGCGCCCGTGGGAGATCATCATTCAGAAGCTGGTCGGCCGTCTTCTGCCGATGCTGACGTTCCTGCTGCTGTCCCTGCCGCTGATGGCGATCGCGTACGCGTTCGGCGGCGTGACGACGTCGCTGCTGGTCTCGGCGGTCGTGCTGCTCGGGCTTACCTGCCTGCAGGTCGCGTCGTTCAGCCTGATGCTCTCCTCGTGGTGCCGATCGTCGGTGTCCGCGTTCATGGGCACGTACATCCTGGGCACGCTGGCCTACTTCGGGCCATTCTTCTTCTTCATGATCCTGCGCGAGTTCGAGCTGTTCGACCTGCTTCACTCGGTCGGATGGCAGCGATCGGTCCGGTTCATCTCGCTCGAGGAGGCGGCGACGATCCTGATGTCGCACGTGCCGCCGTGGGTGTTCGTGGAGCGCGCGGTCTGGACGGGCGCGCTGCCGACGGCCTCGACGAGCGTCGGCGCCGTCCTGCCGACGGCGATCACCAGCGCTGTGTTCCTGCTTCTCGCGCGGTACTGCCTGGTGCGCCGCGCGTTCGTCCCGCCGCGCAACTCGCTGCTGGCGCTGTTCAAGTGGCTGGACGGCGGGTTCCACAAGCTGAACCGCGTGACCGGCAACATCATGCTCGTCAAGCCGGGCTCGGCGCTGCCGGGCGACCGGCCCATTGCCTGGCGCGAGCTGACCAAGCGCTCGCTGGGCCAGGTGCACTACCTGTTTCGGATCCTGGTCGTGATGGAGGCGCCCGCGCTGATCGTCGTCGCGCTGGCCATCGGCGCGTCGCGCCGCAGCTCGATGGAGGTGCTGTCGGTCATGATGTTTCTCACCTGGGCGGCCGCGGCGCTGCTGATCGCGGTGCAGGCCGCCAACACGTTCAGCGGCGAGCGGCGACGCCAGACGCTCGACGTGCTGCTGACGGCGCCGATGAGCGGCGCCGAGATCGTCCGGCAGAAGATGGCGGCGGTCTGGCGCCTCATGATCGTGCTGATGGTGCCGTTGCTGACAATCTTCGTCGCGGAGGCGTGGTGGGAGCACGGCAACTTCGATATGTCGTGGAGATGGCGCCGAAGCATTGTGGCGCCGCCCTCGAGCATGATGAAGGACATGCTCTACGTGGCCGGGACGATACTTTCGATCGGGATCTACCTGCCCATGGTCGCCTGGTTGTCGCTGCTGATCGGCATGCGCAGCCGCAGTCCGATGCGCGCCGTCATCACCGCCCTCGTGACGCTGCTGCTGTGGCTCGCGCTCGCCCCGACGGTGTCGCTGATCCTCTGGGAGGCCTTCAGGGTGCGCGAGGGCTGGGTGACCTGGTTGCTGCTGGCCAGCCCCGCCTCCATGATCGGCCTGCTCGAGTTCTTCCACGAGCTTCGCGCCTTCGGCGTCAGCCCGTGGGTGCCGGTGACGATCAACATGATCGTCTACGCGGGCTGCGCGATCATCTTCCGGATCCTGTGTTACGACCGGGCGGATCGGTACCTGGGAAGGGTGTAGATTCTTCCGCCGTCACTTCCTGTCGCGGTGACGAGAAGTTGAAGAACCACGGATGAACACGGATAGGGCATCGGGGCTCGCTTCGCTCAACGGGTTCACGCCCCTGCTGAACGACCGATTCCAGGTCCTGACGTTGACTCGGTGACCGGCCTGGGCATCGGCGGCGGTCTGGTGTTCGAACCGGATTACACCGATACCGACCTGGGCA
The DNA here is from genome assembly GCA_002686995.1 of Phycisphaeraceae bacterium. GTDB lineage: Bacteria > Planctomycetota > Phycisphaerae > Phycisphaerales > Phycisphaeraceae > NYZC01. The sequence goes on along the minus strand of NYZC01000031.1, from coordinate 12,086 downwards.
TGCTCGTCGCACAGTCGTAAGGAGATTCACGCGGATTTCGCCGGCAAGGCCTGGTCCCGCGGCTACGGAATCCATCGACGCAGGACGGATTCGAGGGTCCCGTCCGCCTTCCAGCGCTGGAGCACGGCGTTCACCTGATCGAGCAGCTCCCGGTTCTCGCGATGCACGGCCCACCCGAGATGCTCCTCGGTCAGGTTGTGCGGGATCGCCACGAGTCCGTCGGCGGCATGCTGTGCCGCGAACCAGTGGACAGTAGGCCCGTCGTGAACGATGAGGTCGATGCCGCCTTCGAGCAGGGACTCGATCGCGGCGGCGACCGTGGGGAACGCTTCGCGCGCGGCGCCGCGGATCTCGCGGGTCACGAACTGCTCGGCCGTCGATCCGCTCTCGACGCCGACCGTCAGCGTCGTGCGGCGTATCGCGTCGCGGGTTGCGAGGCGTGCCGACGTGTCACGCCGCGTCAGCACCTGCTGGCCGATCGTCAGGTACGGCTCGGTGAACGCCGCCTTCTTCTGGCGCGACTTCGTGATCGTCATGCCTGCCATCACGATGTCGATGTGCTTCTCGTTCAGCTCGAACAGCAGGTTGGGGAAGTACGTCGGGACGTACTCGATTTCGAAGCCCAGCGCGGCGCCCAGGCGCTGCGCGAGGTCCGCCTCGATGCCGGCAGGCCGCCCGGCCTGCTCGAACATGATCGGCGGCACGGTGCGTGCGATGCCGACGCGAAGCGCCGGCAGGTCGGAGATCGGGCTCGGCGGGGCCGGGTCGGCGGTGCGTGAGTGGGCACAGCCCGCCAGGGCGATCAGCAGCAGCGTGAATCCGGGCCGGGTGATGGATTTCATGGTTCGGGCTCGTGTCGGGCGTTGCGGGAGGGAATCGCGGTTCCGCCGAAGGCGGACGGATGGACACGGACAGGTCGAAGAGTCGAAGTGTCTCGGGGGATCAATGCGCCGCATGACGGATCATTCCCGATTCTTCGAATCACACTCTGGCCGACCTTCCGACGCTCTTCGACTTCTCGACTCTCTCCATCCGTGTTCATCCGTCCGCCTTCGGCGGCACCGTGGTTCTTTCCCGGCGTCATCCGCTGCCCGCAGCCTTCCTGAAGTTCTCCAGCGCGGCGCCGAAGTAGGCGTTCAGGCCGAGGACATCGGCGCCGAGGCTGAGGAAGCGGTAACCCATCGCGATCTTTTCGGGCACCTGGTCGCCGATCGCGATCAGGCCGGCGATCTTGCCGTGGCGCGCGCAGGCTTCGGCGATCTTCCGGGCGCCTTCAAGAATCTTCGGGTGGTCCATTCGGCCCGGGACCCCGATCGCCTGCGAGTAGTCGCCGGCGCCGTAGAAGAGCATGTCGTACCCCTCGACGGCGGCGATCTCGTCGATGTTGTCCATCGCTTCGGGATCCTCGATCTGCAGGATGATGAAGCGCTGCTCGTTCGCGTGGCGCATGTACTCGTCCGCGGTGACGGTCCCGTAGGCGCCGTCGGCGTTGCCGCCGTCCATCGGGCGCAGGCCCTGCGGATGAAAGCGCGTATGCCTGACCAGCGCCCGGGCGTCGCCGGCGTTCATCACGTGCGGGATCATGATGCCGGTCGCGTCCATCTCCAGCGGGTGGATCAGGTCGGAGTACGACCCGCGCTGCACGCGGACGAGCGCGTCGACGTCGTGACTGCGGATCGCGTAGACCTGCTTCTCCACGTCGTGCAGCGCCGAAGGCGAGTGCTCCATGTCCAGCCAGACGCAGTCGAAGCCGTGCATGGCGGCGAGATCGGCGACGCGCGCATCGGCGAAGTTGAGCTTGATGCAGCTGGCGATGCCACCGGATCGCAGTTTGGCGAGCACGCGGCTGGGGCGGAGTTTCATGACCAGGTCCTGGGGAAGGGTTCAGGGTTCATGTTCAGTCGCAGGTGCCGTGACGCGGCACACGTCGAACTCGACCCGAACTCTGGCGAGTCCGGCTATGACGTGCCCCTGGACCGTAGCTGAAGTCGCCAGACTTCAGGGGACGCCTACAGCGCCGCGTAGTCGATCGGCTGGTGCCGGTCCAGGTGTCGCTCGACCGGCGGAAGAGGATACTTCAAACCCGTCGCGCAGTTATACAGCACTACGGACTCGTCCTTCGCGATCCGGCCCGATTCCAGCTCCTGCCGGTACGCTGCGTACGTGGCCGCCCCCTCCGGGCACAGCAGCAGCCCTTCGACCCGCCCCATCTCCTCGCGGGCGGCGAGAATGGCGTCGTCGTCCACCGCGGTCGCGAAGCCTTCGCTCTCCCTGACGGCCCTCAGGATCAGGAAGTCGCCGACCGCGGCCGGCACGCGGATGCCGGCCGCCACCGTGTGAGCGTTGGTCCATAGCTCGGCGAATTCGTCGCCCTGCTCGAACGCCCGCACGATCGGGGCGCACCCGCTCGCCTGAACGGCGACCATGCGCGGCCGCTTCGAACCGATCCAGCCCATTTCGCCCAGCTCGGCGAACGCTTTCCACATGCCGATCAGCCCGGTGCCGCCGCCGGTGGGGTAGAAGATCACGTCGGGCAGCGCCCAGTCGAACTGCTCGGCGAGCTCGAGGCCCATCGTCTTCTTGCCCTCGATGCGGTATGGCTCCTTCAGCGTCGAGATGTCGTACCAGCCGGTCGCTTCCTTGCCTTCGCCGACGATCTTCCCGCAATCATTGATCAGCCCGTTGACGGGCCAGACCCGCGCGCCCTGCGCTGCGATCTCGTTGATGTTGATCGGCGGCGTATCGTCAGGGCAGAAGATGCAGCATTCCAGGCCGGCGCGGCTCGCGTACGCGGCCAGCGCAGCGCCCGCGTTGCCGTTGGTCGGCATGGCCAGCTTCGTGACGCCCAGCTCGACCGCCATCGAAACCGCGAGACACAGGCCGCGCGCCTTGAACGACCCGGTGGGCAGCCGCCCCTCGTCCTTCACGTAGACCGGCCCGGTGCCGAGATCCATCTCGACCCGTGGACAGCGAAGCACCGGCGTCATCGTCTCGCCGAGGCTGACGATGTGCTCCGTCTCGCGCACCGGAAGCATCTCGCGGTAGCGCCACAGATCCTGGTCGCGGGAGGCGAGATCCGATCGATCGAGGCTGGCGGTAAGGGCGGCAAGGTCGTAGCGGACGAGCAGCGGCTTGCCCGCGGCGGAGAGGCCGCGCAGCTCATCGGCGGGAAGCTTCTCGCCGGTCAGCCCGCACTCGAGGTGCGTCACGAACGTGGGGCGGTCGGTGGTGATGTTCATTGCGATTTCAATGATTGATTCGGGTGTAACCGGTCGGCCGCGGATTCATGGCCACGAAAAGCCACGAAAAACCACGAAAAACCCAGAGAAGCCACGAGAAGCCACAATAGGGAACGATGAATACGTGGGTGCCGCCGAAGAATCCGCCGATCAACGGTCGGTTCGCGAAGTCAGGATCGTATGTTTCCGCTTTTCGTGGTTTTTCGTGGCTCTTTGTGCCTTTTTTTTGTGGTTATTCCGGCCCACGGCGCACCGGTGACGCCCAATTGATTCTGGATTTCGATTCGCGGATTCTATCGTGCTTCGCTCCGTGCGATGCGTCGCGCCAGGTGCCGCTGACCCACCGCGGCGATCAGTGACATGGCGGCGATGATCAGCATCGCGTGATGGCTGACGCCGTCGTGGGCGGGCATGCCGAGCCAGTCCGGCAGCGACACCGGCCCCTTGTACAGCATCATGGCCACGAAGGGCGCCGCGGCGCCGCGCACGCCCGTGAGTGTGACGTGGATGCCCATGTAGACGGCGACGAAGCGGCGGTCGGCGAAATCGTTGTGGCCGAGCTGCCAGGCGAGGATCCCGGCGCCGCGGAACCCGCCGAGCACCACGCGCGCCACGGCGAAGACGGACAGGGAGCCGATCGCCGCGCCGATCCAGTACAGCAACTGCACCACCGTGATCACCAGGCCCTGGTAGTACCGCACGCGGGTGACATGGACCCGGTCGAGCATGCGCGCCCAGGCCGGCATCGTCGTGATGGTGGAGATCATCGGCAGGGCCACGCCCAGGGCGATGCTGATCAGGAACGGATGGCGGAAACCCCCGGTGAGGTCCACGATCATCCAGATCACGATCACTTCGCTCATCATCGCGGCAAGTCCGGCCATGAACTGCCATTTCATGTAGCGCCGGAAGAAATGGTCCTTCTTCAGCACCGACCAGAAGCTCCCCGTATCGTTCGGGTCGTACTCGTAAATCGGCCCCGGCGTGCCGTGAGGCGAAGGGCGGGCGTCGCGCTCGCGCTCGAAGCGAAGCAGGGCGCGCTCGCCGCGCAGGCGCACCCGCGAGTACCAGATCACGCCGATGATCGAGATCCCCACCCCCAGCGGGTAGATGATGCGAAACGATTGCGGGTGGTAGTCCACCACTGCGTAGCCGGCCAGCGGGGCGATGCCGATGGCGGTGTTCGCGATGACCGAGAGGCGGCCGACGATGCGGGCCCGGACCGCCCGGGGATAGTTGTAGCGCCACACCGTGCTGCGCGCGGTGATGAGGCCGGTCTGCAGAACCTTGGCGATTGCGACGAGCCCGATCAGGAGGATCGGGCCGTACGCGTTGGTGGGCAGCAGGCCGATCGACGCCACGCTCGCGAGCAGGCCGATCTGAATCAAGGTGATCGAGCGCACCTTGCGGCGGCCTCGAAGCGCCCGCGCCCACAGGTAGCTGCTCACATTGGCGAGCATCGGCACCGCCATGAGGGTTGCGAACATCCATGGCCCGACGTGAAACGTCTTCTTCGCGAGCACGCCGATGACCGTGCCCTCGATCAGCGAGATCGCCACCGGAAACGCGAAGCAGTTCACGAGCTCATGGTGGTAGCTCTGGCGCGTAATCCAGGGCTGCCGGGACGGATGCAGGCGACCGAGGAGGTTGGCGGAGAGCGATGTCGACATGGGCGGCGATTCTAGTGGGGATGCGGAGGGTGGGGAGAGAATCAATGGACGCCACGGTCACGGACACGGCATGGCGCACGATCACGCGGTCGTCGTTCGTTGTCCGTAACCATGCCCGTGACCGTAACGCCGTTCACGTCACGACGGCCTCCCGTCCCTGGAGATTCGCCTACACTCGCCTCATGGCTGCGCCCGATCCTCCGCTCATGTGCGCGCTGCCGCCTGGTGGCGCCACGACCTTTCAGATGGGCGACATGCGCGGCCGTGACGACGAGAAGCCCGTGCGCAAGGTGACGCTCGCGCCGTACGAGATCGGTGTCTATCCCGTCTCGAACGATGCGTACGCGCGGTTCCTGGACGACACGGCGCACGAGGCGCCGCGCTACTGGGGCGAATCCCGGTTCGACGTCTCCGACGCGCCGGTGTGCGGTGTCAGCTGGCGGGATGCGGTCGCGTATGCGCGCTGGCTGTCGGATCGCCTCGGGCGCTGCTTTCACCTGCCAACCGAGGCGCAGCGCGAATTCGCGGCGCGCGGCGGTCACGAGGATCGGTCGTTTCCGTGGGGCGACGATCCGCTGCCGATGGAAGGGGTCTACGCGCCGGGTCTCGACGGGCCGCTCACTGGCGGCCCGTTCCGGATCGCCGATCCGGTCGCGGCCGGCCCCAACGATTTCGGGGTCTATCATCTCGCCGACAACGTTCACGAATGGTGCGCCGACTACTACGATCGCGGGTACTACCGCGAAAGTGAGACCGACGACCCGCGCGGTCCGGCACGCACCGCTCGCCGCGCCGCCCGCGGCGGCTCCTGGCGACACCACGTGAAGTATTGTCGTTGCGCCGCGCGCAGCAGCCTTGCCCCCGACAAGCGATTCGCGGATTTCGGCTTCCGGCTCGCCGCGAGCGACGAGTTCGAATACGTGTGGTAGGGACGCTGAAAGATCGGAGTTGAGCCTGTTCTGGGGCGTGACCGGGATGGCGCCACCACGCTGTCAGCCGACTGGTTGCAGTGAACGCGGGCAAATACAATTGACTTTCCGACTTTAGACTTTCCGACTTTAGACTTTCCGACTTTAGACTTTCCGACTCTTCCCGACTTCGCCCCCATGCCTCCTGACTTCACCCAGCTTCGCGTCGTATCGTTCGAGAGTCGCCGTGCATCCGAGATGCGCGACCTGGTGGCACGTCACGGCGGCCGGGCGCAGAGCGTGCCGACGATGCGCGAGATTCCCCTCGAGACGAACGCCGACGCGTTCGAATTCGCGGACGAGCTGGCGCGCGGCGAGATCGACGCGGTCGTGCTTCTGACCGGCGTCGGCACGCGCATGCTCGTCGACGCCGTGGCGACGCGGCAGCCCCGGGAGGCGTTCGTCGCGGCGCTCGGGCGGACCACGCTCGTCGTTCGGGGTCCCAAGCCGGTGGCGGCGCTGCGCGAGCTGGGGCTGAAGCCGGCGGTCGTCGCGCCGGCGCCGAACACCTGGGAGGACCTGTTGGAGGCGCTCGACGAGCAGTACCCGGTGAGCGGCCGTCACGTCGCGGTGCAGGAATACGGTCGCAGCAACCCGCAGCTGATCGAGGCCCTGGTGTCGCGCGGGGCCCGGGTGCGGCGCGTGACGGTCTACCGGTGGGCGCTGCCCGAGGATCTCGGTCCGCTGCGCTCGATCATCGGGCAGATCATCGACGGCGAGGTCGACGTGGTCCTGTTCACCAGCGCCACCCAGGCGGATCACCTGCTCGAGGTGGCCGCCCGGGACGACCGCGACGCGGCGTTGCGCCAGGCCCTGGGGGGCGTCTGCATCGGGTCGATCGGGCCGATCGCGACCGAGGCCCTGACCGGGCACGGGCTCCGGGTCGACTTCGAGCCGGACAGCCTACAAATGTCGCACCTCGTCCGCCAGCTGGCCCGGATCGCGGGCTACCTCGTGTCCAAGAAGCGCGCGGCACGGGATCGCGGGATCGACACGAACCGGTGGCGGCGAGTCGAGATGTCCTGGCCGTCGGAGCAGGCGGCCGACGCCGATCCCATCCTGCTGCGTGCCTGCCGGCGCGAACCGGTGCCGCGCACGCCCGTCTGGCTGATGAGGCAGGCCGGACGCTACCAGCGGGAGTACCACGTGCTCCGCCGGAACCTGTCGATGCTCGAGCTGTGCCGGACGCCCGAGGTGGCGGCCGAGGTCACGCTGATGGCGGTCGAGCGGCTGGGCGTCGACGCGGCCATCATCTTCTCCGACCTCATGGTCGTCGCCGAGCCGATGGGGCTCGGGCTCGACTACGTCAAGGGCAGCGGCCCGGTGATCGCCGAGCCGATTCGAACCCGCGGTGATCTCGATCGGCTCCGACCCGTGGGGCGCGGCGGCCTGCCCTACGTCTCCGAGGCGGTGCGCATCACGCGACGGGCCCTCGCGCCGCACCTGGCCCTCATCGGCTTCGCGGGCGCCCCGTTCACCGTCGCGTCGTATCTCATCGAGGGAGGCAAGTCGAGCCGCTACCAGCACACCAAGATGCTCATGCACCGCGACCCGGCGACGTGGCAGGCACTGATGGAGTACCTCGTCACGGTGCTGCGCGACCTGCTCAACGACCAGATCGAGGCCGGCGCCGATGTGGTGCAGCTGTTCGACAGCTGGGTCGGCGCCCTCGGCCCGGACGACTACCGCCGCTTCGTGCTCCCGCACCTCAGGGCGCTGATCGACGGCGTCGACCGCTCGGCGCCGCTGATCCATTTCGCCACGGGCAACCCCGCGCTGCTTCCGCTGATGCGCGAGGCGGGCGGTGACGTGATCGGCCTCGACTGGCGCGTCGACCTGGCCGACGGGTGGGCGACGCTCGGTCCGGACGTCGCGGTGATGGGCAACCTCGATCCGCTGATTCTGCACGCGACGCCGGCGCAGATTCGCAGCGCCGTCGGCGCGATCCTGGACAAGGCCGCGGGGCGCCCGGGACACATCTTCAACCTCGGTCACGGCATCCTCCCGACGACGCCGCCGGAGCACGTCGCTGAGATGATCGACGCGGTGGCCGAACTTTCGGCGCGCCCATGACCGGCCACGACGCCCAGTTCGACGCCCTGCTCGTGCTCTCCTTCGGCGGACCGGAGGGGCCCGACGACGTCATCCCGTTCCTGGAGAACGTGCTGCACGGCCGGAACGTGCCGCGCGAAAGGATGCTCGAGGTGGCCGAGCACTACCAGGGGCTTGGCGGCGTCAGCCCGATCAACGCCCAGAATCGCGCGCTGATCGACGCGCTGAGATCCGCCATGGCGACCGGCAAGCCGGCGACGAACCTGCCGATTTACTTCGGCAACCGCAACTGGCATCCCATGCTCGCCGACGCGCTGCGCCGAATGGTGGCGGACGGCGTCGAGCGAGCGCTGGTCTTCATCACCTCGGCCTTTGGCACCTATTCGGGGTGTCGTCAGTATCTCGACGATATCGACCGGGCACGGGGGGAAATCGGCGACGCGGCGCCCGTTCTGGAGAAGCTCCGGCTGTTCTACAACCATCCCGGGTTCGTCGAGACGATGGCGGAGCAGGTCATCGACGCGCTCGACGAGGTGCCGGTCGAGCGACGCGACGCCGCGCAGATCGTCTACACGGCACACAGCATCCCCGAGTCGATGGCGGCCGGCTGCAGCTACACCGCTCAGCTTGCCGACGCCATGCGTCTCATCAACGAGCGCGTTGGCCGGAGCGACGCGCAGCTTGTCTACCAGAGCCGCAGCGGGCCCCCCGGGCAGCCCTGGCTCGAGCCCGACGTGTGCGACCACCTCGAGCGGCTTGCGGGGACGGTGCGCGACGTCGTGGTCGTGCCGCTCGGCTTCATCAGCGACCACGTCGAGGTGATCTTCGATCTTGACCGCGAGGCCAAGCAGGCGTGCGCACGCGTCGGCATCGACATGGTGCGCGCCGCGACCGCGGGCACGCATCCGCGATTCGTGCAGATGATCCTGGAGTTGATCGAGGAGCGCACGCGACCGGGCACGCCGCGGCAGGCGCTGGGCGCCCTGGGGCCGGGTCCGGACTTCTGTCCTGCAGAATGCTGTCCGCGACCAGCGCCGCGCCGACCCGGGGCCAGGTGAATCAGCATTTCAATGCGTGCTACGACCCATAAAAACCGCGTGGATCGAACGTGAGAAACACCACGTTCGAATTCGCCGGTTTTTCTCGGATTCACTCAAGGAAGCGACGAAGGCCATCCGATAGATGGGGTGCTGACAGCATTGTCCGGGGGGACAAGGGTGTTCAGTCTCACGCAATATTCCTGACCATCCTGACCGCTTGCTGCTGTTGCTTCCGGGGATCCGAGCGGTCGAATTAACTGGCCGCCGGAAGCCCCATTGCTGGTTTGTCGCCAGCTTTGGGGTTCTTTTTTTGCGCATTTCCAGAGTGACGACGAACGCACGCGCTGCATCCAGTGCGGCACGTCGGATCCGCGGGCTGACGCCGCGCGGTTCAACGATCCGCTGACGGGTCAAGGCCGGGCGTGAGCGCCCGCGCATCGAGGGCGCGCTGACCTGCGCACCGCGCGGCGTCAGCCCGCGGTGCGAGTGCCATGGCGATGTCCGATCGGATGTCACGATAAGATCAGCCCCCGACCCCTGACCCCTGACCCCTGACCCCCAGATCCTGGCCCTTTGAATCTCGCCGATCGCAACCTGCGCGTACTCTTCTTCGCCAGCGTCGGCCACGGGCTCACGCACGCCTACATGATCCTGTTCACGCCGCTGCTCAGCGACGTCGAGCAGACGTTCGGCCTCACCACCGCGACCGTCACCGCTTTCATCACCGTCGCCAACGTGTGCTACGGCGTCGGCGCCGTGCCCGCGGGATGGCTCGCCGACCGGTTCGGTGACAAGGCCCTGATGGTCGGCTTCTTCTACGGCTGCGCGGCGGGGGCGCTGCTGATCAGCGTCGCGCAGTCGACCTGGCTGCTCGGCGTCGGCGTCGTGATCCTTGGCACCGCCGCGAGCATCTATCACCCCGTCGGCATCTCGATGATCACGCGGCGCATCGCGACGCGCGGCCGCGCCCTGGGGGTCAACGGCATCTTCGGGAGTGTCGGCACCGCGCTGGGGCCGGCATACGCGGGGATTGTCGCCATGTGGCTGTCCTGGCAGTGGGCGTTCGTGCTGCTGGCCGTCCCGACGGCCATGATCGGGCTCTGGATGTCGCGGGTGGACCTTGGAAGTGACATGCCGCCCGACGAGGCACCCGGCCCGGGCGCGGCGGCGCCGGCCGGTTCGGTCGCTCTTACGCGCTTCACCCTGTTCGCCTTCCTGCTGTCCGCCATGGCGCTGGGCGGGCTTTTCTACCACCTGATGCTGACGATGCTGCCGACGCATCTCGAGCAATCCGGGGCATGGCGGCGCCCGTCGAGCGGCGGCGTGCTGGCCGGCTTCGCCCTGGCGTTCGGCGCCGGGGGGCAGTACGTCTGCGGCCTGCTGGCCGATCGTTTCGAGGGCCGGATGCTCTACTTCATCAACCTGCTGGTCGTCATCCCGGCGGTGTGGGTGCTCGGCTATCTCACCGATCACTGGCTGCTCGCGGCGGCGTGCGGCGCCGCGTTTCTGATGTTCGGGATTCAGCCGATCGAGAACACCGTCATCGCGAACCACACGCCGACGCGCTGGCGCGGGCGCGTGTACGGGGCGAAGTTCATCCTGGTCTTCAGCGTCGGCGGGTGCGGCAGCTGGCTGTCGGGACTGATCAGCGTGCACCTCGGAATGAGCCGCGTCTTCGACATCGCGGCGATCGCTGTGGCCGGGGCGATGCTCTGCGCGCTGGTCGCGTGGCGAATCCCTCTGGCGGCCCGTCCGGCGAGCGCCGCGGGCTGATCCATGTCGATCCGCACGGGTCTACGGGCGTCCGGGCGTCTATCATGCAGCATCTCATGCAGCATCAGGGCTGACTGAAAGGAGCGGCTTGCCAGGCATCTCCCTCGTGACGGGCGGGGCGGGTTTCATCGGTTCGCATCTCGTCGAGTGGCTTTGCCGCGACGGCGTCGAGGTGCTGATTCTCGACGACCTGTCGACAGGATCGCCCGACAACCTGCGTTCGCTGCTCGACGGGACGGCGGGAAGATGCCGGCTGGTCGAAGGGACGGTCGGCACGGTGCTGCGTGACCGGCCCGACGTGCTCGACGGCGTGGACCGCGTTTACCACCTCGCGGCGACCGTCGGCGTCAGGGTCGTGGCCGAGCGTCCCGTGCCGATGATGCGCAACAACTTCGAGCAGACGCAGATGCTGCTCGAGGCCGTGTCGGGACGCGACGCGCGCGTGCTGATCGCGTCGTCCAGCGAGGTGTACGGTCGCAATGTCCGGATGCCGCTGCGCGAGGATGATGACCTGGTCATGGGTCCGACGACGAGCCGTCGCTACTGCTACGGTCTGACCAAGGCGCTCGACGAGCACATGGCGCTGGCTTACCACGAGCAGGGTGCGCTCGGCGCCGTAATCGTGCGATTCTTCAACGTGATCGGATCCCGCCAGATCGGGCAGTGGGGCATGGTGGTCCCGCGGTTCGTGGAGGCGGCGGTGCGGAGCGACGACCTGGTCGTCTACGGTGACGGATCGCAGACACGGACCTTCTGCGACGTGCGCGACGTGGTCACGGCGCTCGTGGCGCTGATGGACGACTCGGCTCATGCCGGCGGCGTGTTCAATCTCGGCAGCGATCGCGAGATCACCATCGACGCGCTTGCCGATGCGGTCATCGCCGCGGCGGAAAGCGACAGCGCCAAGCGGTACGTCCCGTTCGCGGACGCCTACCGCCCTGGGTTCGAGGACACCCTCCGCCGCGTTCCCGACCTGACACGCATCAGGGAGGCGATCGGCTTTCGTCCCGGTTACCCGCTCGATCGGACGCTCAGGGACCTGGTGGAGCTGGCAAGGGGCCGGTGAGGCATCTGGCAGGTGTGGAGGCGGCGCCTCACGATTCAGGCCCCGAGGTTCAGACCTCCTTGTGCCGGAAGCAGAACACCAGGTGATCGTTGACCATCCCGACCGCCTGCATGTGCGCGTAGACGATCGTGGGGCCGACGAAGTTGAAGCCGCGCTGCTTCATGTCCTTGCTCATCGCCTCGGACTCGGGCGTCTTCGCCGGCATCTCGGCCATCGTGCGCCAGCGGTTGCGGATGGGTGAGCCGTCCACGAACTGCCACTGGTAGGCGTCGAAGCTG
>NYZC01000030.1 GCA_002686995.1 Phycisphaeraceae bacterium | reverse complement strand
CTGCTGGTGATGATCAGCTTGAACCTGCCGATCTCGTTCGGCATGGTGCTGCTGGTGGGTGTGTGCTGTGCGGTGGCCCAACTGCGCGACGTACGCACGCGGTCGAAGCTGGTGTTGGCGGGGCTATGGTCGGGCCTGGCCATGGCGGCGGTGGTCGCCATGGTCGGCGTCATGGGCCGGCCCATGCACTTTGCCGGCGCGTGGGAGTGGTTGTTGAGTGACGCGGTGATCGCCCTGTCGACCGGGCTGGTCACCGGGCTGTTTGTCCAGGGTGTGCTGCCCGGCATCGAGTGGCTGTTCAAGGTGTCGACCTCGATGACGCTCAAGGAACTCAACGACGCGTCGCACCCGCTGCTGCGCCGCCTGGCGGAGCGGGCGCCGGGTACGTACCAGCACAGCCTGCGCATCGCGGACATGGCCGAGGCCGCCGCCGAGCGCATCGGCGCCAACGCGCTGCTCTGTCGCGTCGGCGCGATGTACCACGACGTGGGCAAGATGAACAAGCCCATGTACTTCGTCGAGAATCAGGGCGGCGGGCCGAACCGTCACGATAAGCTGTCGCCGGCGATGAGCGTGCTGATCATCGTCGGCCACGTGAAGGACGGCGCGGAGATGGCGCGGGAATACCACCTGCCTACCTCGATCCGTCACTTCATCGAGAGTCACCACGGCACGACGCTGGTCGAGTACTTCTACCACGCGGCGATCAAGCAGGGCGAAGCCGACCCCGATCGCGCGTGTCCCAGCGAGTTCGAGTATCGCTACCCCGGCCCCAAGCCGCAGACGAAGGAAGCGGCCATCATCATGCTCTGCGACACGATCGAGAGCGCGGCCCGCACGCTCGCGGAGCCGACCCCGGTCCGTCTCGAGCAGCTCGTCCACCAGCTTGCGATGAAGCGGCTCATGGACGGCCAGTTCGACCAGTGCCAGCTCACGCTTTCGGATCTTCACCGCATCGAGGAGTCGCTGACCAAGACGCTATGCGCCATTCACCACGGGCGCGTGGCGTATCCGAGCGATTCGAAGGCGGAAGAGGAAGGCGCGGGCGACGCGGCGCCGGCGACCCAGGCCGCGTCGTAGGCCTGTGCAGATACCGCGCGCACGGCGTACCTCCGGCGTCAGCCGGGGGTGGATGACGCAAAGGACGACCCCGGGCTCGAGGCGCATTGAACACACTTGCCCTCAAACCCGCGGGCTGACGCCGCGCGGTTCGCCGACGTGATTCATGGCGTATTCGGGTGAGGCAGAGCGATCAGCTCTCGGCGACCGCGGCTTCCTCGGCGCCTTCCCCTTCGGGAGCTTCCTCCGATTCGCCTTCGCCTTCTTCGCCTTCGCCCTCAGGATTGAGCTGTTCGGCCGGCTTGTCGGAGACGACCCACAGCTTGATTTCGGTCTTGAGATCGTTCGCGAGGACGATGGGGATCTCGTAGGAGTCGAGGCGCTTGATCTGCTCCCCGACGCGGACGGCGCGGTCCTCGATCGCGTAGCCCTCCTCCCGGATGGCTTCGGCGATGTCGTGCTGGCTCACGCCGCCGAACAGGACGCCCTGCTCGTTGGCGCTGCGCATCAGCGTGACCTCCACCTCCTTCATGCGGGTGATCATGGCCTCCTGCTCGGACCGCAGCTTCTTCATCTGCTCCTCGACCTCCTTGCGCCGCTCGGCCAGTCGCGCGATGTTGCCATCGGTCGGGTCGGCGGCCATGCCGCGGGGCAGGAGGTAGTTGCGGGCGAACCCTGGCTTCACCTGGACGACTTCGCCCACGATGCCGAGGTTTTCCACGTTGGTCGTCAGCAGCAGCTTGATAGTCTTCATCGAATGCGTCCGCGCGTTCAGAACGGAATGTCACTTTCCTCGACGGGCTGGTGGGCGCCCTTGCCCGGATCGTACGCCGGTTCGGACTGGCCGCGACCCGAGGGAGCGCCGCCGGCGTCCTGGCCGCCGCCGCGGCTGTCGAGGAACTCGAAGCTCTCCACGATCACCGACAGCCGGGACCGGTTGCCGCCGCTTTCCTTGTCCTGCCACTGCTCGAGGCGGAGTCGGCCCTCGACGTAGATCGGCCGGCCCTTCTTCACATACTGGTGGATGACCTCGCCGGTGCGACCGAACGCGGCGCAATCGACGAAGGTCGTCTCCTCGCGCTGCTCGCCTTCCTGGCTGCGCCAGCGCCGATTGATCGCCATCCCGAAGTTCACCACCGCGGTGTTGCTCGGAAGGTAGCGCAGCTCCGGGTCGCGAGTCAGGTTCCCCATCAGCATGACGCGGTTGAGATTCGGCATGATCGGTCTCCGTGTGGCGAATCAGTCCGACTTTTCAGGCGCTGCGGCCGGTTCGGTCGCGGTCGCGGTGTTGGCGTCCGGGGCCGCGGCCGCGACCGGCTCGGCAGCAGGCGCCGGGGTCTCGACGGCGGTCGGGGACGCGAGGGGCCTGTCATCCTGCCGCGGGGTGGCTTCGAGCGTCGTCTCCGAGTCCTTCTTCGCGAGCTCCAGCTCGGTCTCGCCGACGTGCTCGGCCCGCACGATCATGTTGCGGAGCACCTGCTCGGAGAGATTGCAGTCACGTTCGATATTCGGAATCTGGGTGCCGCGGGCGCGGAAGTAGATGAGGATGTAGGTGCCTCGCTTCTGGCCGCGGATCGTGTAGGCGAGGCGCCGCTCATCCCACTTGCGCATGGCGACGACCTCGGCCTCGGCACGCTCGAAAACCTGCTTCAGGAAATCGATGGCGCCGCCGAAATCGTTCGCCACGGCCTGCTGATTGAGCAGAAACATGCCCTCGTAGAGCTTGGTGGGGGACTCCGCCATGTGACCACGGTCTCCTGGTCGCCACTCGGTGGCCGGGCAAGCACCCGTGCTTCGGGACCTCGAGGCACGCGCTTCGAGGCCGAGCGGCAGGACTCGGACGAGCGGGGAGTATAGCGGGGGATGTCGGCCCGGGCAAGCCGGCATCATTCCGTTTGTTCCGTTTAATCCGTCTATTGGTTACTTGTTATTTTCGGAGGTGCTCGGCCCGCCCGGCGCTCCGAAATAACGAATAACCAATAGACGGATTAAACGGAACAAACGGAATGCTTCAGCGCAGCTGAAGCACCTGGTCATCCGCGTGGTAGCTCGACCGGACCAGCGGGCCGGACTCGACGTGACCGAAACCGATCTTGCGGCCGAGATCGCGGTACGCGTCGAACTGCGCGGGCGTGATCCAGCGGTGAATCGGCAAGTGCTCCGCGGTGGGCCGCAGGTACTGGCCGATCGTCAGGATGTCGCAGGAGGGCGCAGGGGCCCCGTGCTTCGCGCCGACGACGTCCCGCATGAGCTGCTCGATCTCCTCGTCGCGCTCGCCGATGCCGACCATGATGCCGGTCTTGGTCGCAAGGCCCGAGGCCTTCGACCGTGCGAGCAGCTCGAGCGAGCGCTCGTACCGGGCCTGCGGACGGACGGTTCGGTAGAGGCGCCGCACCGTCTCCATGTTGTGGTTGAGCACGTCGGGCCGGGCATCGATCACGACGCCCAGCGCGTCGAGGTCGCCCTGGAAATCAGGGATCAGCACCTCGATCGCCGTTCGGGGCGCGACGTCGCGAATGCGCCGGATCGTCTCGGCCCAGATCGCGGCGCCGCCGTCCGGCAGCTCGTCGCGATTCACCGAGGTGATCACGATGTGTCGAAGGTTCATCAGCGCCGCCGACTCGGCGACGCGGCGCGGCTCGTCGGTGTCCAGGCGCTGCGGGCGGCCCGTGGCGATGTGGCAGAATCCGCACGATCGCGTGCACACGTCGCCGAGGATCATGATGGTCGCGGTGCCGCGCTCCCAGCATTCACCCATGTTCGGGCACCGCGCCGACTCGCAGACCGTGTGAAGCCGGTGCGTGTCCATGATCCCGCGCAGCCGCTGGTATCCGGGCCCGCCGGGAAGCTTCGCCTTGAGCCATGGCGGCTTCGTGCGACGCGGGGCCGGCCTGTCGAGAATGCGGTCGGACAGCGAGATCATGGGTACAGAGTACCGGGCGGAGGCACGCGACGCCGCGCGTGTCCGAAGTGCCGCACATCAGTCCCGTGGGCTGACGCCGGCTGACGCCGGCTGACGCCCACGGTTCGCCAGCCAACGGCGAACCGCGCGGCGTGGGCCCGCGGGTCGAATGCCATGGCGGTCACGATCCGCACCGACCTCATCCCATCGCCCGCACCCCAACCCGATATCCCATCCTGGGCCTGATACGATGACGGCCATGCGCCTGCTGCAGATCATCTTCTGCCTCCTGCTTCTCGGATGCGCGCCGCCGCCTGCACGGGACGGCGGGTTTCATTCCGACGATCCGGCCTCGAAGCTCTACGCGATCGTGCGGGCCGGTTCGGACGCCGATCACGATTCGATTCCCCATCTCATCGAGCAGCTCGACCATGATGACCCCGCCGTGCGCATGTTCGCCATCGTCGCGCTCGAACGCATCACCGGTGACCGACTCGGCTACAATCCCTACGCGCCTCTGCACGGGCGACGCGCCGCCGTGGAACGCTGGACCGAAGCGTATCGCCGCGGCGGCATTCCGGCGACCGAGTGATCAAGCCTATGGCCGGCGGCCCCGATCTCGAGATCCAGATTTCCAGCGACCCTCGGTACGTCTGTGCGGTCCGCGCGGCGATGGAATCGGCGGCGCGGGCGAGGGGACTGGCCGAGGCGACCTGCGCGGAGCTGGCGCTGGCCACGGGCGAGGCCGTCGCGAACGTGATCAACCACGGCTACCAGGGGCGGGGCGACGGCCCGATCTGGATCCGGTTCACCGGCGTCGACGATCCCGGGCGCGAGGGCATCGAGATCGAGATCGAGGACGAGTGCCCCGACGTCGACCTGGCGTCGATCAAGTCGCGAGCGCTCGACCAGGTGCGCCCGGGAGGGCTGGGCGTGCACATCATCCGGCAGACCATGGACGAGGTGGAGTACGTGCATCGCGAAGACGGCCGCGGCGTGCGGCTGCGAATGAGAAAATACGCCGAGTCGGCTCCGGAGCCGGCGGCGAACGAGGAGACGCGACATGTCCGATCCCGGCGGCGTGATCCAGCGCCGCGATCCGATCGATGACGGGCTGGTCATCGCGCTGGAAGGCGAGATCGACCTGATCCGGTCGCCCCAGCTGCGCGCGGAGCTGGTCGAGATCCTCGACGGGGGCGTGGATCGACTCGTGATCGACCTGAGCGAGGTGTCCTTCATGGACAGCTCCGGCGTCGCGACCCTCGTCGAGGTCCTGCAGCACCAGCGCAAGAGCGAGAGCAAGCTCGTCCTCTGCGGTCTGCGCGACAAGGTGCGGAGCATCTTCGAGATCTCGCGTCTCGACATGGTCTTCTCGATTGCCGACGACGTGGATGCGGCGGTGAAGGTGTGAGCGGGGCAGAAGGCAGAAGGCAGAATGTCAGAACTGAGCGGGCAGACGTGACGCGACGCGGGTGGCGGGATCCGAGTGCGGCGAGCCCCTGGCGGGATGCATCGAAACGCTGAGCGCCTCGCGATCGAAGACCCCGCTCCTCCCCTGAAGTCCGGCGACTTCAGCTACGGATTTCCCAGATGGACACCGCCGACACCACATCGCGCGTTGCGGGCCCGCGCCGGCTCGTCGAGGCCCTTGGCGCGAAGGTCGTGAACGGCACCGCGTACGTCGGCGGCGTGTTTCTGCTCCAGGTGGAGATCATCCGTTGGATCTGGCGCAGCCTCGTCCTGCGCCGTGTGCGCTTCGGCCGGCGCGGCTTCTACGCCCAGGTGATCCGCGTCGGCGTGCGGTCCGTCGGGGTCATCACGCTGATCAGCGGCGCGATCGGTCTCATCCTCGCGCTGCAGATGGCGCCGCCGCTGGCCCAGTTCGGGCAGACCGAGACGGTGGCGAACATCATCGCGATCGCGGTGGTGCGCGAGCTCGGACCGCTCGTCAGCGCGATCGTGCTGACGGGCTTCGCCGGGGCTTCGATCGCCGCGGAGCTGGGCACGATGGTGGTGGGCGAGGAAATCGAAGCGCTCGAGGCGCACGCGCTCAACCCGGTCCGGTTCCTGATCGTGCCGCGCGTGCTCGCGACCGCACTGAGCATGGTCGTCCTGGCGACGTTTGCGAATCTCGTCGCGATCTTCGCCGGCTGGATGATCGGCGTGACGCTCCTGGCGATCCCTTCCGGCGTCTACATCCACAGCACGATCGAGCAGCTCGACGTCGCCGACTTCCTGACGGGCCTCGTCAAGGCCCTCGCCTTCGGCGGGATCATCGGCACGATCGCCTCCTACAACGGCATTTCGGTCCGCGGCGGCGCCGCCGGCGTGGGGCTCGCAACGACGCGCACCGTGGTCCTCTCGATTCTCCTGATCATCCTGACCGACCTTGTTTTCACTTCGGTGTTCTATGCACTGGGCTGGACGTGAGGCGAACAGCCCTTCCCCTTCCGTTTCCCGACGGCACGTGGCACGTCCCCCGATCGCTGAGCGGACTTAGGCTCTGTCTCAAAACTCTGCGTGGCGTCGACCGGCTGCATCGCCCGTTGGCGGCGTCGGCCTCCATCGACGATGCACAGCGACATCGCCTGCTTCGGCCTCCTTGCCAACGGACGATTCG